>JAHLVW010000004.1 GCA_019058275.1 Candidatus Heimdallarchaeota archaeon
CTGCAAAATGAATTACAGAAAGATCATCAATTCTCTGATGAAGAAATGCTTTTCTTAACACTCTTACTGGTCTACATTAACAAATGCTTCTAGCTGCAGGATGTGTTATTATCTTTTGCTTGAGTAGATTGTGATAAATTGTTGTATAAACTAAAAAGATTAAGACGAAAAAGTTGAGACAAAAACTCGATCCTGAGGTGTTGCAGATCATAGAAGAAACTCTTGGTGCTGGTGATGGCTCGCAAGAAGAAAAAGATTCCACAGCAGCAGCTCAGTAGACGTTGCAAAGTTGATGATTCATTTCTCAAAAGCTTACCTACCTGGCAGAGAGATCTAGTCATCAAGTCTCGAGAGAACCTGGAAGAAACTGCTTGAGTAATTTAAATAGTAAATTCTCTATGTACTAATCATGGCACACTAGGGATACAGAAGGAAAACAGTGAGACTGGGGAAGTTGCCCGAAAGCAATTCCTGATCCCTCAGCGATCAAATGTCGAGTATAAGCGGAACCAATGTATCTGGGATCTGCTTTCTGATGGAGCATCCCGACACTACTTCTAATAGTTTCAATGAACTCTCGAGCATTTTTTCTTTTAGGAACAGATCCTATTTTTACAGGCCCTTTCTCCAAAAAGGCAATCGAAGTATTGCTGCACAAACCTCAATCAATTTCATCCTGGATCAGAAAGGGCATCCAGGAATAACTTTACAAGGAATTGTTATATGCAGGAGCAACTATTGTTTTTTGATGGAAAATGGGATTATCCAATAGTGATTATATTGCTATTTCTGCAATAGTCTTATCGTTTGCTACTTTTATTTTTACATATTATCGTACCAAGAAGATAGGACCTAAAATAGAGCTTTTTGGTCCTGAATTTGATAATGATGGTTTAATTCAAGATGATAGACTTTTCTTTATAAGTTTTAATATTTATGGAGAAAATCTTGGCGATAAAACAACCGAATTGATCGTTGATCCTAAAATAATTGCCTATGATGCAAATGATACTGCATTATGCTCTAATGAAGATGTAACACTTTATCAATACAATTATAAGAAATCTATTGGCATACCTACCACTAAACCTCTAATATTAACCTTTGATTTCAATCTACCATTACCAGCTCAACCATGGAAAAGTGCCAAAATTAAATTTAATGCTTATTACTATAAACGAAAACGATTTGCTAAATTCTATGAAATAAGAAAAAAGAATGTAAGGAAAAAAGTCTACTTAAAAAGAGATGAGTTTACAATTTTTAAAAAATAATTTAAATTCTATTCATCATTTCTTTTGGTGTTAGATGAACACAAACTGGTTCTTCAGGATGGCATTTTTGAGAGCAACCTGCAGCTATGATAAGGATTGATATCATATTTCTTTATTAAAACAAATCAGCATCTGTTTAACAACATTTGTTTTTAAGGAAATTATTAATAATAACAGAGTAATTTAATTATATGGGAAAGGAAATGGCTAAAAAACGTGATGATAAAAAACTCTCTTTAGTTGAAAAAATGAAAATTATATCTGATTTTCCGGAAGAATTTGATATAATAAAAATTCCAACGATAATGGCTTGTTTATATCCTCCAATTGAATTAAAGAGAAATAAAGCAAAAAAAACTTCAGATGATATGTTTGATAAAAACCTAAAATTAGTAGAAGGAGAAGTTGTTCAAATTGCTGGACAGGAATTTAGCACTCATAGTGGTTTCTTGGTAATTCATAATACTTCTTTAGATCAAGCATTAATTCATTTCAACAATGTCGCGATTCTCTTTAATTTGATAGAAATACCTATTTCATTCTTCAAAAAATATGATTTAATAATTCCATCGATAGATAAAGAAGGAAGAACAGAATTATTTAGTAAATCAAAAATATCACTTGAGAAATTTTCTTCATTAGACACAGTAAAAACTACAAAAAAGGAACTTGATAAGATATTCGCAAGTTGCTCAATTATTTGGGATGCAATTCAGGAAAATGATTTTTTGAAAAAATCACAACCATACGAATTTTTAGCTCGAGGAAACATGGAACTGATAAATCAAAACTATCGGGTATCATTTATGCATTCTTGGATTTTTATAGAAGCATTATTAAGAAATCAGTGGGAAAAATTAGTGGAAGAGAAGCATAAGGAAATGAAAATACCTGATAATTTAAAGGACCTTATTGAAGATTTTAATCTAAAGAAACATCGAGAAGGTCTTATTGGCGATGTAAGATCATGGTCAATAGGAGTTATATTGGAAATTCTATATCTTGATGGAATAATAAGTGATCAGTTTTTAGCTATTTTAATTCTTCTGAAACAAAAAAGAAATGATATTTTCCATTTCAAAAAAAGTAAAGTAAAAAGAATAATTGATGAAACAACAGCAATTAAAGCATTGATAACTGGAAGAACTTTACTGTTTCTTGAATGTGGTATAGATTTAAGTCTTATAGAGAAAATAACCTTTTCGAAAATAAGTTTACAGATAAATCAAATTTTACATGGTTATTAGTAGAATTTTCCTTAGCAATCTTTATTTAATTGCTTGATGTTTAGTACCCAGTTTGAAATAAGGAAAACTGGTGGTGATTTTGATAGAGGGTAATAATTTTATTGAAAAATTAAATAATTTACAAAAAATTGGTTGGGTAAAATCAAGAAGGAGAGGAAATACTGGGATAGGCAAAACCTTAGAAGATTTTCTTGAATCCCTGAAAACAATAAAAAAATCCCTGATTTAAAAATCAATAATATACTATCATTCTCATTGTACTGGATTACTACAACCTGGTTTATCAGGATGCCATACTATTTTTCCTGGGCAACAAATAAGCTTGCCTTCCAATTCCCTGATATTTTTACAGAAAACTTTAGTTTTGGTATTGTCTTTCTCGAAAGAGCATTTATTACTAATCAATGTAAAGTTTGTAAAATAAAATAGTATTATTGAAATTAGTTATTACCAATCAAAATCTTCAGGTTCAGGTATTAAATAATTCAAACTTAATTGAGGATCATTTGGTGGAGCTACAACCATCCATTGAAAAATTTTACTCCAATCACTTAAATTCTGATTTTGATAGTATTGAACAAAACTAGGATTATAACTTAAAGGATTTATAGATTGAGGTTCTACACAAAACCATTCATATGAACCATTTCCAAATCGCCATAATGGTCCCCAATAAACACTAAACTCTTTTGGTAACTTTATCCATAGAAACATATGAGACGAATTCGAATATGGCTCGATTCCTTCAACAGCTTTAGTGTAATCAACAACTCCTAAAACTGTATCAAATCCTGAAAATTCAAATAATGTACTAGTAAAAGTTGAGAATTCTTGACAATCACCCATACAATAAAGAGCTGTTTCTAAGGGTGAACGAATAAGTGTTATATTTTCATCGAGGTTTTCAACCCATGTTTCATCTTCGATATATTTTAGGTTTAGAGTAATGTTTTCATGTAGATCATTATAATGTGTATTTTTAGTCCATATTTTAGACCATATTGGGTGGTTTGAGAAAGTAAAATTCACCCACTCCATGGTATGTTGTAAATCTATATTTTTCAAATCCTTAATATTATAATAGATAAAGGGATTATATTGACATGAATCATGAAGTACCAAATCTACATAGAATTGGCTTTGATTTACTACGTTTTGATAATTTTTTCTTAAGATATTATAAAAATTTGACAATTGGACATCATATGAAGCATTTGACATTGAATAATTAAATTGATTATATTTGATACTAATAATCACACTTCCAACGATAATTCCAATTAAAAAAAGACAATTAAAAATTAAAAACACTATATTCCAAAAATTAGATTTCTTCATTAATATACTCACCTTTTCTTTTTATTAATTTATCTTAATTTCCATTTAAATAACTTTCATTTTATTCACGTTGTTTTTCTTTTAAATTTATCAACGGAATTTTTATTTCCTAGTTAGAAAACCAAAAATTTTTTATTTTTAAAAATAAAAAAGTAATTAACATGAATTTTTCTTTGAAAAGGAATAAACAAGGTGTAAAGTTTGTCAGAGAAATTGACACAAAGGAATAAGAAAATCATTTTTGGCGGTCTGATTTGTATTTTTTTAATCATTTCAGTAACAATAAATGTAAAGATTTTTGTTTATGAAAACAATAATCGTTCAAAAACTCACTTCTCCATAGTACCCGCAAATGATGATAATGCCTTTCACACATATCGTAATCTCACAAAAGGTGAAAGATTTTATTATGAAATTTTTATTTATGGAGAAAATGTTAGTGATTTATCAATTTTCTTGGTAACTGATGATATTTATTTCAATGTACCAAGAACCAGTTTACATGATGATTGTGTATATTACGATTACCATGGGATAATTATTCGATATCCTACTGATTTTAGAACAGAATCCGGAGAGGTTAAGATACCAATTGAAGCAGATTATTTAATTATTCTAATTAATCAAGAAGATGAAGATCTTGAAGTAGAATTCTTTTATCAAACGGCTTCGAGATTTTATACATTTTCCAAGATAACAAATAATATATTTATTTCAATAGCTGCTTTACTACTTCCAGTTATAACAGTCTATCTTGCATACATCGAAATTTCAAAGAAAGATGAGAAATCTATTGTAGAACAGAAAGAGAAACAACCAATCCAACCTTGAATAATTATTCTCCCCCTTTCTTTTTTTTTCTAAATATATCAATAGAAAAGCTTCAGTTTTATTTTTTGTCAGAGAAAGTATTAAGTATCTATTTGAGTAAATACTCTTTGAAAATTTCATGGGCGTTAATTAAATATGGTTGATTGGAATAGTGTATGGTTATTTATCAGAGATAATGGATTAATTGCTATTGTTATTAGTATTCTTACTCTAATAGCAGTAATAATTGATAAATTACGTCAAAGAAGAAAGAAACCTAACTTCAAACATTACTCGTATGAGTTAAGCTCTTCAGGAGAAGCTTCACCTGATGTTCCTATAGATGCTGATAAAGATGCAAGATTCTGTAAAATAAATATACTTCATGTAAGAGGAAATAAAGGAGACATTGATGCAAGATTTGAATATTCTGCAACAATCAAATTATTGAACACTCTTGATAAAGACAACAATCCATTTAAGCAAAAAACAATTGAAGTTTTCGAGGGTGACTTGCTAGCAGATGTTCCTCCATCACCAAAAAGATTTGTTTTTAAATTTCCACTTGAAGCTGAAAAATGGAAAAAAGCCAAAATCCGATTTCATGGAACAATTTCTTACAAAAATTCAGTAAAGGAATTTAGAACAAGATGGTATAAAATAGAAAACACCTTTAACATTATATGATAATATGCCTTATCATATAACATGAAATCTGCAAAAATGTTATAAAATTAATCAGACATTACAAATTCATTTAAGATTGGCGAAGTAGGTGTATTTATGTCTTGGGAAGGATTCTTAACAAATTTCTTTAGTGAATTATTAGCAACAATAATAGGTTTGGCTCTAGGTATTCCAATAGGTATTTGGCTTAATCGTAAATTTGAGGTTTGGAAAAAAAAACAAGAAGAACAAAAGGAAATTGAATTACTACAAAAAGAGAAAAGAACAGTCTTAGAAAGTCTAAAAAATGAATTTGAGAGAAATATTAAACTTTTGAAACAAATAGAAAAGAAAGTAAGAAATAGGGTTATTCTTGGTCATCTTGATTTAAGTGAATGGAAAGCAATTTCTTTAAAAAGTACTAACCTCATAGATAATTATACATTACAAAAGGCACTTGATAGAGTCTATTATGAATATGAACATTTGCAAAGAAAAATAAATAAACACTTTGACTTCTATTTTAGTACAGCCCAAACACTATCCAATTTTAAAGATGATTTTGCAAAATTAAATAATTCAATTTATGATCAAATTAATTCTTTTTTGTTAGAACTAAGTGAAAAAACTCTTGATTTTATTAAACTAGAATTAGAAGTATTAAATGAAAAATAAGTAATTTCCCTATTTTTTATTTGTCATTTTATACTCATAGTTGTTTTTCCTTCTAAATATACCAACAGAAAAAATACTTTCAGTAAACTAGCTCTCTGATGCTTTCGTTTAAATAGTTTCAAAACAACTTCTTGCTGAAGAGGTTTCATCCATGTCTAAAGCATTAGAACTAATCCTCTTGATTTGGTATCTCAAGTAGTTCCTTTTAAGACTTTTTAATCATATTTTTTCTTAACAAATAGATTACCCTATAATGATTATAAACCCAACATCCAAACTACATATCCATCTACATCTCTAAAATCAGATAAGAAATTTTTATCATTTCTAAATTTGACAAAGAACTCTCTTTCATTTAAATAATCAATTAATTTATGCGAAAATTTCCTTTGATAGTAATCACCAATAACTTTTCTAGACTTACTATTAACAATTGGAAAAGCAATTGGATGAATACAATACAAAATTGGAGAAATAAAAGCTGATTGTAATTTTGGTATATTGTAATCAGCAAATTTTTCGAGAGCCATAAGAAGAGTTTCTATATTTTCACTTTTAGTAAATACTAGTGTTTGTAATAAATTCCTAAAAGCAAGTAAATATTCCTTATTGTTAAAAACATCGCTAAATTCTTGCTTGGGCAAACCCCAACAACCGACATCACTAGAAATCAGTGAAAGTATTTCTTTTTTTGAAACAGGATTAATATCCAAAAGAGTAATTTTTTCTATTTTTTTAGCTGGACCAATTGTTTTACCATGAGCGGTCATAGCAATTATAACATTAAAATCATTAACAGAAAAATTATCTTTTCGAATTAAAATACTCTCAATTACTTTTCTAACAATTTTTCTTGTAATTGTACCTTGATTTATCCGCCATATTCTTTCATAACTGTTTTTATAATCATAAATTTCCTTTTCCATTTTTATTCCTCAATTTGACATTCTTTAACCTTCATTCATCCCCATATAATTAGAATATTGCTAAGTTAATTGATTGATAAGTTTTATTGAAAAATATTTCTATCAAAACTACCAAAGAACAAGCTGGGTAGTTATTTGTGTTATAAGATGGAAGAAATAAGTCAGATTTCTATGAAAATATTGTTGTTTATATGGTTGCTAATAATGTAAAGATTAATCCAATTAATGGTACTATATTTTTTCTTATTCTTTGTTTCTTCTTATCGAAATGTATTAATAGTAATTCGCAAAGATTTTATTAGAAATATGAATGGTAGGGGTTTTTTTTGCTAAGTGGAATTATTATAGATCATTTTAAAGGGATTTTAAAATCTGAAATTGATCTAAAAGTAATTACAATTTTAATTGGTCCAAATGGTTCAGGTAAATCATCAATTGGACAAGCACTTCTGATTCTAAATCAATCATTAGATTTTTTTAGTTCAAGAGGTTTATTAAGAAATAAAAATATAAAGTCATCAGGTAGATTTTTGGACTTAGGAAATTTAGATAATTTATATTATCAAAAAAATGAAAAAAATCCAATAATAATCTCATTAAAAAATAAGTATGAGGATTTGGAATCCATAATTAACTTTGAAATTAAAAATAGTAAAATCAATTTAGCAAATATAACTTTTAAAGGACTTGGATCCTATAATTTTCTTGATTCCAATAATGATTTAGTTAATGATATTACTATTAAAAGAGGAACGAGAAAATCTCTAAGTAATGAAAATTTCTCATTCAGTTTCAGTTTAAGAGATAGTCTTCAACCAATTAATATAGGTTTAAGTTTTAAAGCTAGTAAAAAAACAAGTAATGTAGAGATTCAAGCAAATGAAATAATAGAAGAACTTAACAAACTAGTAAATTTGGAAAATATCTTAAATAAAGTCTTTTATGTTCCTGCTTTAAGAGGAACTGATAAACCATCTCATTCACTTGTTGATGATTCAATCACACATCTTAGTCCACCCAATTTAAATTATGATAAAAGAAATGATAGTTGGCTTAGTAAGCTGCTTTATGAGGATGAGCTTTTTAATTTGGTTTCTGCTTGGTGTGAAGAATTATTTAAAACTAAACTGAAACTTGATATTAAACCTGGAAAGAAATTGTTACTCAGTAGGTCATTGAGTTTATCAGATAGTGTAGAAGAAATAAAAGTAAGTCTAATTAACGAAGGATTTGGTTTAAATCAAGTTGCTTTTCTTTTATCCCAATTAGCCATTGCACCTAATGGAAGTCTTGTAATAATTGAAGAACCTGAAATACATCTACATCCAAAAGCCCAAAGTAAATTAATGGAGATTCTAATAAATCATGCATTAGAAACTGATAAGAAGCTCTTGATTACTACACATAGTGAACATATAATATACTATGCATTAACAAAAATCGGGTTAAAGGAAATGAATCAAGATAACTTGTCTCTATATTATTTTCAAAAAGAAAATGATTTTTGTTCCAGTAGCAAGATAAAATTTGATAAGAATGGTCAACTAGAAGAGGGTTTACCAGGTTTTTTTGATGCAAATCTAGAGAGATTTCAACGTTACCAGAAGATTTTGATGGATAAGTAATGGGGATTTAAAATGCCTAAAGAAAAGTATATCATTGATAAGAATTGTTTTTATCATGCATCAAAAAGACAAGATCACAAAAATAATCCTGATTATGAAGCATATTTACTTTTTGGTAATATCTTGAATCATTGTGATAAAGTAGTTTTTGATGGAAATTTAATGGAATGCTATCATAAGATATTGAATGAATTGAGAGATAGTCATTTATTGTCTTTATGGAATGAATATCTAACTATTCAAGCAAAGACTTTGAAATGGTGTGAACACGTTAAAATTAAAGATGATAAGGATATTAAATTAGAAGACAGAGTACTGGTTAGTTTAGCACGTTCATCACAAGCAACTCTAATAACTGGAGATTTAAAACTTATAGAGGTTCTTGATCCAAATCAAGATAATCAATCTGAACGTTTTAAGATTAAAGTTTTAACACCAAAGAAAGCAAACTTTGAAATTTCTAGGAATATATTAAAGGATGAAGATACTCAAAAGACTAATAAAAAACAAGATGTGAAAAAGATATCAAAAAAAGTAAAAATATGATTGAAAACTTGTAAATTCTCATTCTTTTTTGGACTGTCGCAGATTAGCTCTTCTGGATGGCATTCAGTTTTTCCCCAACAACAGCTAGTTTACAATCAACTGGTTCTTATGTTCTTCAGGAGTAGTTTTTTTACTCCTCTTTTTTTCTATTACTTGATTAATTTTTTACCTTATACATTTATGAACAGAATTTTTTACTTTAGCTCTACTCTCTCACTTAGTTGGAAGTTTATATAGCTAAATGTAAATGCTATTGTAACTAAAGCCGTGGCGTTTAAATACTCAAAACCAAAACCGAGGAGTTTAAAAAGATGGCAAATAAGAATGAGCACTTGACAGAAGAGGAATTTAGGAAAATCAATTATCTAAAAGAAATCAAACTACAATTTTGTGATGAATGTCAAAAGATAATTCGAGAGTTAATTTATGATCTTGTTGATTCGTGATTAGTTATTCTGTGTCCAGCGGACACACATAACCGAAAGTATTATTCCTTTCTCAACTCTTCCTCTATTCTCTTGTCTTTTCATATAACCTTGCTAGTTCATCCAGTTCTTCTTGTTCAATAAAAAAATCATCTGGATTTCCGATTCTATTAATGATAGAATCAAGAGTGAATTTTTCTTCAAAAGTCAATTTATGAAGATATTTGTATGATAATCCCTTTTCAACTTCATATGCTCCCTCTATTTCTTTTATGATTCGATCTATTGCTAGTATTTGATTTTCTATACAAGCTTTTGAACAATAAAATTCAAGATTCTTTCTTTTAATATCCGAATCTTGAACGATGTTTCCACTTTTTTTACCTAAATCATCAGTATCATATAAGGAAATGATAACTTCTTCGTTTGTGTTTGGCCTGATTTCATGATTTTTAACATGGAAATTAAAATCAATACCATTTGTAGAAATTCTATCACAATAAATATCAATTTTAGTTCCTTTATTATCAATATTTATTTGCCAATCATTTTCAAATTTTCTTATTATACATTTTGAATCTAAGATCATATATCTCGGGTTCATGATCCCTCATCCTCATTATTGTTTATTCCTTTCTTAGTTCCTCTTCTATATTTGCAGCTAATTCTGCTACTTTTTTTCCCTTTTCTGTTAGAATCATAAAAAGTCGATATTTTTTATCATGAGGATCAAGTCGTTCATCTAAGGTAATTAATTCAGCAGAGATTAAATTCCCTCTAGCATTTCTAATTGTTTTATTGTTTAGAGGTAGAAAATCTACTAATTGTGCAATATATGATTCCCCATCAAGTTTTAGAATTTGAATTAAAATTTGAAAAGTTCCTTTATATTCCTCAAGCATTGCAATTTGGTTATCAGACTTTCTATCAATCATACTGTATGTATTGCTTTCTACATATTATAGAATTTATGAAACAAAATGTAGATTCTACCCTATACACTATGTTTATATATCTATAGTCCTATGACATTATAGATAAAGTGTAGAGTGTATCATTTATGCCTAATTTTACAAAATCTGTTGAAATGATGGATAAATCCACTATGTGGATGGCGAGACCAATAATTGATTATATTGGCTCATTAGGTCATAGAAGAGATTCTTATGAAGATATTCTAATAGAGAATCTTCCAGGGCTCAAAGACCATTTGCTTGAGAAAGGTTTTCTCAAGAAGGAAGCTACTCTTGAGTCTGCTTTAGAATCCCAGGAACGAATATCTCGAGAAGATTCCTCTCGAGAGACATCTGAGGAGGTTTCTTCTTGAATAGCTACTCAGAGTTCTCTTGTTTACCTAAGATTCAACAAGAGATTCTTCTCTATATCAAGTCAAATCCTTGTTCTTTTTCTTCTGTTATCTTTAACAATTTACCTGATGATGCTAAAGTTTCCAATAGTCATTTTTATGATAGTCTCAAACAATTGATGGCTAAGCAACTAATTACCAGAAACGGTGAAGTAAAATCCTATACCTATGTTCTAACTCTTCTTGGTAAGCAAATTACTCAACCAATTTCAAAAAAACGGTGGATAGATTATTCTAAAAAATATCTCGAAGCTGGCATTAGCATTAGAGCTCAAAATGATGATTTAGATGCTTCTTCTCGAGAAGAAACTACTAGCTTAGATCATAGGTTTGTTCGTTTGAGGAAAACCTTCAGTGAGTATTCTATTGTAGAACTACAACCTGGTAATCTTGAAAGATTCAAGAAAGATATTTTATTATCCGGCAAATGGGGTTCAATTAGTTTACATGTAACAATTATGAACTGGGAAAAATTTGTCATTATAAGCAATCATTCATTTTCAAAAGGTATAAAACTTGAATTTCGATTTTCTCACGTAACTAAATTCCAAATCTATCATCTTGCTGTTTTTGGTAAGGATTGTTCTGAAGCACTGACTAAAGCTCAAGAACAAGCGAGATCTCTAGAATCTTGTTTTAGAGATCATTTCCTGCGTTTTGGTTTAGATATTGTTGATGGATACTTCAACTTTGATTCTAAAGTTGTAAATGATAATCCAGATGATTCTTCTCGAGAAGAAACTGCTCGAGGAGTTTTTGATGCTTTGGACTTGGATATCCATGCCGATGGAACAGGTTAATTTTTGGAGGAAAAATTTTGTCAAAATATATTGTTAATGTTGATGTAGGTTTTGATTTAGTTTTTGGTCATAAACCTACTTGGAAAGAGATTAATGCAGCATTATCACAGAAATTGAAGAATGCTGAGAAAGAAGCAGATCCTAATTTGATTCGTTACACAATTCTCGATTCTGAAGGTAACGAAGTTGATTTGGAGGGCTGATTTTGGTTTTTAACGGAGTTCACCCTTTAATTCATGATTGGGAGCTGCAAGAAAAAGAAAGAGAAGTCAATGAAAAGCAAAGAAAGTTGGTTAAACTTCTCACGGAATTGTTTCACTATTTTGAAGATGATCCTGATCTGCCCAAGCATGACTACTTTCTCGAGAAGATCATCAATACTTTGGAGGAGTACTAATTTTGGTTCGAGTAGGAAAAAAATGCAGACAGTGTGAATCTTGTATCCATACTGCCACTAAAAGAAAACATGGTCATCGAACCTTTGTTGTTGAAGAATCTACTTTTTTGATGTATTCAGATGGCAAGACTGTTCCTAATGTTAAATTCGTACCAATATGTTCTGCTGAATGTCTTGCTGAATGGGCTAGTACTTCAGAAACTCCTGCAC
>JAHLVW010000048.1 GCA_019058275.1 Candidatus Heimdallarchaeota archaeon
CAGTATAGAATATTAGATGATTTTTAGTAAAATTCCAAAGGTAATTTCCATTATTATCAAGGCATAGTACCGAATGTCTTGTGGTTGTAATTACTTCAACATTAGAATCCCCATCAATATTACAAACGAGAGGATTAGCTACTACACGACGATCAATCCATAGTTATAATCCCATAATTTTTTCCTCATAGAGTTGAAACAATTGAGAGAATAACCATCCGAAATTAAAATTTCATATAACAAGTCATCATTTAAATCAACAACAATCGGTTGACTTTGAGTAAAATGTTCAAATGATAAATCTATTGACCAAAGTAATTCACCTTCAATGGTATAACAACAAAGTGAATTATCAGTAAAATAAAGGATTTCTTCTATGTTGTCATTATTTATATCTTTAATAACTAAGTTGGATAGAATAAGATTAGTATAACCCGATGGAGTAATCTCCCAAGTCTTTTTAGGTGTATATTGATAACCAGCAACACTTTGAGAAGCTATTATTTGCAGAAAAATAATGAAGATGATTATTACAAAGAACGATTTTTTCTTAGCAATTCTCTCTATCATATTTGAATTCCCATTGATATCTTTTTTTTTTCATTATAAAAATAATTCTAATACTTTAATTCAAGAGAATATAATGTAAATGTAGAATTTTTGCACCCACTTCTTCTTGAATGGCTAAAAGTAGTATATAATCATAATACAATTTGTGTTTTTGATAATAAAAAATATAGTCTATTCATACTCTGTCTAATTATGTTAATTCCAACTGATAAGAATAGAACTGATTGCTTTTATTGTCAGGATATAGTTAAAGAAGAAAAAAACTACCCAATAAGGATTGGAAAATACAGCTCAGAAGGACTGGTAAATCGCTGCCTTTGGCACTCAAAGTTCCAGTGCTCGGAATGTAAAGGATTTTTCCATTTTAGTTTCCTTTATTGGTGTCCGACAGCTAATCAAATAATCTGTGGAAAATGCAATAAACCAACTCTTTACCCAACAAAATTTTGGAATAAAACATATGCTTACGCTTTTGATTGTAAAATTTGTGAAGAACCTCATTTTGATCTCTTATATGCTGAATATACAGGTAAACACCCATGGCAAATCAATACAAAGAAATTGTACAAGGAAGAGAATGCATTAATACCTATAGTGCAAATTCGTTTCCCTTGGGAACCAATTTGGAAACCAGCAGATTTACGGAAAGGTAAAGAAATTACAGTAGAGGAAGCATTGAAAGCAGACAATATAATTCATTCTTATCGAAAACAATCAGGGAATGTTACATTTCATTCAGATGTTTTCGCAGATGAAAAAATAGATCTTTCTGATACAAGAGATAGATGGGAAAAAGCAAGTCATACATTTATGCAGTATTATGATAATATCGAAGATAAGGGTGATGGAAATAGAAGATTAATTATTGATCCAGCTCTTTGGAAACAAATGGGGGAAATAAAAGGGTTAAGAATATTAGATGCTGGATGTGGAAATGGATACTTAGCAAGAGAACTAGCTAGAAAAGGAGCGAAAGTAGTTGGTATCGATTTCTCAAAGAATTTCATCGGATTTTGTAGGAAAAAAGAGAAAGAAGAATCCTTGGGATGTGAGTTCCACATAGGATCATTAACTAATATGACCATGTTTGAATCAGAGTCATTTGATATGGTTGTGTCAAATATTGTTATGGTTGATGTTCAAGATTACAAAGCAACATTTAAAGAGATTAGTAGAATCTTAAAACCAGAAGGGAGATTTATTTGGTCAAATCTTCATCCTGTCTTTGGATCTAACAATCAGATTTTCTTCAGACTGCCTTTTGACACACCTAGAAATGAAGAAAAATTATTCATACTAATTGACAGATATTTTGATTCCGGTGGATTATTAGTTTCATGGGCGAAGAATAAACCAGTCTGGCAATTTCATCGTACACTACAAGAATATACACAAGCACTTTTTGGAGCTGGTTTTCTGATTAGAGAAATCATCGAACCCAAACCTGTTCTTGAAGATCTGAAAGATAATCCTAGATCTTTGGCCTTTGATTCTGATCGAAGACCAATTTTTATTATATATGATTGTGTAAAAAAAAATGTAGAATCACTGCACCCACTTCTTCTTGAAGGGCTAGAAGTCCAGGTTGGTAATGACATGCTGAAGTGGTAAGTACCTGCTGGCTGAGCATTAAAGACTAACAGGATTTTCTAAGGGATATGGATCAGTATTATTTCCACCATCTATTTCGTAGATTACTCCTTCATTCCAAACAATATCAGACCAGTAATTACCTCCATTTGTACTAATATCATACCAGTAAATCGCTTGATCATGATAATGTGGTAAACTTGTATTTTCAAAAACTTGGGCAATGCCTGAAGGCATTCCAGCAAGGTTGTTGTAATAAAAATTATTTTGATAGAATAAATTTAAGTACCCAATATATTCAACATAAATACCATATTCAGTATTATTTGCGAATAGGTTCCTAGTTAAAATTACAAAGTGATTATCATCGAAGAAAAGTCCATTTTGATTCTTTTGAATATAATTGCTAGAAAGTGTAATATTTATACTATATTTAATTGTCACTCCAGTATTTACATTCGAACTAAAATTATTGCCTAGCACTGTGACAAGTTCTGATGAATCAATAAATATTCCATCTCGATTATTACAAGAAGTATTATTTACAATTAGTAGATTATATACATTGAGAACCCTAAGTCCAGGATTTGTACAATTGTTGATTATATTATTGCTAATTGTTGAATATCCAGAACAACAAATCAGTAAACCTGTTGTTATTCTGTTATTATTTACCAAAACTTGATCTGAGAAATCAATTTTGAGGTAGCCACATTTATTGTTAATAATTCTGGCAAGGGAACAATTACTAATATCAATTTTATTTTGAACAGTATTATTTTCTAGAGAAAGAGCAATTGAATTCTCTATGAGAAGTGTTCCATGAAAGAGCTGGTTGTCAATTATCTTGCAATTTCCAAATGCAGTTCCTCTCACATAAATTGTATTTCTACTTGCATGAATGGTACAGTTACGAATTAAAAAGAAATTCTTAGAATTTCTTATGTAGATACCATATGTTTTTGTTGTATTTATGTGTAAATTTTCAATTAAAAACGGATTATTTTCTGAACCATCTCCAGAAAAACCATATAATGATTTGTAATCCCTATCATTGAGTATAACGATTTCTCCCATATCTCTTCGTTCTTGATTAACTTGCCATAAAGTAAAAGGTATTGCTAATCCTGAACCTAAGATTAAAATTACAAAGAAAAACCCGAAAAGAGAGCAGCCCCAAAGATTAACATTCTTATTTTTTGCAAATGAAAACCAGGTAATTAATGGAGTATAGACAATGGCCATTATACCCAGAGCAAAACAAGTAAAAGATATACCAAAAGATTCTCCAAAAGTATAATTTGGATCACTAATTCCACCTGTAAATTTTAAAATAAAGGGAACAAGAAATAAAGAGACGAATAAGGAAAACCCAATTAGTAAACTAATTAAAGTTTGTTTTTTCATTTGTGTCTTACTCATAAAATCAGTCCTCTATTTCTATTATTACCTATTAATTACATTTCTAATAAACACTCTCTCTTGATAGTTTAGAAACAGTTAACGGAAAAAATTGATGCGACAGGACTCACACTTCTTCTTTAAGGTCTAGAAGTCCAGTTCGGTAATCAAAGAAAGGATTATATATCGCAAGACCTTAATATGTATGAGTTGCACGAGGATGAAAGGTTTAAGCAAGATCCAAGTAGGATTTCTAGTACAGATTTTATTTATTTTGCTAATTTTTACTAATTTAATTAATATGTTCAAAATATGATTGATGAAAACGAAATGCCTGAAGATTATAAAAAACTGGAACTTGTAGCATATAATATTACCTGGAAATTAGCTGATCCTGCTTATTATGCAGATACTTGTAAAAATTACTCAGTTTTTGAATTAAATGTTGATTTTAAAATAAATAATTCAAACAACTATATTGTTAATATTACCTTTTGTTGTGGATTGGAATTCTTCCGTGTGAATGTAAGCGCAGACTTAAGAAATATAAGAACAAAGGTCATAGACTGTAATGTTTTTGCAGCTTTTCAATCAATTACTACAATTCACATACAACAAGGAATCACTCATAGGACAACAGTTTCATATTTAGGTTTTAGTGATCCAAACTTAACTGAGCTGCCAGATAGCGAATATATTATTTGGTTAACACTTTTTCAATTTGGTGAAACCTATACAGATTCAACTCGAACAAAACTAACTATTAGGAATGGTTTACCGTCGTTTGAATATAACTACATTCCAACAATAAACTTACCAATCAAAATTTCCACTATACTATGTTCTCTATTAATAGTGGCTTTTGTAATTCAATATAAAAAAACGGAAAAAATGACTTAAATTTACTGTTAATTTCAATTAATTTTTTAAATTATTTTTTCTCTAGCAGTCTTTTTATTTTGACTTTAGATAAAAAGTAATCTAAGAATTGAATTGTTTTATCCTTTGTAATTTTATGATTAATTACTAATCACCACTAGTTAATTAATTTAAGTTTCTGAAATTTTTTTAATAATTTAATTGGTGTTTGTGTTCCAGATGTACTTTCTATATTATAAAAAGACAATAGTTTCATAGACCAAATGGAAATATATTCTTCATTGGAAGGTAGTTTGACAATTGAACCTTTTTCCTTACCAAAACTATAACTGAAATGATTATGTTCAATTTCTACTGGCCATTTAATTCCTGGATGTATTGGTTTGGGTAATATAATTAGACTTTCACTAAAAACTGATGAATTGTTAATTATAATTATACTATTTCTTGTATGCATTTCACCATTAATCAAACGTTCAGCTGTTTCAATGAAATAATTTGAATCTTTATTTAGTGCTGATACAAAAATGAAATCTAAACTCATGTTTTTATTGGAGGTTGTGGTGAATGTAACTACTACAGAAGCTGCAATTTAAAATTTTACAAACCATCAAGAAGTTGTTGATTAGTATTAATTGAATTTTTTCTTAAAAAAAAAGCTCTTCAAAGAGAAGAGCCACTTTAAATATAAATAGCCATACTATCCATTACATTATACCAAGCAGAATCTGGGTATTCATATGATGTTGCCCAATTATCATAAGGATAAGGTCCAAAGAACCCATATGTGAATTCACCATCATCATGCCAATCGGAATATTTTTGAATGCTTCCATAGTTAGAATCATCTATTCTAAACTTGAGAATACATCCATAATAAAGGCAGATATTCATTTGTTGATTTAGATCAATAATTCCACCACGGATACCAACAAATTTGTCATCGTAATCATTTGGATAATCAAATGATTCAGTTTTATAAGCATGGATATGATACCGTCCATTGCCTACAGGATCTGTTGTTGCATCATCAGTTGTGATCCAAAGTCTTTCCCATAAATTTCCATAGGGATTGAAAATGTCTACTTGAAAGTTCTTAGTAAAGGATAAATCGTAGAAATAATCAATTTGTGCAATATAAGTTATTCTCCAACCATCATTAGACAATAAATATTCTTTAATGACATAATGTATTCTAGTACCATCACCAGTACTTATGTACCCTTCGTCATAATTGTATACCCATATTCGTTTGAGAGTTGCAGTTATTGTACCTCCTCCACCCACACCAGGGTCTAACTCAATTGGTGGAGCTATTACTATACTAACAGTAGGTATAAGAATTGCTAAGAAAAATATTGAAAAACCAATCAAATTCATTTTTTTTCTCATCACATCACCTCGAATTTTTTTGGTTGATAAAATCAGATTGAAATGATTTAATAAGATTCTTAGGGGATTTACCCAAGGATAAGAATTCGAAAAATCAATTTTTACTGGTTCTTAGTTCTATTTTTAGGATTCTTATCGAAGTATAAAAATGTAATGAAAATCAGCTTCAGAAATTTCACAAAAATTTAATAAATATGGAGAGAATATGTTTGTTAAAAGGAAAAGTTGGGATTTTTGTTCTTGAGGGTATTAAATGTCTTCCAGAATTGCTATTGGAAAAATTACTGAAAAACAATTATCTAAAGAATTCTTCCAATATTTTAAAAAAATATCTGCATTTTTAGATGCTCAAGTGAAAAAAATTAAAATGAAAGTAAAAATACAGAAAGCAGATTCAGATGTTGTAATTCATGACTATGGAAAAGGTTTTGGCGTGATCACCGAAAATGAACAAATAATTTTAGCTAATTGGTTGTTTAATTTACCACAACGTGAAAAGGAGATACTATTAAAATTCTTATTAATAAGGGAAGGATTTCGAGTTCATTTTAATAATCAAATTAAATCATCACATTTTTACAATGATTTGGTTGAAATCTTGTTAAATATTATTGCAGCTCTTTGGATAATTAATGATCGAGGATATAAGCTTGGAAGTCCACAAGTGATAGATATTCGTGGACGGATAGCTTTCGATGATACACAAGTTTTCAATCATAATTATTGGGAATGGGTTTTACTCGATTGGTACAATTATAGATTAAGCACAATGGAATTATTTAATAAATTAGTCTCGAGCATTAATTTAGCTATTGAAAAAAAATTTTCTTTGAAGCATCTTGTTGATGATTTTAAATCATGGTTAGAAAACCAAGTTCAGAAGGTATTTTTACTAGCATTACCATTAAGCTTGAAGAAAAAAAAATTTGATATTATTAAATCAATGATTACTTTAGGTTATGATAAATCATCTGCTAAAGAAGTAGGAAAATTAGTTAATCGAAGCTATAATGTGGTTGATATAGCTTTTAAAGAATTATTTGAAAAATATCAAGTCTATTGGCGGGCAAATATTAATCTTCCATTAATAAGATTATATCCTTATTATTTTAGAATAACTCTTAATGATAAAAAATTCAAATCACAGTTAATCAAGAAGTTTAAAACAATTCCTTATCTAAAAGAATTAGATGAAAGCTTTTCTAAAAATAAACATACTCTTGCAGGTTTTTTGGAGAGTCCTCATTATATTCCTGTTAGTTTAGAAGAATATTTCGAAAAACTCGTTCGAAAAAAAATTGCGGACAATTTCTTTTGTCAGATGATAAGAAGAAAAACACTGTATACCACAATTACAACAGAGAAATTAAAACCAAATAAAGAAACATATAAGCAAGTGTTTGAAAATCCAAACAAAGAGAAAAATCTGACATTAACTATCCTAGATGATCGTTTTGATATTACAAAACCTCCAAAGGAAAAGAAAGCAGTTTTTGATGAGAATGTTCTTAATTTCATTACATTAATTAAGGCTCGCTATTTAGGGAAAGCTCATTATATGTTATCACCTCTAACAAAAGTATATGAATTTTGCAAGAAAAATGACATTGATTCTATTGATTCATTGGCTGTTAAATATTTCTTGAATCAATTAGATATTAGATGTAGAAGATTAGGCTTAATAAATTACTTCCTGAATATTCAGAATATTAGTAATTATGGTGATGCTTTGTTCTTTGAATTACAAGAGGATCCTAAAAGTGATTTGTCTATGTCTATTATTGAAAAAGCAAAAATCTTTTCTCCTATGATTGTTAAAGAGTTCTTTCAGAGAACAGCTATTTTGTTTCCAAAAGTAAGTATAAATAATCCTCTTCGTGAAGTGTTAGAGGAATTTATTCGTAATATTGGTGTTGAATTTTCAACATATCATTTCAGCTATTATAAAGAATATTTACCTGATGTGCTCTATATCGATTTATATGATTTTGAAGAAAATCGATGGAAATTCTAGTTTATACTAAATTAAAACCTGTACAACTTTGAAATCGGGGTACAATTACTTAAATTAAAACAAAACGTTAATGATGGAAATCATTAATGAGGATTAACTTGTCGGGTTTTTTGGAAATATCATTCTATTGGTGCACCACAATTTGAACAGAATTTCTCATTAAAATTCAAAGCTTTACCACATGATTGACAGAATTTCGATTCACTTTTCGATATAGATTCAGCTTGTATTTGAATTGTATCTGTAGCATCCATAGATTGTACTACAGTTGATCTGTAAATATAATATCTAATTGTTGAAATAATAGCAGTCATTACATTGAGTCCAATTATTAACCATACCCACCAATCATTATAATCCCACTAGCCAGCTGCAAGAATTCCAATAATATAGAATAATAAGATTACGATTAGCAAAAACATCCATGAGCCTAACATAGAAATGAAACGTGGTCTTCTTCCCCGTCTATCTACAATAAATTTTATTGTTGCTGACAAAGCGAATATTAGTAAAATACCTCCAACAAACCAAATCCACCAATCTGCTATAGTAAACCATCCTGCTGCTAGAATTCCTATAAGTCCAAAGAAAAACATCCAAAAAACAAAAATTGACCATGGCATCAATAGAAAACTGATTAGTAAACATTAAAAGAACACTAAATCTGGTCAAAGGGTCATAATCTTTGGTATAATGTTTAAAATCTTCATGTGAAATAGAAAAATAATCAAATAAAGATGCACACTCACACTTCTTCTTTAAGGACTAAGTCTGTTTCAGAAAGGACACGCTTAGGTGGGAAGTATCTGCTGGCTGAGCATCTCGCCCGAAGAATATATAAAAAATATATTCTAATGTCTATATGATAAGGAAATGAAAAGATTATTTGTTTTGAGCATTGAAGCTTTTATTGCAGAAGGATCAAAGAGATGGGATAGAAATGAATACGAAAACCCTAAATGAGCGTTTAAATGAAATAAAGAAAAATTTAGATTCAAAGCCTTCAAAATTTGAATCATTCCAAACTAAATTTGGTCAAGAATTTGAAGAAAATTTTAAGGATTTGACAGGTTTTGTAACTAACATAGGAATTTTACAATTTTTTATGGAAACAATATCAAATATAATCAAAAACATCACAAGTAAAGCTAAGAAAGAAGTTCGAGGAAAAATGAGGGAAATCGTAGAACAATCTGAAGAATCACCTGAAAAGATTGATGAAATAGAGAAAAAAATAGATGAAGCCATTAAAGATGATGAAAAGAAAGAGAATTCTTTTGCAGAATTTTTCAATGTATTGAAAAAAGAAAATATTTTCGATCGAATAAACTCATACTTCTTCTTAACATTTTATACTTACATAGATTTATACACAATATCACTATATCAACATGTTATCTCTAAAATAGATGTTACAAAAGTTTACGATGTTATTGATGGATTTAAGCCTTCCAGTAATCCTTCTGATAGATTAAAACAAATTCTCAAGAAGCTTGAATTAAAAGACAAAAAAAATCTTTATGAAAAATTGGATTTAGTAAGGAATTTCGAAAGTGATTTTATAAATTTCATAAAATTAAGGAATTCAATTGCTCATAGAGAACCATTAACTACATATCAAACGATAAAAAAGAATTTCCCAAAAATAGCAAAAAAGGCTAAAAAAATAAATGAGAAACAATCAAAAAAAACTGATTTAAAGGAACTTGAGAATCATATTAATAGAGAAAATATGATTCAGAATTTTGAGATATTAACTGCTCTCAATTTAATAGCAGTTAACTGTTATATTCTTCTTGCAATGGTTGATTATTTGATAATTGAATTCTTTAAGGAGAATCAACAGCTTGAAATATAGAATTCTTGCACACACTTCTTCTTTAAGGGCTAGAAGTCCAGTTCGGGAAGGACACGTTGAAGTTACATTTGTTTATAAAATTCATCAATTGGAATTTTAGCTAACCGAAGAGCTCCTCTTAAGGTTCCTGGTTTGAGTTCTTTATGGAGTGGAATCACAGTGCCAATCTTGCCATCTTTGGATTGTTTTGAAAGACGAACATGACTACCTTTGCGTCCAGTTATGGTAAAACCGAATTTATTACATAAAATCTTAATGACTTTCTCACCAGAAATTGGTTTATACTTTGGCAGTCTTATCAACTTCCTTAGGTGAAATCTCAAAAGTAGTAATGATAGGATGACTTTCAGTTGTTAATGGAAATTCTTCGAGATATAACTCAGTTGCTTCAATTAAATTTGCCAAAGCTTCTTCAATTGTGTCTCCTTGGCTTACAGTACCAACCTGAGGGCATTCAGCAACATACATATCCTCATCCTTGTAAATAACAGCTGTCAATGTAGACATCTTGATCATTCTTTATTACCTCAACTTAATTCTTTAATTTTCTTATAAAAACCAAACTAATTTACTTGAAAAAAAAAGCAGTGATGATGCAACAGGACTCACACTTCCTCTTTAAGGTCTAGAAGTCCAGTTCGGCAATGTAAGAAAATAATGGAGATAAAAGAAAAGTATATATCGCAAGACCATAATATAACAACTTGTTATGGGAAAGATTAAAAGATATTTACTAATGAATTTTCTAATTCCACTACTAATTACAGGGAGTACGTTCTTAGTTATTTCACAAATACAAAACACTAAGGATATAACAATACATATAACAAATCTTTCATGGTCGATTATAGAAAATGAGTATATAAATGAAAACAATACAAAATTCAGAATAGATGCTGATTATCAAATAAATAATAAGAAAGGTGAAAATGTTTATCTCGATTATACATGTATAACAAATTATTTTTTGCTAAATTTTAAATATAAATCGATAAATCAATTCCAAGAAATTATTGTAAATGGAAGTAATTATGGAAGTCAGCCATCTTGTAATAAGCTCATTATTGAACAAGGTATTACAAATGGATCAACATTTATGTATTGGGAGATAGAACAAAAAAAATATGAAACGCTGCCTGATGGAAAATATTCTTTTTGGATAGTATTATTAGATTATGGGGAATCATATTTTAAATCTAAAAGGTTAAGACAAATTATTAGAGATGGATTACTAATATTTGATTTTCCATGAAAAGTTCTTTTTTCCTTCAAGACTATAATAAACCTTAGCAAAGTAAAAGTGCTTAAGAAACAACTAACAATGAGAATTAACAAAAATCAAAAAAAATGTAGAATCACTGCACCCACTTCTTCTTTAAGGTCTAGAAGTCCAGTTCGGTAATGACACGCTTAGGTGGTAAGTGTAAAGAAATAATAAAAGTGATTTCTTAATTGGTCAGTAATTAATAGAGTGCTACTGTTCTAGAGTTTGAAGAAGAGCCAGCAATTTAGGTTTGAGGATAGGAATTTCTATTTTTATTACTTCCCAAGTAAGCTCAAGGTCTACCCCAAAATATTGGTGAATTAAGATATCACGCATACCAGCGACCTGTTTCCAAGGTAAATCAGGATTCTCTTCAATAACACTATCAGGAAGGTTCTTCACAGATTCACCAATGATTTCCAATCTTCGAATAACAGCATCTTGTAATTGAACAGAAGCAAGAAATTCTTTTTTACCTTTGTTGGATAAATATTTCTCGATTAACTTGAGAGATTCCAACATATGTTGAATGAAAAATTTTGGTTGCTTAACCATAAATAACCACTTCTTCACTGAGAATTGAATCTTTAATGAGTGGATGAATGGAGTTGTAAGTCAGAACATCAACGTTACAATGAAGAATGTCTTCAAGGGCAAATTTCAAATCAACTAAGTCGAACAAACTTTTCGTTCCTGAAAATTCCACTAAAAGATCAAGATCACTAGTATCACTAGCATCACCTCTCACTCGAGAACCGAATACTGATGCTTTTACGACATCATATCTTTGTAATACTGGTAAGATTTTTCCTTTAATGTCTTCTAATGATTGCTCCATACTAACCACTTAGCTCTAATCCTTTTATCTATTTATTTACTTTATATGTAATAAATTTGTTTGGAATCAAGTAGAGTAACAAGAAAAATAAAAGTTCTAGCACTCAATTCCTCTTTCAGAACTAGAAGTCCAGTTCGGGAAGGACACGCTGAAGTGAAGAATATTAGTTCATTTTACCGAAAAGTAAAAGAGTTTTGTTGTTTCTTTTTAATATATATTTCTGGGTGGGTGTAAACTGAAAACAGATAACAAAGCTGTTTTGATGATTATTTTTATTATAATTGCAGTGGTGTCAGGTTTTGGTCTTCTTTGGGGAATCACGATATTAGCATGGACAGGAGAATATGGATGGATCGCATTAATTGTGGGATCTGTTGCAGCCATCATTGGAGCGGTATTTGGTATTTTCAGAATTTTACTTAGAAAAAGAATTACAACTACTAAGAGAGAAAAAGAATCCTTATAGAAATAACCTTATCTGATTAGTTGTAGCAATAGAGTCTTGTGCTGGAGCAGTACTATCTTATTTCTAAGTGTATAAAGCTCTCATCTTACTTGGATATTTCATATCATAGCACTTCTTCATTAAACTCAATATTAATTCTTTATCAAAAAAAATACATAAAATAATTGATGCTCAGGACTCACACTTCTCCTTTAAGAGGAGTAAATTCGTCAAGAATCTCTTTTTTTTCTTCTATAAGCTTTCGAGAAATCAATTTCTTCTGGAAGATGTAAAACTCGACCTTCCATACCACCTGCAATGGTAATGATCTCACCAGAAATGTGACCTGATAATTTGTCTGATGCCAATACTGCAATCATATTTGCAATATCTTCTGATTCTGCAATCTTTTTCAAGGGAACAGTTTTCAAAATATGTTTTATACCTTCTTCATCGTCAAGATATTTTTCTGACATTGGAGAGACAGTCCAGCCGGGACAAACAGCATTAACTCGACCCAATCTTGCCACATTAATAATCTCATTTTTTAGGCTTCTAGTTAAGCCATAACTTATGGCAGCTTTTGCTGCAGCATAATCAGCATGACCTGCTGCTCCAAAAACAGCAGAAGTAGAACCTACAATAATAATACTAGCAGACTCACCATCATATTTTCGAAGTTGTTGTATAAAAGAACGACAACATAGGAAGACACTATCAAGATCCATTGCCATGGTATGGTTCCATCTCTCCAAAGTCATTTGTTCAATTTCAATGTAGTCTTCCGGCCAGATAGCAGCATTACAAATAAGGATATCAATTCGACCTTTTTTCTTCTCAATTTCCTTAAATATTTCAAGAACTTGAGATTCACTCAAGAGATCAGCTTTAATACTAAAAGTCTTTTTGCCTAATTCATTAGTTAATTTCTTAGCTCTAATTTCACTACTATTGTAATGAACTATAACATCAACACCTTCTGCAGCAAGTACCCGAGCGGTAGCTGCACCAATACCACCTGAAGCACCAGTTATGAGTGCCACTTTTCCTTCAAGTTCTAAATCCATCTCTATCGATTTTTATATGATTTAACCAAGTAATTAGTTTTGGCATTGATTGTTATAGTTAAAGAAATTTAAAAACGATAAAGTAGTTGATGCTCAGGACTCCCACTTCTTCTTTAAGGCTTGAATTAAATCTCTAAGAGTTGCTTAGCTAAACGAATTTGATGATTTTGACGATACCAGAAGTAAAAACAGATAATAAGAAGTAAGTAGAAAGAGAAGGGAAGAAGAGGAAGTAATATCATAGAATCAACAACACCAAGAAAGAAATAAAAAATACTAAAAAGTAAAAAAGCTATGGAACCTAAAAAACTAAAGTAAGAGCATAAGAAAGAGAGAAAGAACGATCGTAGGTGAGCTGCAATTTCTGAAAGTATCGATGAATGAAAAAAATAATTATAAATATAATAGCAGCAACCATAAGGGAAATACCAAGAAACGAGAAACCTCGAAGAGTATCAAACCGTAGAGGATGAGGTATAACATTCAAGACTTTTAGAAAATCAAAGAAAATGAATGACATCCTCTAATTAATCCCTATTTATTCAAATACTAATATCATATTTGTAGTCCTATTCAAATAAAGATTTTCATAAAACAAAGAAAACTCTGAATTAAACACTTAAGATCTTTTAGTAATTAGTATAAAATAAATTTTTAGATATTAACATAATATATTTATTTCTGGGGATACACCTTTACCTATTGTTAGGGATTGATCTTGGTGGGAAAAGAGAAGATTAAAAAAGGAAAATCAGGATTAGGTAACTTTCTTAAAATCTATCTAAAGAATACTAAAAGAAATGTATTAGTTAATATTATTACGAGTGCAATAATCTTCTCAGTAATAGCTTCCATTTTCTTTATATGGAATGCTGAAAAAAATGATAACTTAATTGATCACTTATCTGATACGTCAATTTGGTCTTCTGATAATAAATTCAGTGTTTCATATAGTACCATCAAAGAAAATTATAATGCAAATTATAGTCCAACATACCTTGATGACATGGCATTAGAAATCAAAGGACAAATAAATTCGATATATCAGACATCACTGATTAACAATAATTTTTCTGGTTTGATGAGTCTTGAAGTGTATGCTTTTAATGACACAGTACCAAGTGGTATTCATGGAGATTACCTAACATTCACATCAAATGTTGATAACATCCTTAACCAGAGTCTTGTATCTGGTCGTTTACCTGAAAATAATTCTGAGATTTTATTTCTTTATCAAGAAAATTCTACATATAATTTCGAATTAAACAGTCAAATCACTCTAAAATTAGGTCGTTATGAAGACATTCAGAAGAATTTTACTATAAGCGGTATAGTTAAAGATTTATCTGGGAATTTAACATCAAATGGTTTATCAAGTGAAATTTTAAACTGGCATGAGAATATAGAAAACTGGCGATATATGTATTCATCTGAAATTAGCTTCATTTCAATGCCGCCAAGCTATTTTTTGAATTTAAACGAGTTTTCCACAATTGATTATGGTCGTGCAGTTGTTATTGATTATAATTATGATACAACTAATATTAATGCTCCAAAATTAGTTAGTTATATTTCTAAACATCAAAAATTAATTAATGGTGAAATTAAGCTTGAAACTGAACCAAGTGAATTCCTAGTAATTTGCAATGATCTTTATGATACACTATCATTGTTTGTGGTTACTCAATTAATTGAAACTATAAAGATAATTACCCTAATTTTCCCCTTAATCTTATCTGCATATATTCTTATCAATGAGATTTCGGGTTTTGGCAAAGTTACATCAATTTCAACACTTAATAAATTCAAAATAATAGGCAAAAACAATAAGGAATTAAGGAATATAGTACTTTACAAAAACCTAATTGTTTTTTCATTCGGATCAACATTTGGCTTGATATTAGGTTTCTTTGTTAGCTATTCAGTTAAAGCAATCTATTATCAAAATGTTACACTAGCTAACTTTATGCTTACAATTATTGATACATTTTTCTTACTGTTTACAATTACATCCTTTGTATTAATTCTTTTTAGTGGTTTATTTAAAGAAATAAAATTGCTTAATAATCTCAAAGATGAAAATCTAAAGCTAAATGATCCAAGTAAAATTGAAAAGAAGAATCGGATTTTTAAATTACCTGAATTACTGGTACTAACTTTTGGTTTAGTGTTGGTAATTCCAAGCTCAATAATTTTTTCAAGAAGTTCAATTCAAAACCCGACAATTGTAGATACTAGTTTTTTAACCCAAAATGTAATTTCAATTATAGCCTTTATTATATTATATTTTGGCGCTTTTCTATGTATTATTATAGTTATTATAATTATAAATCGATTAATTGTCCGATTATTTGATATTATAAATCGGGATAATTGGCCTTATAAAAAGAATATTTTTACTTATATCGTAAAGAATATTTCAACATCAAAAGAAATTTACTCAAAAGTAATGTTTCTTACATTCTTAATTTCATTTGGATTAACTCCAGGCTTAACTATAACTAAATCTGTTAATAATCATATATCATTAGAAAGCAAATTGGCAACTGGATGCTCTGACATCATTATAAATAATTGGGATAAAAATCCTATTCCAACATCAATTATCGAGGGTATTAATGGAATTGATAATGTTACATTTATTACAATTTACTATATTCATCATCACTTAGGAACAAGGAATATCATAATTAATATGGCTGCAATACATAATTTAGAAGAATTCATAGCTATAGCAAATATAGAAGAATTAGGGAAGATAGCATATACAGAAGATGATATTAAAAGATTGGAAAATAACCTTTCATATTTGATGGAGAAAAAATTTGCTAAGAAGTACAATTATGATAAAGGCACCACCATCCTAAGCAATAATTTCTTTGGACCAAAGTCAAAAATAGTCTTTCTTAATTTCGCAGGTTATTTTGAATATTTTCCAACATTACCTGTTCCAATTAATGATGATTATGATCCTTACTCATTAACGTCAACCAACAGTATAGTTACTTCGTTAAATACAGCCTTATTGCTTGAAGAGTCTGCTACGATTTCTCATGAGAAGGAAATTAAAATACTGGTAAAAACATCACGAAATAATAATTCACAACAAGTATGTGATTATCTAATTAACAATTATAATCTGGAAGCATTCACTGAAGAAAGCATTGCACAAATAATTACAATAAATACAAATTCATTTTTCATCAAAGTTACACTATTGCTATCTTTCCTACAAATTATGATATCAATAATTTTTGGTTTGATTGTTTCCAAAAGTATATACCAAGAAAGATTAGCAATGGTAGAAATTGAATATAGAATTGGTATCAGTAAAAGAAAGATCAGCAACCGTTTAGTACTTGAGATCATATTATTGGTATTCATTCCACTAGTTTGTTCAATAATTAGTAGTACTATTTTAGTTTCTAGAATGGCAAGGTCTCTTATACAGATAATTCAGGAATATTTGAACTTTAGTTTATGGTTACCCTGGTGGATGATTGTAGTGATTTTCTTATTTTCATCATTTTTGATAATTTGTAGTACTTTCCTTGGAATTGAATCACAATTAAAGAAATATAAACCAGTTAAAACAGAATAGGAGAATAAAAAGAAGATGTTTAGAGACAATAAAGAAGATAGAAAACAAAAAATTTCAAATAAGGATGTTTTGAGATTATATTTTAGAATTCGAAAACAAAGATTGATTCTTTCTCTAATTGTCTGTACATTTACAATCATTTTAATGGTTTCAATAATGTTTAGTTGGAATTCATACAAAATCACTTCTTTTAAACAATATTTAGATGAAAATGGCAATTGGTATAACGATAAAAAAGTTATATTGAATGCTTTTGGTGGCTCAGATGTTGTCCATATAGATTACAATTATCTTAATGATTTATCTAGCTATATTGTTAATGGTATAAATAGAAATACATTAGATGGAATTGTTAAAGATCATACAAGTTTGCAATCAATTATGTTACTAGAGAGTTTAAACAATCCATTTTTTAGTATAGAATTATTTGATAATTATACTTATGAATTATTAGAAGAGGGATTAATTGAAGGAAGAATGCCAGCTAATTCATTAGAGTTAGTTTATTTTAAAGAAAGCAATGACAATGGTATCAACTTAAATGATAATTTAACCCTTTTTGCTACAGATTATTATGTGGGACCAAAACAAACATTCCAAGTTGTAGGAATTATAGAAAACTTGACATCTGTCTTTACAGAAAATGAAAAATCAATAGATATTCTTGACTGGGAAGATAACTATGTTACAGATTCATCATATTTGAACATTGAAATAGCTTCAAAATTATTTTCAACACCAGAATTTTTCTATTCACTATTCAGTGAATTTTCTGAGACTTATCCATATGGCTATACTTTAATTGATATAGAATATGATAATTCAATTATTAGCAATAAGAAACTTCCAAAAATAATTACTAGAATTAATCATTATATTAATGATCCAATAACTGGAATCTCTAAAATCCATTATAATGATTTATATCCGAGTAAGAATTTACAAATTGAATACACTATTGATTGGTGTCAACAATTAAACTCACTTAGTTTGAATTATAAAGAGAAATCCCTCCATGAGACTGCTAGGATAATAGCGATTCTAGTTCCTACCATCTCATTGCTCTTCTTCCTAATTTTTGAAATATTAGGTTTTGATAAAAAAACATTACGAATTACATATCAAAAATTCAATAGTTTTGGTTTCAATATAAGAACAATAGGAAAATTAGTCTCAATAGAAAATCTTGTGCTAGTTAGTTTAAGCTTGGTAATTGGAATTATTCTAAGTTTGATATGTGGACCCTTGTTAAATATCATTTTGGGAATCAATTTAACATTTAGCACATATATTACAGCAATAAGTAATCCATTGAATTACATTTTGTTAACAATATATCTAAGTTTTGTTTTCATTGCTAGTTACTTTTACCAAACAAAACTAGCAAAAGAGACAATAATTGACAGATCTAAGCAAACATCTGGATTCAAGGAAAAGTTTAGAGATTTCGCAACAAAGTTTGAAGTAAGAATTCTAGTTATAGGATTGATATTACAATTAATTGGAATTTTGCTTCTGTTCTTATCTCAGATGGTTATAGATATAATGTATAACTATAAGATCTACCAGTCTCTTTTTGGTTTCTCGTTAGTTTTACTTTCCTCTGGATTTCTTCTTGAATTCTTTTTAGTTCTAAGTATTCTGTCAAAATTATTTACGTTAATTATTTCAAAAATAAGTGAATTACAATGGCATGCAGTAAAAAGAAACAAACTAAGTTTAATACTAAAAGAATTTTCTGTTAATCGTAAAGAGTATCATAGAATGTTTATGATTTTAATGCTATTTTCAATATGTTTCTTGCCTGGTATACTAATAAATGATAATCTTAATAATTACGCAAATTTTGAACATTCTTTAGAATTAGGTTGTTGTGATATAAAAATCATAAATTGGGAGTATAATAATAGTTTATACAATGAAATTAATACCATTGATGGAATAGAATCAACAACAATAATCACCAATTATGTTTTTGAATTTGAAGGGTCTTATCATAATATTCTACCTGAACTTTATGGTGTTGTTAATGTCCTTGCCATTCATAATTCGACAAGTTTTATTGAGACAGTAAATCTGGAACTGTGTTTTGGTGAAACAAATAATGTAATAGCTGATATACAGAATTTATCTAGAACAAACTCTTATCTTTTAACAAGCTTAAATTTACAAAACAAGTTAATTCTTAATCAATATAATTTGACTAACTCTGATGTTACTGGTAATGCAAATTATGAGTATGATATGAACTACATTAATTCTTATGATTATTTCCCAGCTGCAATTTCGAATTATAAAAAACTATCAAAGGGGAAAGTATTATATGATTATGAATTTGATATTATCAATTCATTTGGAATTATTACAAGTAGAGAAACTGCAAACACTTTGAAATATTTCGATCCTGATACCCTATCTAGTGAAACGGGAAGTATTCTTGTTAAAACTTCAAATGGTGCTAACAATACTGAAATAATAAACAATCTAACAAATCTTGGTTTGGAACCAATTACAGCTAGTAACCTCATAGCTGAAAAAGATTTCCAAGCCAAGTACATATCATTTATCCTAATACTAAATGCAGTAATTATAACTGTAGTTATATTATTTATTGGATTTACAACTGCTTGGAATATCTATTCAGAAAGACTTGACCTTACTGAAACATATTATCGAATTGGACTAAATAAACTAAAAATATGGTTTAATTTCTTTCTTGAGATAACTCTTGTATCATTAGTACCAATTATCATCTCGGTACCAATTTCAATTTATCTAATTGAAGTTGTCTCGAAATTCCTTTTAAGAAATACAATAGAATACCATACTTTCACACTTGACTTGCATTGGTGGTTTATCATTGTTTCAATTATTGTTCAGATGGTACTTCTACAACTGGGATGGAATAGTATTCTAGCTTATAAGATAAAACAATACAAACCAATAAAGCAGGTATAAGAAATGATCGAATGCATTGATGTAATAAAAATATACACTGATAGAAAAAGTTCAACACAAGTACCAGCATTAAGAGGATGTGATTTACTTGTGAATGATGGAGAGTTAATTTCGATTATCGGTCCAAGTGGTTCTGGAAAAACAACACTAATCAATATTCTATCAGGATTGGAATCAATCTCGAGTGGATTTGTGAGGGTTAATAATTTCACCGTTTCAAATATGGTAAAAGAGAAACTGAATGATTATAGAATGAGGGTAATAAGTATAGTGGATCAATTTCCTGAACGAACCTTGTTCTTGAATGCTACAGTAAAAGAAAATATTGATTTTGCATATTCATTAAAACATGGGTTTTCAATAACCACAGGGGAATTTAAACAGAAAGTCTTGGTTGACTTAGGAATTGATCATCTAACTGACCGAATAGTCAAAACACTATCCGGAGGAGAAATGACCCGATTAGCTATTGCTTGTGCTATTATTAGAAGATGCCCAATAATGTTATGTGATGAACCCACAGGGCAACTTGATACTGAGAATACTAATCGAGTTAAAAGAATATTCTGGGAAATTGTTGAAAAATACAAGACAACAATTATAGTAGTAACACATGATTTACGATTTATAAAAGATGTTGATAAAACATATGAAATTATTGATGGAAGAATTTCATCTGTACTATCAAAAGAAGAACGAAAAAGAAAGCAAGAATTTCCATTAACAATTAGCAGTTATATTGACTCTACAAAAAGCACAAGAATCCCTGAACTAATTTATGATTCATTAAAGCTAGATAAGAAAATAGATTATCAAATTACTAAAGATGGAGTAATTAAACTTCTTAATCCCTCTGGGTATCAACCAGAAGAAATTCAAATCAAACCAAAGAAAACAGCTATACAAATACTGGATATAAAACCTTTACCTAAGAACTACTCCTCAGATAAAGAATTAATTATTCAACTTTCAGCTGTAAATAAAACATACATTCAAAACAAGTTGGAAATTCCAGCATTAGATGTAACAGATTTGAATATATACAAAAACGAACTTGTTTTTATATTAGGTCCAAGTGGTTCCGGGAAAACGACATTGTTAAAAGTGATAACTGGTTTAGAACCTTGTACAAGTGGAACAATAACTGTTTTAGATGAAAGAATTGATCTACTTGATGATAATCAAAGAGCAGACTTTAGGATGAAGAGTTTTGGCATTCTATCACAACAAGGCAATATGCATTCATATCTCTCGATTGAAGATAACCTTAGCATTAAAGATATTTACAAGACTAGTCAAACAAAAGTCTCTAAGAAAGATAAAAAGGAACTACTAAATAACTTCAATATCTTTCATAAACGAAGAGCTTTTCCATTAAATTTATCTGGTGGGGAATTACAAAGAGC
>JAHLVW010000049.1 GCA_019058275.1 Candidatus Heimdallarchaeota archaeon
CATTAATAACAAACAAAAGACTTCCAGAATATTCACCTTGGGGCTCCCTTCGGTATAAAATCCCGTTGCGGGTTAATAGGGGATGTAGATTATGGGAGCATCTCCAGGTTAAAATTTGAGTTTCCTTTAGATAATCTTGGGATACTTGTACAACTTGATCTAGGAATGCCATTCAGGATAAATTATTTTTCTCCTGCAGAAAATAATTTATTTTTTTATCCTGTTTCCTGTAATGATTTTTTCCCTTAAGTTGCTCGAATCTCAATATTAACTCATTATTTTTCCTTATATAATTTATGTAATAATTACAACGAGAGAAAAAAGTCTCTGTTGATAAATTTAGAAGGCAAAACAACTTTATGAATTGATAATTCAATGATTTTTAGCTAATAAATTACCGACTTTAGATTTTAAAGCTTAAAATTTAATACAAAAGTAAAGAATGTATTTTTGAGCCAGGGTGCTCCCATTGAGGTGAATCCTTGGCGCCCTTTAACAGGGATTTAATATTGTGGGAGCATACCCAGGACAAAGTTTGAGTTTCTTAAGGGTCTCATACGTGGGGATTATTCCATGCATATCTTTATTGAAGACACACTACTCGTAAAAAGAATTTTTCAGGAGGGTGATAGTATCCTTTTTCTGTAGTAGGTTTTTCTTCAAAGATATACTAAATCCCATAGTAACTCTTCTTTCACGCTTTTATTTTTTTTGAAATTACTATTTCTTTAGTAAAGGCGTTTCTTTTTGGTGAATTTTAACCATATCTTGAGAAAAATGGCTCACTTTAGATTTTAAAGCTCAAGATTAATAACAAACAAAAGGCTAGAAGAATATATGCCTGGGTGCTCCCTTCCGAATAAAATCCTGTTGCGGTTAAAAGGGAATGAAGATTCAGTCACTAAAAAGTCCCTCCATTAATAATATGCCCATCTCTCAGCGTATGCTGTTTCTTTCTCTAAATCAAGGAATTCCAAGTATGGCTCCTCACCAACATCCCCACCAAGAACTATGAATGTAGGTCTGATTCTTACAATAATCATCCCTGGAAAATTCTCCCAAAGTGCGATCGACTCAGGAAACTTCTTTCGCAGTATATCTGTATATTTTCTATTATTGTCATTTGTGAGGTTTCCCAATATCTCAGCTATCCCTTCTATTTGTACTCTATCTTTACACAAAGCAACACGGGGATTCATCTGAATTTGTATAGCTTTTCGCGAGTGTCCCCAGGTAAAGAAGTAAATTTCGAGTTCATTATTAGCAATCAACACGTTTCGTGCAAGAACTTTGTTGTTATGAGAGGTTGCAAGCACCATTATGCTATTGTCTTTTAATTCCAAGAATTTTATTAGCTCCTCTTTTTTCTTTACATAATCGAGTTCCCATTTAGTCTTTTCTTTCTTGTTATCCATTTTTTCACTCTCCTCAAATCTTAGATATGCCTGTAAAATATAATCTTGGCTTTCTTGGAATTAATCCTACTAAAAATTTGATGAACCCTATAAGAGCTATAATTGTTATTATTATTACCCCTGCTATTAAAATATCATTCCAATTCATTGTTAGTTTCTGATATACTTTGAATTAATCACTTATTTAAAGTAATCTGTTTTTCTGCATATTATTTTTTTCCTACAAGTTGCTCGAATCCTCATATTAACTCCTTATTATTCCCTATATAATTTATGAAGCAACTTACACAAGTGTAAGAAATTCTGTTGGGATAGTTAGAAGAAATGCAAGCACGAAAAGAAGATTTAAAGTTTGCAATTGAAAATAACCTCACTTTTGCCCCTGCAATGCATCACTTCGTAACAGGTCTATGAACTGATAATTCAATGATTTTTAGCTAATAAATTACCAACTTTAGATTTTAAAGCTTAAAATTTATTATAGATTACACAAATTCTTTAATTGTCTCTGAAGGGTACCCAATGTTTTGTTCCGGAGAGGTCAATTGGTTGGGAACCCTATCAGGACACTTTGTTTAAATGGAGACTAACAAAGTTTTGAGTCGAGATTATTTGCATATCCTTTTAGAAGACACACTACACTCTAAAGAATACCAAATAAATAGGAATTATAGCCTTTTCCTGTAGCCAGTTTTTCTTCAAAGATATACTGAATCCCCATATTAACTCCTTATTATTCCTTATATAATTTATGAAGTAACTAAAAACAAGTGCAAGAAATTCTGTCGGGAAAGTTAGAAGGAAAAAAATCAGGATGTTTGCAAGCCTAGTGAAACTTTGGGAGAACCCTTATCACATTAACTCAAAAAATCTACTAGATTTTTCATTCAGAAATGCTTATTTTATCAAATGTTTATAGTATTTTATTTCTGAAAAGGAGAAAAGGAAATGTGCAGGAGAAGAAATAAACAATCTTCTAGTAGTGAAGAAACCTCTGCTGAAAATAATGAAGAATGCAAAAAAAATCAAGAAAAGTTGATTTTGGAAATAACTAATTGTAATGCACAAATCATTCAATTTCATCGAAACTATCAGATGAGAGTAAACAGTCATATACAAAAACTATGGGAAGCTCAAATGCATTTTACATGGTGGATATCAGCTATATTAACATCAATGAAATAACCTTTATTGAAGAAAAATGCATTGGTTTTAACTTAGAGAATGTAGAGTGTAAAAAAAATAGGAAATTTATAATTATCTAATTAATTTATAGATTAACTTATAAAATTATTTTGATTAATCAACTTTAATCATATAATATCATCTAAAGTAATACTATCCAGAAGATTGGTTATTACTTCGATTTTTTTTTCAATTTGATTTTGCTTTTCTACATTGGAAGAATCTTTTGTAAAGTACAATAACGCTTCATTTAAATCATTTTTAAACTGAAAGAGCTTACTATAGTGTTCATGTGTTAGTTGATTATGCGATAACCGAAGGATATTATTCAGTTGTTCTTCAATCTGGCAGATACTTTTTGAATAAATCAAATCCTTAAACTGAATACGATCATCGGTGATTTGTAAGTTTAGTTCTTCCTTCAGACTTTTCTTATTTATCAGGTGCTCTATTCGTTTTTGTTTCAAATCTACTTTCTGCGAGAGAAGGGTAAAAGAGATTCCTTCAGGAGTTTCCTTAGAAACCAATAGTGCTTCTTTTATCTTTTCATATATTCTCTCTCTTTCTGAAAATAAATACAAGCCGAACATTATTATTGATACAATGGATACTGTCATATCAAAAATTAATACAATTATTCCAGCATATTTATGTTCGAAAAATCTTATAGACTTTATGCTAATAACAAGCCATTCAGATAAATGCCATTCCAAGTTATTTGCAATTTCTATAATTGTATATGAGGGGCCTTTTATATTTCCTATAAAAGAAAACACTGTCGAAGGTTCAAATCGAAACTGCCACGAGTTATCATAGGATACAACCATCCCGTATATAAATATGTGAGAACCAGGATTCATCTCATAATCCTTTCGAAACTCTTCCCAAATACTTCTATTGGATGCATCAACTGCTAACTGATTACCGTCATAATCCTTAATAATTGCCCAACTGTTGGTTTCATGTTTGATATCTTCTGAATTATTTAAAATGAAAAAGTAGGTCGGATACCCAAAAAGTAATCCAATGATTACTACAATGAAGATTAATTTTGGCACTTTCCTGTTCATGACAATCCCACACCTTTTCAATAAACAATTATACTAGAAAGTTTGAAATAAAAAATGTTGTTAATAGCTCCTGGATGCCCTTTCTGATCCAGGATGAAATTGATCTAAGGTTTGTTTGTAGCAATCACCTAAATTGCCTTTTGGAGAAAGGGCAGGATAATTATACGATAAGTTACATTTAACTTGAAATTAGAGAAATAGTTGATAATAAAAAAAGAAAAAAAATGTGAAGCTACTTCCGTTTCTTATATAAAATGAGTACGATGATCGGCATGACAGCTATGAATGCTAAGAATCCATTAACATTACTAAGTTGAGTAGATGGTATGGGTGAGTCAACAAATTTCGTAACAAAAACATCACTCGTATCACCTAAGGTATTATCATAAGCATTCTGGGTGGGGAAATCGCTTGTTTTGGTTTGACCAGTGACATAGCAACTGCCATCTTCAGTAACAGCAATACCATACCCACAATCCCCACCACTTCCGCCAAGGTAGGTGCTAAAATTCAAATTGGGATAGGTTGCAGTTAAAGCTTCAGGACAAGTTAGTGGTATAGTATGTTCAGTAGAAGGAAGCACCTGCTGAGGTATTGAAAGAAATACAACACTTATGAGGAGGACAACGCCCAAACGATTGATTACTAATCGTAAAATTCTTCCCATAATAAATTCCCTAAAGAAACAATCATCCAGACTTCTTAAAAGATTTGCTCCTTATACACCATAAGCTGTTTTTTTTTACCAAAAAATACTAGTTATAATAAATAGCATTCTTTTGATTACAAGTGTTACAGTTTTCATATAGATGATTAAAATATTGGAAAAAGAATGATTAAATTTATACAATTCTGTTTTTAATAGGTCCCTCTCTCGAGATAGCCAATTTTCCAATTCCCTCAAGTCTGCTGCATTTTTAATTAGGTCCAGGATATGATCATAGATTTCTATTTCCAAATTCATATTTGCCACCAGTGGTGCATTAGAAAATGAATGTGCTGGGTATATAAATGAAAAGTATAGGGATAGAGATTTCCTAAACTAAAGAATTCTGTTGGTAAATTTAGAAGAAAAAAGAACTGAAAATATGATAATGCTCCTTATCATATATCCAAGATTTCTATTCGTTTAGGTTTATTTTTAAGAATTTCATGTTTTTCTTTAGCTGCTTCGAATTTTCCTTTTTCAATTAATGAAAAAAACTCAGCTAAAGTTTCAGGAAGTTCTTTATTTTTATTAACAAAGTTAGTAAGATGTATATTTAATTTTTCACCTTAATCTTTTTAGTTTATACAACAATTTATAACATTCTACTCAAGCAAAAGATAATAACACATCCTGCAGCTAGAAGCATTTGTTAATGTAGACCAGTAAGAGTGTTAAGAAAAGCATTTCTTCATCAGAGAATTGATGATCTTTCTGTAATTCATTTTGCAGATTGTGTAGGTTGACAATTGCATAGTTAATCTGTTTAATGATCATCTTATTAATGATTTCTTGTTCGAACTCGCTCAAATGAAAACTTGTCATTGTTTAGACCTCTCAGCTACTTTTTCAATTGCTAGTCTTTTTTTTCCTTGAGAATGGTTAATGTGAATAACTGCTCTATCGACACCAAGTATTCTACCTGTTTCTGCAATTTCATTTTCTTTCCTTTCCTTTAGTAGAATCACATTCCACTCTTTCCATCAATATAAGACGTAATCCTCACAAATGTTTTTCCTTTTCAAAGAAAAGTTCAAGTTAATTACTTTTTAGTTTTTAAAAAATAAAAAGGTTTTGATTTTCTAACTAGGAAATAAAGATTCTGTTGATAAATTTAGAAGGGGAAAGAACCAAGCACAGAAAAAGGTGAGAATAAAAACTATTTCTTTCGAACATTAGGATTTACTATATTTACTATTATTTTGTAAGAAGAAGATATTTTTGTCGTCTACAAACCAGTTCTGTTGGGATAGTTAGAAGAAATGCAAGCACGAAAAGAAGATTTGAAGTTTGCAATTGAAAATAACATTGCTTTGCTCCAGCAATGCATCCCTGGGTAACAGGTCTATGAACTGATAATTCAATGATTTTTAGCTAATAAATTACTGACTTTAGATTTTAAAGCTTAAAATTTAATACAAAAGTAAAGAAAGTATATTTGAGCTTGGGTGCTCCCTTCAGAATAAAATCCTGTTGCAGTGGAATAGGGGATGAAGATTGTGGGAGCATACCCAGGACAAAGTTTGAGTTTCTTTAGGGTCTCATACGTGGGGATTATTCCATGCATATCTTTATTGAAGACACACTACTCGTAAAAAGAATTTTTCGGGAGGGTGATAGATATCCTTTTCCGGTAGTAGGTTGCTCCTCAAAGATATACCGAATCCCCATAGTAACTCTTCTTTCACGCTTTTATTTTTTTTGAAGATACATTCATCTAGTATAGCGGTTTTTATTGAAAGAATTTTAACCATATCTTGAGAAAAAAAGCTCTAGAAACTGATTTTTGCCAATGGACTACGGAAAAAGAAGGATTAGTTGTCAAGAGAATGTTGGAATTCGCAACATTCTTTCTTAACTACAACATCATCACTAACTATGAATTATTATTTCTATGTATTAAGAGACTTGAAATTAATTGAACTATTAGGAGAAGGTTAAAAAACACCTTTAGGACATACTAAAAAGCATTACAAAATAATTAAAAGTAAGGTAAACGATAAAATGTGGGATAATCCATAAAAATACCTTAAAGAAATATTCTCTTAGGGCAGTCAAATATGTGCAGAGTAAGACAAAATATTATGAAGAAAAAGAAACCAAGTACATAGAAGCTAAGTGTAATGTATGTAACAAGAAAAGAGATTTTGCTGAAGTAGATGAGAAAAAGGAATATACAAGAGGAATACCAAGAAAAAAAGCACATTGGATTTGTAATAGTTGTAAACGAAAAATTAAAAGAAAAGAATTATGGGAAAAAGTAAAGGGTTTCATGCAAGCATCAAGAATTCAAACTGCACCATTTGCTGCAGCAGTAATTTATATGGCTTATTTAAGTGGACTAGACAAACAAATGTGGTTAAATATTATATTACCTTTTCTTGGTGGATTAGTTCATATGGTTGGTTGTATTCATAATTCTATTATTGATACTGTTATGGGATATGATACAAAAGATAGTAATAAAGTTCATGGCTATACAACTGGTGTTTTAGATGCCAAAAAACACAAAAAAATGATTAATTGGATTATACTTGTTTTTGCTGTTATATTGTCTATTATTGGGGTTTTTGGAGCTAATAATATATTATCTCTTTTAGGAATTATCTTTTTAGTAGTTGGTGGTTATGTTTACAATAATATTTCAAAACAAACTTATTTTGGATTTATTCCAATCGGAGTATCTTATGCTGGAATGGTTCTTTATGGTTTTTCATTAAGTCATAGTACAGTTCTTTTAATTGATTTATTTCCATTGATAATTTATGTTATGGCAGTAACAATGATTCAAATAGCTTTCTGGGGTGAATTAAAAGACATGGAATATGATGAGAAAAGTTTGGTCAAAAAATTAGGTGTAAAGTTAGAAAATAATTATTTAACAATTACAAAGAAATTTGATATTATGTACTTTACTTTTCGAGCATTAAGTTTATCACCATTAATAGTTTACATGGTTTTAACTCATGACCCCAATCATATCATTCAAACGGTTCATTTATCATTATGGATGTTTGTTTTTGTATTAATTGCATTTTGGTTAAACACAAAAATCTTTCAATTTAAAGAGTGGAATAGAAGAAAGATTTTTCTATACATTAATTTTAGTGAATTTTTGTTTATTTTTCTTATGTTTCCATTCTTCATTAAATGGTGGATAGTATTTGTAATACTTCCAGTAAGTGTTGGATTATGGATAGGATTAAATAAATTACTTTGGGATGATTATGTGCAAAAAACTTAAAAAAATATTTAAAATAATAGGAAGATCCTGATTGCACAAGACTAAAAGCATGCTGCTCTCCAAATTTCGCTAGTTTTTCTTTTACTAAATTCGCTACATCTGATTCAGTCATTCCTGGAGAAATTTCTCTAAAAGATTCAATAATTACATTTGAGCAATTCGGTTGCTTGACGCATTAAAGAAATTTCATCATCATAATTCACACACTATCAATATTTGTTCTGAATGGGTTATTAATTGTTGTTCTTTCTCAATGTGAAGAAAAAACAAAGATATAGCATTCTAAAATACACACAAAAACATTTCTAAACTCTATTCCACACATTATTGCAATCACTCTTGCAGCATTACAATCTGCATCTATACCTTTTGAGTAGCATTCTTGACAAAAAAAAAATAGATATAGGTAATTCTGTATGTGGTTAAGTTTTATATACGCTATATTTTTTTGTAATTTTTTCATTTTCATGAAAATTAATCGATAAAAAAATTAGCAAATCTTGTAATTAGTATGCTCAAGATTAGTAGATTATCAAAATTACTTCTGAGAATTCTCAATCTTATGTCTGAAGAGCTGGTGCTTACTCTGTCCTTCTTTTGATTAGGTATCGTAAACAGGGCAATGTTTCTCTTTGGTTTCATAGAACTGGCAATGAGTGGTTGGTTTATTATCTTGTTTGTTTTTAGATGATGGATAATGAGGACATAAATCTTTGATGAGAGGGCAGAAAAAGCTTTGATCATCTGTTTTGTTGGTCATCTATTTCCTTTTCCTTCTGCAAAAGCAATTAACTCTGAACTACTAAGCATATAATTATTTTTTCGGGATAAATTGTTGAGTAATATTAAAAAGTTGATTGAAAGATGAAAAGGATAGTTGTAATAAAAATAAGCTTCTTTTCAATATAAGATTCAGTGGAACTCCTACTCAACAACTAATTCTCTAGACTTATTTATAGAGAAGCTCATGAGATGTGGATGTATGAAAGAAAAAAACTCTCTTTAGATTGTAAAGCTGAAGATTAATAACAAACAAAAGTCTAGAAGAATATTATCCTGGTTGCTCTTATTGAGGTTAATCCTCGGCGCCCTTTAACAGGGATTTAATATTGTGGGAGCATACCCAGGACAAAATCTGAGTGTCTTTAGGGTCTCATATATGGGGATTATTCCATGCATATCTTTATTGAAGACACACTACTCGTAAAAAGAATCTCTCGGGAGGGTGCTAGATATTCTTTTCCGGTAGTAGGTTGCTCCTCAAAGATATACTAAATCCCATAGTAACTCTTCTTTCACGCTTTTATTTTTTTTTTGAAGTTACTATTTCTTTAGTATAGGAGTTTTAATATGGCAAAATTTTACCCATATCTTGAGAAAAATAACTCTGGAAACTGATTTTTGCCAATGGATTACAGATAAAGAAGGACTAGTTATCAAAAGAATATTGGAATTCGCAAAATGAAATGAAGGTTCTTTCTGCGAAAGAGCTCTATGATTTTAGTTCAAAAAAATAATCAAAGCTTACAAATTTTAGCTAAAAATTTATTATAGATTGCATAAATTCCTTTATTGTCCCTAAAGGGCACCCAGCATTTTGTACTGGAGATAACAAATGGTTGGGAGCCCTATCAGGACACTCTTTGTTTAAGTGGAGTCAAACAAAGTTTTGAGTCGGGATTATTTGCACATCCTTTTAGAAGACACACTACATTTTGTAAATTTCACATAGAGAGGAATTACAACCTTTTCCTGTAGCAAATTTTTCTTCAAAGATATACTGAATCCCCATATTAACTCCTTATTATTCATTATATAATTTATGAAGTAACTAAAACAAGAGTACGAAATTCTGTCGGGAAAGTTAGAAGGAAAAAGAAACAAACAAGTTGTAGAGTAAAAAAAGGAAAAATATCTAATAAAATATCAATTAATGTCAAATAATCATAACATTCTTTTCCAATTTCAGTTAGTAATAACTTCATTTCCAAATTGAGTTTTGTGATTTTGAGTAATTTTACTAATATGTCTTGATTTAATTTTGGATTGTTTTTTGATTGCTTATTAAAATCATCATTTACCTTCAATGTAGTAATTTCAATACTCATCATTGAGCTTTAGTCTATGCACCCAACGCTTTAGAAACGTCTAAAGGGCTGAAAAGCAATTCTCCCTTGTGCTAGAAAAAGATTTCGAAGAGTAGTCCTGTTGGGTACACAAAGTAGTACAACCTTTAAAAAGACCCGACAGATTTCGAATAAAAAATGGAAAAAAGAAGCCTTCTCTTACCTTCTTTTAGTAACAAAGTTGTCGGGTCTCTCATCAAGCAAAGAATTTAAATAGAACGTACCAAGACCTGATAACTTTTAGACAAAATATCGAAAATAATAGAAAATGGGAATGAGAAACAAATACCCTTCATTTTAATCAAATTTTAATTTCTTTTTTTCTTTTCATGAGTATTGTGTTAACAATTAAAGCAACCAACCCTAAACCAATAGCTGGTGTTAGCATTTAGAGTATTAAGAGAACCTCTATGAAGATAACAGGTGGAATAAACTCTAAAATCTCGAGCTATGAAGCTTTTCACCTCAGATTAGAACTATCAAGAAGTTCAATTGTATTTTTGGTATAATCTTTAAATCTCTATAGTAAGAACAAGAAAAAAGAAATACACTAAACTATTCGAGAGAATAATTAAAAGCATTATTCTTTGAAGTATAAGGTAGAATTAGATTGAGCTTTTGAACTAATGTTTTCAGAGTGGTTGATTTTATTAGTTATTACTAATTCTTTTTGATAAAATATTATTTAGTTTTTTATTTACTCTAATTTGCCTATTTCAGAAGTTTTTTAGTATTAGAAAAAGACACCATACAGATAATTAACCATTTCTAGAAAGAAAAGGTTTGTTTAATTGACACCCTCAAATTTGCTTAAATGGAGTTTTAAAGAATGGAAAAGCGAGAATTTACTTATATAATAAAATTTACATTTTTATTTATATTAACATCTGTTTTATTGATTTTCATGATAGTTACTAATGTGTCTATTTTGAATCCTTCTATTGATAGTGCTTCTGATTTTGAGAATTTTCAGATTCGACAATCTTGGGATGCTATATATGATAACGATCAAATAAACTTTAATAATAACCTGTTTACTGAAGAAGCTCACACCTTAGAAGGTTGGCCTGTATATTCAGGTATTGATGGTTTCTCCAGCTCCCCTATGCTAGCGGATATCGATAATGACGGTAAGTCTGAAGTAATAGCTATAGCTTATAATGGTTCAGTATTTGCTTTTAATGAGGATACCTCTCTGGTTCTGGGATGGCCAGTCAGCTGTGGGGACGGGCAGCATTCAGAGTCAGGTGTTTGGATGCAACCAAAAATTGGTGATATTGATGACAATGGAGATATTGAAATTGTTTTTGCATTGAGTAACAAAAATTCTGTATTTATCCTCAATCATGATGGTACAGCTCTTAATGGTTGGCCAAAGAATATTGGTACAGCTATTCCAACTGGACTCACACTCTATGATTTAGATAATGATGGTGACTTGGAAATTCTTGGTGGTGCTGCAGACAATAAACTCTACATCTGGCACCATGATGGGAGCAATTATGGTTCTTGGCCGTTTGATGCTCCTACTGATCAGATCTACTCCCAACCAGTCGTTTGTGACATAGATAATGATGATGAGCCAGAAGTGCTTTTCAACTCTAACGATAACAAATTTTATGCTTTGAATTTGGACAAGACTACAGTTAGTGGTTGGCCCTGGTCAGCCTCAAATGGTGATCCCCTACCTGGCATTGCTGTAGCAGATGTGGATGGAGACAATCGCTATGAAGTCTTCTTTGCCTCCTATGGTAGTAGAGTCTATGGGTTGAACCATGATGGCACAGCTATCACAGGTTGGCCCAAGGTGCTTTCAG
>JAHLVW010000005.1 GCA_019058275.1 Candidatus Heimdallarchaeota archaeon
ACCTAAAGCCTATCAATGGACTTTTATGTATCAGTTAGCAGTAGCAACAGATTTCTTTATACAACAAGATTTTGGTTTGCATGAAGTCCTTGATTGGACAGCAAAAAGAACAGCTTGGTTGACAATATCATTAGTGATAGTAGTTTCAGAAATAATTGCATTGATAATGTTTATCGAAACTGAAAGATAAAAAGAAAGTAAAGAAAAAAAAGGACTATATTTTAGGTTTAATGTATTCCTTATCCATTAATAGCTTGGTTAAATCTCGAGAATATTTGATTCGTTCTTCAACCATCTTGTATAGTTCTTTTTCTTCCATTTCAACTCGAGCAATACCTTGTTCAATAGCTTTCATACCGACTGCTGTAGCTTCGTTTGGATAAACTTCCCACTGATCCATCTTAGGAATAACATATTCATTAGTTAGACCTTTCTTCTCAGCAACAGCTGTTAAAGCATGAGCAGCTGCTATACACATTTCATCAGTAATTGTTTTAGCATGAACGTCAAGAGCTCCACGGAAAATAGCTGGGAAACCTAAGCTATTGTTTACCTGGTTTGGGAAATCACTTCTACCTGTACCAATAACCTTCGCGCCTGCTTCCTTTGCATCCCAAGGCCAAATTTCAGGCAATGGGTTTGCATTAGCAAAAACTATAGAATCCTTAGCCATATGTGAAATCCATTCTTTCTTTAGAGTTCCTGGTTCAGATCTAGAAGCAGATATGATAACATCAGCTCCTTTTGTTGCTACACCAAAATCACCAGTTAACCCCTCAACATTGGTTTTTTGAGCTAGATCATATTTGAAAGTATCATAGTCCTTTTTTTCAACTATATCTGGACGATCTTTAACTGCAATTCCTTTTGAATCACACATAATAATATTTTTAGGGTCAATTCCAGCAGCTATTAACAAATAAGCTGTTCTTGTATTTGCAGAACCTATTCCTAGCATTGCTATTTTTACTTGATCCAATTCCTTACCTACAAATCTCAAAGCACCTAAAACACCTGCTAAAACAACAGTTGCCGTACCTTGAGCGTCATCATGAAAAACAGGAATTTCTACTTCAGGATCATTTCGCAATGTCTCAAGTACTTTATAACATTTAGGTTTTGAAATATCTTCTAAATTAATACCACCAAAAGATGGTTGAATTAATTTGACAGTCCTAATTATATCTTCAGGATCTTTAGTATCCAAACAAATAGGAACAGCATCTACACCACCCAGATACTTGAACAGAAGACTCTTGCCTTCCATAACAGGCATTGCTGCTTCAGGACCAATATCACCTAAACCCAATACTCGAGTTCCATCAGAAACAACTGCAACAAGATTAGACTTATTTGTGTGCTTGTAAACTTCTTCCTTATTTTTCTTAATAGCTAAACATGGAGCAGCAACTCCAGGAGTATACCAGATGCTAAAAGCATCAAATCCCCAAATCGAGCATTTAGGAACAGTTTGCATCTTTCCTTGATAATAAGGATGAAGTTTCATAGCTATTCCAGCAGGTTTCTTTGCTTTCTCAAGTAATTCTTCTTTAGTAACCTTTTTCTCAATCATTATATTCGTCTTCTCTATAAATATTCTGCAAAAGCATTTAAACTTTTTTATTTAAAATTTTATTTACTCAAATTGTAAATAGAAGAAAGAAACATGAATTAACTTATTATCAAAAAAAGAGAAATGCTTAAAACAGATAAGAGAAACAAAAAAAATGCTAGGATTACTTGTCGAGGTAGCCTAGCCTGGTTTCGGATGTCCACGCGTGTTCATTCGCCGGAATGGGCGCCTGACTCATAATCAGATCGAAAAAGTTAGGGCCAGATTTGATGGGACATCAGGAGGTCGCGGGATCAAAGCCCGCCCTCGACACCAATTCTTTATTAGGTTTAACACGGTTTAAACCCACCTTAGACACTAAGGAGGCAGGAGAATCCTTTGACTCTGTCGGGTTAGAAATCATTTCCAAATTATGTTTGAAACCGCGTTTCGGCATGTTTTTAGTATTGGTTTTTGAATTCATTTAATTTTTCTTCCTTATTTCTTGGTCTATGAAGAAAATCCCATAAAATAGCTGCTTTTGAAATGCTTTTATCATAACAATCAGCTTTGAGATTTTTCATCGATGGTTTAGGTGGAACTTTCTTTTGATGAGAATTACGTTCTGTAAACCAATCTAGGAAATAGCTGGTAATAGCTAAAACCTCTTCTTTGGTGTTAGCAATATATCCTCCACCACCACTATGAGAACCAAACTTTTTATCGCATCTTATAGAATATTTGGCTATAGTAGATGGCTTGATTTGTATTGAATAAAGAATTTTAGTCATATGAGTAAACTCATCTTTTCTTACCTGAAACAATCATTTCTTTTTCAATCTGAAAGAGCTCATTATTCTTCAGAGTGTAATCATTAAGAATAGCAGCTGCTTTATCTGCATCAGACCAGATTTTATTCAATAATTCAGCAACTTCAGATTCATTAGATGCAGCACGACAGACCTTTTGAACAGTAATTTCTTTGGGAACATTTCTATCCCTAAGCATTTGATTAAAACGTGCTTGGGTCCAGATCTCAATATTTCTTCTTGCAGCATATTCAGCCACAGAAAGAGTCTCATCACCAAGCTTAATTTTTTCATTACTAAAAGAAGAAGCTGCAAAAATTGGTACTATACCGGACTTAATAACTCTACCTCTTTGAGAATCAGTTCCAAAAGCCTTACTCCAACGAAGGACTTCAAAGAAATCATCGAGAGTTTTCTTGGAAACAAGAGACCATTTAGCCTCGAGAACATAGATAGTTGGAGATTTAGCAAACATGGTAGGTGAAACTTCCCAAACACGATCAACTTCAGCATTTTGCCTGCGATCGCCAACTGATTTAATTAAATGCAAAGTGATCCTCCGGGGATGCATGCCTCTCTTAGAAATTAGAGGATCAAGAGCAGCTTTCCTAATATGGTCCTGGGTCCAGAAAGTAACATCTCTAGTAAATTTATCAACAAACCAGCCAACGACTGCTTCCCAATTATGGCCTAACCGGTTATATCTTCCAGCAACTTTTCGAAGCCAATTTCCCTTAAGATTGATTTGAGCTTGTAATTGCTTTTCATCAATTAGGGTAGAATCATAATAGAATAGAAAACGATTAAAGATCCTAACTGTTTTGAAATGAGGATAAAGCTCTAAACAACGTTTCAAAGCATAATCTAAAGTTTCTCGAGAAACATCAAGAAGATTATCCAGGTAAAAACGAGCTGTAATTTCCCTTCGGTGAGAATTACTAAGAATGGCATCATGAAGCCTGTAAATTCGTTGCAGCAAAGGATTTTCACTAGATCTATCCTGTAGTCTTTTTTCAGTTCGTTCAAGAGCCTCTTCAATAGCTTCTCGAATAGGTTTATCTGAATCTAAGAAGGTAATTAAAAAACCCTCACGAAAAGGAGATTCTCTTTCAACATGATGATAGCCACGGACAAAACACATTCGTTTCTTCTCCATTTTGCGGATAGTAGGCATAATATTATGAATCTTAATAGCATGATCTTTCAAAGCTTCAACAATTTCTCGAGAATAGAAAGCCCGATCTTTGTTCTCAAGAATGAATTCTCTTATCTTTTGAGCTTGATTAATCTTTGAAGGAAGATGTTCTGGTATTAATTCAAAGTCAGCTGTAATGTTCTCTGGAAGAGTATAAAGATAATAATGCCTGGTATTCCTGGTCCTGCCACGACGACCTCGATGTTGATAATCAATCTCAGAGATTCGTTTTTTAGAACGTGCAAGATTACCATTGTTCCATTGACGAAGGATAGCATCACTAACAATACCAGCATCAAGTGCTAATTCTTGAGAAATCTGTCTAACACTCCTAGGCTTCTTGTCTTCGAGAAGCAAGTAAATTTTTGAGATAGTTTTCAAAGCTCATCAGGGATTTGTTTGGACTCTTTTCTAAAGAGTTCTTTTATTGCTTGTCTGATAAGATCAGTCTTATTGCCATAGAGTCCTCGAGCAAGCATTTCATTAGCTTGTTCAGCAGGTTCACCTATAATTGAAATATCAGCTCTAAAAACATCTTTTTTAGGCAATTGCTTTTTTATTTGAGTTTCAGATTTACTAGCCAAATTTATTTATCAACTCCTTTCTTTTTCACATTACGATTTTGTTCATGCCAAAGCAACCAATTAGGACAGAGAGCTTTATTCTCTTTTGTTCTGCCAAAAACTTTGAATAAAGTAGAAATATTACCAACATGATAAGCAATCATCTGACCTTTTTGTTGTTCTCTAGCTTTTCTTAATTTAAAATCAAATTCTTTGAATAATTTAATTCCTCGATCCTTCAATTGTTGTAATTCCTTAATTTCACTAATCATCTACTCTTCAAATCCATTTTTTTCTAATCAATCATATCCTGTATCTTCAAGATCATGATTCATCCACCAGTCATCACATGTCTCACAGTAAGACATGTCAAAGCTAGTTTTCATAGGGTTACCACAAACAGGACAACAATATCCTCTAAAATCATCACTTTCTTCGCTCATTTTCTTCCCTCTGTAAAAGTAATAGGTCTCTCTTTTTTTGCATTATTTAATATTCGAGTAATTTGTCCGATGCAATATGTTGCGTTTGTATTGACAAGCTTTGCTTTCTTCATTTCTTTTCTTAGGACGTCCAGGTTAAACTTCAGTTCCATGGCTTCATCTATGGATATAATAAATCCTTGTTCCTCAGTTTTGTTTTTTAGATTCTGCATGGTTTTTATCATTCATCCTTCTTTCTCCTCAAAATCTTCTACTTCATATTGGATAAAATTAGAATTATTTTTCATACTATCCAATATCTCTTTTAATTTGTCATAATCTGCAAGTTGATTATTGTATTTTTTGACCAGCAAATTATATTTATCAATTAATTGATTCACTTCTTTTTTCTCTTTTGATTGATTATATTTTTCCGCCAGTCGGTTGTATTCTTCTACATTGGTTTTATATTCAGAAAATAAATTATCATAGCATTGTGCTCTCTTATTCATAAATATCAGAGAATAAAAAATATAACCTACCAACATTACTGTTTCTATTATCATTATTACATAGCTTGTCATCATTTTCTTATCATCTCCTTTTTTTCTTTAATTCTTCTTTCGTCCCAAGATTTCTTCTCTTATTATCACTCTTCACTATCATCTCCAAAAATTCAAGTAACCAACTTACAGAATCTGCTCCAAATAACTTCAGAAATAATAAAGTCAAACATTTATGACAGAAGGACCTTAATTGTGGATCATGTTCATCTAGAGGTAAATAGATTATTGGTTTCATACATCCACAAGAATAACAAATTCCTTGAATAGTATAAGATCTTAAACGAGAAATCATTTGATCAATACTCATTAATTGATCTTTACTAAAACCAATTATTCTTGGTTCAACATAATCACTTTTTTTATGGGAAGCAACCTCTTCCATAATTTCTGAAAATTTCTTAATTTCTTTGTCAGTTATTTTGATACCATTAATCAATGTTAAACCTCCAATTTCAAATAGTCGGCTATTCTTGCTTGTCTTGTTATTTGGAATTTCTTAAAAGCTAAAGGATCATTCATTCGAGCTGTGAAAACAGAAATATTAACAGAATAGCATTTATCATAACGATTATTTTCAGGATTATATCTATCCCAGACAAAACATGAAAGATCCTTTTTAGAAATAGAATTAACCATCTGACAATCTTTGCATTGAAAAGCCAAAAGTTTCCCTAAATCAGGAGAATCATAAGATCCTAAAAATTGTTGAGATGATCCAAACAAACTATGATGACATAGACATTGAATACTCAAACTATAACCTGTTTTTAAGAAATCTAAAATATCTATTTTTTTTCTATCTTCATATTCTATAATATTCATGTTTCAACACTCCAAAATTTTTTGAATAAAAAAATCTATAACAAAAACACCTTTCTGAGAGAAAACATGCTCAACAGCCCTCCAGGCGGGAACAAATTCTTTGAAAACAAAACTCTCATTATGCGGAAGAATATTACAGAGATAGTGCTCGCCAAAATCATCTAGAATTTTTAAACAAGCCAACATTTTCTGTTTCTTATTAGTATGAATTTCAAAAGAAAGATTGTTAGGTAAAAATGGCATAGTAGATAGTATCTTATCTTCGTAATTCTCAGCGTCGATTTTTAGATAGATTGGTTCTTTTTCTGTGAGATTATTGTCACAAAATATTTTTTTGAGAGTAGTTGCTGTTACCTCTCTCGCTTCCTGATATTTATGTCTTTTTTCTTCAAAAAATTCTTGTGAAACAGTAGCAGTAGAAGAAACAGTTCTATCAATATATAATGTTATTTTTCCGTTCTCATTGGAAACAGCACAATTAATAATTGATACATTCAAATTTTTCTTGAATTTTTGCTCTAACATTCCGCATATCTCTTTCTGCGGTTCAACAGCAATTACTTTCCTAGCATGAAGCATCAACTCTGTCATTGTGCCAATATGAGCTCCTATGTCTATACAGGTCGTTTCCGAATCAATTGTTCTCTTGTAAAATTTCTTCAGCTCTCTTCTTGCTTTTCCTTTCTTATATGCACGATATATTTTTCTTAGAAAATAATATATTAGATCTGAGAATTTTCCACTCAACAATCATTCACTCCAATAAGTTCATACAATACTCACACCAATGCTTCGGTTCAGGATAACCAATATTATCTTGAGAGCAGGAACAACAGAGATCTCGTTCACCAGGTAGAATGTTTTTGCAGATGTTAGTGCAGGCACAGCATTCATTTGTCATGGTCTCCACGTTTTAGTTCAGGAATAAAATCAGCTAATGAGGATCCAACTACAATAGGATCTGGTTGGATTTCTAGGTCCCATAATTTATCGATTATTCTTTGTTTGAAGTCTTTATGTGGTGGATGGATTTTATGTTGAACAGCTCTATGAACATGAAGTACTGCTTTTGCTATAGTATCATAAAACAAAACACCAAGACCAAATTTCTCAATCATACTGAAATATCTGCCATAATTATGAATTAAATAAGCAGCATCAAAATTATATCTAAGTGGAAATGCAAAATAACAATAATCAAACCAAATTCTCCTAACATTAGCTTGAGCTAATACTTTCTTGAAATCAGACATTTTCACTTCAATAGAATAGAGAGTGTATTTGTTAGTCCGCTTGTGTTTGTAACCCGCTACAATATCAAATTCATGAATATTATCTCTTAAACAAAAACGTATCTTATGATTAGTACCAGTATTTTCAATATGTCTCATAAGCCAATCAGCAAAGAACTGATAGAAGTGAAATTCACTATTGGGATTTTCTTTCTGCTCTTCAACAAATTCATCGGAAACCATAGTTACTCCACCAATCTTTTGAAAATTCTATCGAATAATTCAGACCATTCAATTTTGTTAATCTCTTCCCGGACTATTTGCTCTAAATCATTTTTAACATCAAGTTCAGAATCAAACTCAAAATCTGTTTTCGATATGTCATCACTTTTTTGAACAAACAATTTCAGAAGTTTATCCTGATCTTTTTTACCTTGCCAAAAACTCTTTCTAGAAAATTTGACATAGCAACCAAATGAAAGAGTGAATTTTTCTTCCCTGGAGTCTTTCTCATTTGATGCAAAATCAATTAGTGATTGTTCTTTTGAAGACATCATTTCAACCTCATAGATTCAACTCTTTCGCGAGAAATGTGATCTTTTGTCTTATCAGCAATAACATAAGATTTAGCAAAAAAGATCCAAGTCCCTCGTTTCAAAAGACGATTCTTTTTCTCCTGCCTTTTTATTCTTCTTTCATGGGCTCGTTTCAAATGGTCATTCCAGTATAATTGATCATAATACCAAGAATTAGGATTTTGAAGAACTTTGCAACTATAGCACCCATTGGTCCATTGACTAAAGAATGATTTATCTTTACAATAAGGACAAATAAAGAATTGATCATCTCTAATCTTTTTCCTGGCAAATTTTAAGAAAAATTTCCTCCAGAAGGGTCTAATCTTTGTAACTGGGATATGAGAGCCATTCCGTAACTCAATAAGATCATAATAGTAAAGATATTCAGGTTGTTTGTTTTTCAGAAGATGTTCTTGGGACCACAAATAGGACCTTAACGATTCTGTAATACAATTATATTCTTGAGAGATCCTACTTTCAACACGTTCAATAGATCGACATGTGCTAGCCAATCGATCTCTAATTCTCTGCTGCACAAACTGTCCAAGTAGTTCAGGATCTTGTTGTAAAAGAAATTCTTGCCGGTCCCAAAATTGATTAACTTCAAAACCATCTTTAATGATATAATCTAAATTGTAAATCTTCTGTAATGCTCGAGGTATTTGATAAATTTGACCTACACCTAATCGAGGGAGAAGATTATCAATTCTTTTTCTCACAACAGTAATTGCTTTTCTTTTCCTACAATAAAAACAAGTGAGATAGACATCTTCAATATTGAGACAATTGCAACAATAAACTCCTGAAAGATCAAGAAATCTTGAAAGATCAGTGAGGAGATTGCAATGGGAATTGCATCGCATACAAATACCTGCAGAAAGATAAGCTGTGATAAAATCCTCACGGTATTTCTCAAATGAGATTATTCCAAGAACATGATCTAAAGGATCAGCACTCTTCAGCAATTCTTGTTGGATGAAATTAGTCAAGCTCGTTTTCCTCCTTCTTTGTTTGATTAGAATTACTAAACCAGATTCTCTTTAATGCAAAAAATGCATTAATTGTCCAACATAGAGTATATGGAATAAAATAACATAATAGGATTAAAGCCACTAGAGGAATTTTCACAGTAAATCCTCCTTTGGTTCATGATCATTACAAATCAATTCTGCTACTTCATCGTAAAGATTAGTTCCATGAAGACCACATTCAAGAAGCTCATCTTCTATAATTATGGCATGCTCGCAATTGTAACACGTAGGTTTCTTAGTTTTTATTTTGACAAGTATCAAAAGTAATAATGCAGCAATAACAGAGGAGAAATTTAAGCAAATGGAAATTAGATGGTAATTTAGTAAGCCAAAAGGTATACTAAGAATCGAGGTAATAAACAAAATGGTAAAGATTAGTAATGCAGATAATGATGCTTTCCGTCCTTTGAGTAAGAAACCAAATAGGATTATAACCAGTACGAATATAATGAGATTTATTGAAGAACTAATGTAAGATAGGAATTCCAAGTTCAATAGTAATCCTCCCGGTAATCCGGATAATCAGGTTGATTTTCTACCCATATATCATAGGCAAGATCACTATCATCACCATCTGGTGCAGGTGGTAGTTGATCTGTAATATAATCATGGCACCAGCCACAGACTTTCTTAAGATCACCATGGTCGTCATTCATGCCTTTAGGCCATGTGGACCAGAGATACCTGAGATCTGTTTTAATTTCGTGTAATTCCTTGGACCATTTGTAGCAGATAGGACATTGTTGTAAGCCTTGTTGTTGAAGCCATTTAGCTATTTGCTCTTTGGTTTTCTTTCTGTTGAAAGTCCATTGGACCAAATTAAAAAGTAATTCAAGATCAATAAGTAGATCTTCAGCATCAATTACTCCTAGTCCTGCTCGTAAACCATTCAATCCTAAAATCATAGAATTAACTAGTTTTTTCGCTGATTCAGGAGAAGACTGTAAACCCTGTTTTAATTGATCCATCTGTTTTTGTAAGTCATCGAAGATCATTTAATCTGGACCTCCTCTTCTTCATCAGGACGATGAATAATGACTTGAAAAAAAGTATCGAAAGTTCGAGTGCTACATTTGGGATTCTTGCATTCAGCATAGCAATACCAATATTCTAATCCTTCAGGATCAAGTCCATCGCCAAAGTCTTCGAATTCGATACTATCAATTTTCCCTTCCTTCTTACAGAAAGGACAGTGAACTTTAATGTTCCAAGCATCAGCTAATTCTTTTACTTCTGCTGCTTCCTTTCGTCGCTTTGGTTCAGTGATCGTTTTTGTATAATAGTGAATGGATTTCAAATAATCAGTCACTGCTTCAGGTATTGATACATCTTCTTCAAGCATGATGAAAAGATCTCTTTCATAAGCTGCAAATTTCTTAGCAATAGCTGCAAAATCCTTGATCATTTGGTCCTTGTTTGCTTCAATTCGTTTGATATCATCTTGTCGTTGTATACTCATTTATCCTGGACCTCCAGAATCGAATATTTAGAAATTAGGATTAAGCTCTTACAAAGACATTTTGTACAAAATTTTAGATCTTCTGCAGCACATCCTTTGGGTGCAATCCAACCACATAGAAAACACCAAAAGACTTTTTCTTTTCGTGAAGCTATTTTCTCCATATCTTCATTATTCATTGGTCCTTTGATCTCTTTTTGCATAATCTCTTCACAACCACAATATGGACAAACATTAGGTCCTTTAGCAAATTCCTTTCCACATTCTAAACAAACCCACTTAGTAGGTCCTGCTTGATTCTTTCTAATTCGGATTATTTTCCTCCAGGCATTTTTTGTAATTGTTTCAACTTCTAGTTCAATATCTAAATCATCATCATTGATAATAATCGTATGAACTAAGGATTGTATTTCAGACCCTTTTGGAAAGGGTAAAATTTCCTTTTTACTCATTAATTCAGATCCTCCTTCCATCGCTTGATTTTCTCAAAAGCATCAGCTTTCCAAGAAAGTTTTAGATTATATTTCTCTTTCAAAAGCATGGTTTCATCATAAAAACGAATGTAATCTTCCTTAGACCAAAGATTCTCTAATTCATAGTTAGCTAATCCACATACCATTGTTGCAGAATCTAGATTATAATTAATCAAATCCTGAACAATCTCAGGAGTAGGTTTCAATGGTGGTTCTATGCTGGCAAAAATCTTATGACCTAATTTCTTAGCTCTAATTAAAGTAGCAATCCTTGTTAGATGGTTGCTACTATTTGGTTCATATTTTTCTTTTTCTTTGGATGATAATCTACCGGTAATTGATAGACCAATGATGTGTTTATCTGGATTAAAGAAATTAAGATAACGAATGATCTTTGCATTTTTGGTGATAAATAATACCCAATTATTTTGTAAAAGTTGCAGCCATTGTTTGAATATCTGGAAAAACCTTTGTGATTCAAAAAAGATATCCTGAAAGGGATCAGTCATATTACTGGCAATAATGACAGCATTGGATGGAAGAAATGGTAATTCTTTGACAATCAACTCGAGAGCATTTTTACAAAACTCTATTTTATGGAATACTCCAGATTTAGGACCCCAATTTCTGAAATTTTCCTTTTCATATTTGTATTTAACCCAACAATAGAGGCAATTATTACCACAACCTTTTGTTAAACTACAGCCAATAAAAATTGGTTCAAAACCAACTATCTCCTTGACTTCATCAATCCAAG
>JAHLVW010000050.1 GCA_019058275.1 Candidatus Heimdallarchaeota archaeon
AAAATCAGCAGCACTTGCAAGAAGATTATACGTTCCTGCAGTAAAGAGTTCAGTTCTTTTGCATCGTATATGAACATTCAATGAACCATAGTCTGTTGCGCTGCTTAACATCGTCTTATTCCTCAACGGATTTTTCAATTAAAAAGGATAAAATCTTTTCGAAAAGTTCCATCTTCTTTAATTCGAGTTGATATGAAGGTTTTGAGAGATATATAATTGTTTTTGCATATCTTCTAACTGGTTATAGCTTTTGGATTTCTTTGCTCCTCAAAAGTTGGAATAATAATAGCTCTCTCTTTAGCTCGTACAAATGTTTTGGCTAAGATGGATTTATGAATTGTAAGGTCAATCACTTTGCACACCAAAAATACATGAGCATTTATAAAAACAATAAAACAACTCACACTTAAATATGCTTTTTCTACAAGACTAGATAAAAGTGGGTGAATGTGTTTATTGGATTTGTATAGTAGTTTATTCAATAGGATTAAACAATAATGAGGAAAAATAATAAATTAGCTTCCTATTACATAATTCTGAAATTTATTGACTAAAGGTTAATGATGATGACAGAAGGCATGGATATTGCTGATTTTGTTGTAGAATATGGAACCAAGAAGGGAGCAGATTACATAGAAGCAAGATATGTAGATTCTAGAGAGGAAGGCTATACAACTAGAAATGGAGCCTTATTTGGTGGAGGAACAATCTACAGCAAGGGAATTGGAATCAGAACTCTTACAAATGGGGGAATAGGGTTTTGTTCTACAGCAAAATTGGATAAAGATAACGTAAAGAAAGCTACTGAGCTAGCAATAAAAATGGCAAAAGCTAGCAAGAGAAAAGAACCAATAATTTTTTCGGAAGAAGACATTGTTCAAACCAAGTGGTCAAATCCAGTTAAACAGCATTTTGAGGATATCTCAGAAGAAGAGAAAATGGAATTTATCATAAATCTGGATAAAACGCTTAAAAATCAAGACTTCGGGGAAAATTTGGTTACTAGAACACTAATGTTAAGTATGGATTTACACAAGAAATACATCCGCAATAGTGAAGGATCAATTGTTGAATCTGAAAAATCTTTGATTCATTTTTATACATTTAATACTGCAAAAGGTGACCATGGAACAGAACAAAGATTTTATGGGCAAGCAAGAGCAAAAGGTTGGGAATGGTTTAAAGAAAATAAGATTGAGGAAAAAATCATTCAAGATAATCATGCACTAGTAAAGACTGCTATAAATGCTAAAGAAATGAAGCTAGGAGAAATAGATGTAATAGTAAGTGGTGAAGTAGCAGGAATAATTGCACATGAAAATACTGGTCATCCTTCAGAAGGAGATAGAATACTTGGTCGTGAAGGAGCTCAAGCTGGAGAATCTTTTTACATAGATCTTCTTAATAAAGGAAAACTAGGCGAAATAAAATTAGGAACAGAATGTGTAAACCTTATTGATGACCCAACACTACCAGGTAGTGCAGGATTCTATCTATATGACGATGAATGTGTGAAAGCTCGTCCTAGATACTTGATAAAAAACGGAATGATGAATGACGTTTTGCTGAATAGAGAATTCGCATATAAATTCGATACTAAATCAAATGCAGCTTCAAGGGCTATGGGTTACAACAGAGAACCTTTGATTCGAATGGCAAATACTTACTTTGCACCAGGAGAACATCAAATAGAAGAACTGTTTGAGGATGTGAAGAAAGGCATATACATGAAAAGCTTCACAGAGTGGAACATTGATGATCGTAGATTCCAGAGCAAATACGTTGGATTAGAAGTTTATTTGGTAGAAAATGGTGAATTGACAGATAAGATGGTGAAGAGACCAATTTTAGAATTAACAACCTTTGGTCTTTTTGGAAGTGTAGATGCAGTAACTAAAGATACAGAATTTCCCTTCGGTCATTGTGGTAAGTCAGATCCTGGTCAAGGTGCACCTTGTTGGATGGGTGGAGCGCAGGTACGTATGAGAAATATACGACTTGGAGGATAATAAGATGAGCAACAATTTAACTGAGAAAGCCATTGAAGTTGCCCAAAAAAGCGGTGCAACTGAAGTTATTGCTAGACTTACGGAAGGACCAAATTATCAAATTCGGTTCTCTAATTCAAATATTGATATCTTTAAAAAATGGGATCATAGCATGTTAGAAGTTTTCGTTGCTGTTGGTAAGAAAATAACTCAAGTCGACATTCAAGATCCCACTCAAACCAAAATTAATGAAATGGTTCAGCAAGCTACCTCTTTTGCTAAGAAAATGCCTGATAGTGAGCTTTATGATAAACTGGAATCCACTAAGCATACTTACAAACCAATTGATGGTCTGTATGACAAGTCAATTGAGAATTTTTATGATAAAGCCCCCGAGCTAGTGAATGTTGCCATTCAGAAATCATTAGATGTCGGAGCTAAAAGGGTTGCTGGAGTACTTTATTTTGGTAAAACAAACACCGAAGTAAAAACAAGCTATGGCAATTCTGGTTCTTATGATTCCTCCTTCTACAGACTGACCATACGTTCCTTTGTTGACTTTGAAAGTAGCGGTCAAGATGTTGTTGTCGGTAGAAATATGGCTAATGTTGAAAAAGAGTTCTCAAAAGCTGGTGAAGAAGCAGGAAAACTTGCTAAAATGGCTGTTGGTGGTAAACAAGGAAAAGCTGGTAAATACGATCTAATCATGAGTCCAACAGTAGCTGCCAACATTCTCGGACAAATTACTGATGGTGCTAATCCCTTAATGATACTTGTTGGCATGAGCCCATTAGGTGATCACATGGGAGAGCAGATAGCTCCAGAGAATTTCAATGTAGTAGATAACCCTCATATTAGTGAAGGTTTAGGTAGTCGAGCATTTGATATTGAAGGAACGCCTACTAGTAAAACACTAATTATCAAAAATGGTATTCTCGTAGGATTAATTCATAATACTACTTCTGGGGTAATGATGCAAACTGAGAGTACTGGAAATTCTGATTTAGTTAGTTTTGGTTCAGGATCAAAGTTTCTAGCTCCTACACCGACAAACATGGTTTACAATGCTGGAGATTACTCTTTAGATGAAATCATTGAAGATTCAAAGAAACCAACTATCTATATTACTTCAAATTGGTATACTCGTTACACCAATATGCTTGAAGGAGAATTCTCATCTATACCTCGAGATGGTATGTTCCTTATTGAAGATGGTGAGATTAAGAAACCAGTCAGAAAATTAAGGGTAACTGATAATCTTCTTCGTATGAGCAGAAACATTTCCGCTGTAGGAAAAGATCAGAAACAAATTTTCTGGTGGGAAGTTTACACACCTACATTTATCTCAACAATAAAAGTAGCTGATTGCAACATTACTGCTGCTACAAAATAAGTCTAGACTCTTGAACTTCCTTGGTGAAGTTTGAGAGCTCAATCCCTTTTTTTCTTCTTTTTATGTACTCTTCATTTAAATAAAATGAACAGCATAAAATTATTATATTGGAAAGAAATGTAATGATTTTTTATGATAAAAAGAAGATGAGCGTATGACAAAAAAGACAAAATTCGTATTTATTGTAGGAGGAGTAATGTCGGGAATTGGGAAAGGAATCGTTACATCAAGCATTGGGAAGAATATACAAGTTCGAAATGGTACTATAGACTTAATCAAAATTGACCCTTACTTGAATATTGATGCTGGAACAATGAATCCTATTCAACATGGAGAAGTTTTTGTTACAGATGATGGTGGAGAGATAGATGTTGATTTTGGTCATTATGCTCGTATTCTTGGTCTTAATATGAAGAAGACTCAAAACATCACTACTGGGCAGGTTTATAGAGAAGTTATCAGAAAAGAGAGAGCTGGTGATTATCTCGGTCAGACAGTTCAAGTAATTCCACATATCACTGATGAAATTAAAAGAAGAATTCGTGCTGTTAGTGAATTTAACAAACCTGACGTATTATTAATCGAAATTGGTGGAACTGTAGGTGACATTGAATCATTACCATTCTTAGAAGCAATTCGTCAAATGATTATGGAAGAAAAAGAAGAAGATACACTTCTAGTTCATACAACTTATGTTCCTGTTCCGGCACATCTTGGTGAGCCAAAAACCAAACCAACACAGCATTCTGTAAAAGAATTAAGGAGCATTGGTCTAAATCCACATATAATTGTTTGTAGAAGCCATGATGTTCTTGATGAAAAAACACAAGAAAAAGTTGCTTTATTCTGCAATGTTCCTAAAAAAGCTGTTTTCACCTTGCCGGATTTAAACACTGTTTACTCAGCACCCTATTTATTAGATCAGCAGGGATTTGGCGAGTTAATTATTGAAAAACTTGGATTGAAAACAACAAAAGCTGATTGGAAGGTTTGGAATGAGTTAACAGATAAATATGAACATCCTGTTGGCAAGGTAAAAATTGCTATGGGTGGTAAATATACTCAGATAATTGATTCTTATATTTCAGTTAATGAAGCATTAAGACATGCAGGCGCTTATTTCAAATATGATGTTGATATTGAATGGATTGATACAGAGGAAATTGAAGCCGATAAATCAAAACTTAAAATTATGAAAAAATTCGATGGTTTACTTGTTCCCGGAGGATTTGGTCATCGAGGAACTGAAGGTAAAATCGCAATGATATGTTATGCACGTGAAAATAATATACCATTCATCGGATTATGTTTTGGTTTTCAGTTAGCAATTGTTGAGTTTTCGAGAAATGTTTTGGGATTAAAAGATGCTTCAAGCCTTGAATTTACAAAGAATGGAGATGTTAAATCAAAGAATCTTGTAATTGATTTGCTACCTGAACAGAAAGAAGTAACTGATTTAGGGGGCACAATGCGGTTAGGGGGCTTAAAGGTCATTGTTAAAAAAGGAACAAGAACTCATGAGCTATTTGGAAAAGATGAGATTATAGAAAGACATAGACATCGATTTGAGGTAAATCCTGATTATATTAAAAGAATTGAGAAACACGGTTTGGTTTTTGCCGGCACTTCTGAAGATGGTCGTAGAATGGAAATTCTAGAACTTCCAAGTCATCTTTACTTCCATGCATCACAATTTCATCCAGAATTTACTTCTTTACCATGGAAACCAAACCCACTATTTAGAGGATTTATTGAGAGTGCAATTAAGCGGCATAAGGAAAGAACAAAATAATTCATTGATTCATTTTCAAAGTACAAAGATAAAGAAATAAAAATGAGAAAATGAAAGAAAGAATCAGTTATTTTAACTTGAAAATCACAGTATCTATTTTAGTACTACAAATTTTACGTACACCATGCATTCCAGGTTCATAACGTGATAGAAGTAATTTAGCGGTTTCAAGAATTTTAATTTGGGCACTAATATTGGCTTCAGTTTGACCTAGCATACCAGCAATGCGACTGACATCAATATCTTTTTCAGAAGTCAACTTAAGTATCTTTACTCTTGTTTTTGAGGACAATGCTTTAGCTACTAAGTTAATACGATCTCCTTCTACATCTAAGGTTTCTTCGGACATTTTACTACCTCAACTCTGAGCGGTTCGAAGTACAAATGAAGTATTACAATAAATAAAAGTTTCTGTGAATTTTTTAATAATCATTTTAAGAAAAAAACACTGAATGATATAAGCTTATTCTTTATAAAAAGAATAACACAGACAGATTTACAAACCTAATAAGTTAATTTATTATTAGTAAAAGCATTTGATGAAGCAAGTCAAGAGCAAAATAGAGAAAATGAGGATATCAATGTCTAAAGCAGCTGATTACTTAATTGAATTAGATAAAGATGATTTCAGAACTTTGCAAGCTATAGAAGTAGGCATGCGTACTTTTGAGCATGTTCCTGTTGAATCCATTGTAGAATTTAGTAAACTTAGACATGATAGAGTGTTACATAATCTTGACAATTTGCATCGTAGAGATCTCATTTCCAGATGGAAAAGGCAATTTACTGGATATCAATTAACGCATCACGGATATGATGTTCTTGCTTTTAGAGCACTTTCTGAGAGAGATACTATAGTTGCAATAGGAAGAGAGCTTGGAAAGGGAAAGGAATCTGATGTGTTTTTGGCATATGATGAGAAGCAAAAAACATTAGTCGCAAAAATCCATCGCGTAGGTAGACCAAGCTTTAAACGTAGCAAAAGATTGAGAGGGTACGTGGGGCAACGAGGACACATAAATTGGTTATACAAATCGAGATTGTCAGCTGAAAGAGAATTGACTGGATTAAAAATTGCGAATAAAATAAAGCTAAAAGCTCCCAAAGTCATTGATGGTAACAGGCATATTGTTATTATGGAATTTTTCGAAGGAACAGAACTTGTAAATTATATTGATCTAAAAAAACCATTAAAGATTTTTAATGGAATAATTTCAGAAGTTCGCAAGCTCTTTGTAAAAGGAGGAATCATTCATGCGGATTTATCAGAATACAATGTTATTCTCACTCCAAAACAAGAATTTCTTCTAATCGATTTCCCACAATTTGAAATGGCAGATCATGTAAATGGCAAAGAACTGCTGTTTCGAGATATCAATAATATATGCAAATATTTCAAACGGAAATTTAAGATTCAATCAGATCCAGACCTAATTCTTGAAACAATTCTAGACGAATATGAAAAATTAAACAAGAAATGAAATTTCAAGAAAAGATTAATTCACAAAAAACTTTTGAAAGAATAGACCATAAACCATTAGCGAAATTAAATCTAAAGGTGTAAATCTTGGGCTGGTTCTTTGATCAATCTATTAATGAAGTGTTACAGGATTTTTTTCCTGAATGGTTTGAAATCATCTTTAAAATAATAACCTATTTTGGCGAAGCAATAATCTACATTGGCTTATTAGCTTTAGCATATTGGATTTTAAATAAGAAGGATGCAATAGTTGGATTCTACATTCTTTTTACTTCATCTTTTCTTAACACATTTTTAAAACTTTTAATAAAAAATCCAAGACCAAGTCAATCTATCCGATTGGTTGATGAAGAAAATTTCAGTACACCATCAGGGCATGCACAGACATCCTTAATTGTCTATGGTTGGATGACATTTTATTTCAAGAAGATATGGATGTATATTGTTATACCAATTTTAGTACTGCTTATCTGTCTTTCAAGAGTTTATTTAGGAGTACATTATATTGGTGATGTAATTATTGGATTATTAATTGGTATCACTGTATTAGCAGCACTCTATTTTGGAGTGCCACCTTTGTTAAAGTGGATTGATACTTGGTCAAACAAGACAAAAATAATCGTTGGTGAAAGCTTATGCAGCAATAATTTTCCTAACAACATTTCTACTTGGATTATTCACTGAATGGCCAGAAGGAGATATCTCAAATACAGGTGATATTGTTGCTGCTTTGTTTCTGTTCCCAATAATGATATGGATTGAAACTAAATGGATTAAAATGAAAACATTGATTGGCGTTCTAAGCTTCTTAGAGCAGTTGTTGGATTAATTATATTAGTTGGAGCATATTTGGGATTATCAGCATTGTTTGATCTTATTGACACTTCAGGATTAGCTTTCACAGCACAATACTCTGTCGATTATCTATTGAGATTTATTAGATATTCCTTTCTAGCATTGATTTTAGGCTTGCTTATGCCATGGATCTTTGTTAAAGTAAAAATATTTTCGAAGGAAAAAACCGAGTTAGAAGAGGAACCCGCAGTTATTTCTAGTCAAGCATAAGAAGAGGTAGTCATTCCCTTTCATTTTTATTTTTTAATAATACATCTATTTTATCATAGGATGTTCCTAATGCATAATCAAGAATTTCGGAGAAAAATAATGTTGCCAGATTGATTTCTGTATATTCACTTTGATGCACTGTAAAGTTCATACTACAATTTCCGCAACCCATAGTAATTGCATCGACTTTATGCTTAATTAATGAGTTAATTCTTTTCTTGGCAATATCATAAGCTATTCTTTCATCATACTGTAACATAGATGAACCACAACAAAACGTTTCAAATGGATAATGAACAATATTAATTGATGTGAGTTTTAATAGGTCAAGCAACAATGAAGCACCTATCGATGCAGATGGAGAATATTTTTCAGGATGGATAGCTTGACATGGAACTTGTGTGGCAACAGTTAGTTTACTAAGATTAATTGAATTCTGTTTAGAAACAAGTTTCTTGTATTTACCTTGTAACTCTTCTTATCGTAGAAATTCTGATAGGTGTTTAATTTCCACTTTTCCAGAAAAAGTAAGAGAAATTTTAGCTAAATGATGATTAGTATTTTTCATTTTCTCAGGATTCTCGAGTAAAATTAAGTTTGCTCTTCTTAAGTTTCCTGAACATCCACCATAAAGAGAGACTATTTTCTGAACACCATATTTTTCAGCTAATGCCAAATTGTAAGCAACAATTATGAGCCAAAGCTCTTCAGACTGTGATTCAGTCATAATAGAACCGCAGCAAGCAAAAGGCAAGTCTTTAAATTCTACAGATAATTTTGTAAGCAACCTCCGAGCTGATAATTCATAATCTGGTACTCTATAAGTTATGAGACATCCTAAAAAAAGAGCAATCTTTTTTGATTGATTTTCATCCACAATATCCCGAGTTAAAGGTTTTTCACTAGTTTCTAAAGCCATGATCTCATCAATTAAAAACGCAACTTCGTCGGTATTTGTAGGTGGAAGAATGGGCAACTCATTATCAGTCCTGATATCATTTATTGACTTATTAATATCAAATAACTGCCCTTGTTTTTTCAATTTATCAATAGGCTCAAGCATTCTACTGGTTTGTTGATCTTTATTTCTTCTACGATCAATTGCATACTGTCTAGGTGAATAATCAGGACAGATATCTTCACAATAAAAACAAGAGGTGCAAAACCAAATATCACCTTTATCTTTAGTGATTGGTAAAGCTCCTTCACTTTTATCAGCAACAGTTACTTGAGAAGCCTTACACTTGTATAGAGATTCGCAATTATCGTAGGGCATAATAATCATTAAAAAATCCAAGAGTGTGATGACGTATAATTATTTCTATGATTAACAAATATCAATGGATTCTCTAATCGAGTATGCCTTCAATACCTATTTCATTTGAAAGAATCTTATTAAGTTCATCACACAGTTCAATGTTAATTGCATGATCTGCATCTGATAAGTAAAGAGTCAAACAGTCTTTGACAGTATCAATTTCAGGCAAATATGTTCTTCCAAAAGTTATCGCTGCTGTCAATTGTTCGCCTCGCACATGAATGTAAGCATTTTCTCCAATTTTTATGTATCCAGTATCTCGTAAAAGTTTTTCAAAGAGAGAGTAAATTCTTTTTGGCTTTGTAACAAAGCAAGTAATTATCATTGGAAATCTAATTTTGCTCAAAGTTTCCACTCTTTTCCTTATCCACTTATTACATAGATAAAAATAGAATAAAATTATTTCGAGAATAAGTAACATAAAAAATTGAAATTACGAATTAAAAGCACCCAAAAAGTAAAAAGATAGGAAACCGTCTTCAAATAATGGATTTAACTTTTTGGTGCTAACAATGAAACAGATCCAAGTAACAGTTCCTGCAGCAGAAGGAAATGATATTGTTAAAAGCTTAAATGAAGTAGTTTCACCTTCTCAAATCACACATGTCAAAGGAAGTGATTTCAGCTTAATTTTGATAACGGTTACTCCGAATAGAACTGGTTATGTTATGGATCATCTAATTGATTTGGGAATTGGTAGGGTTAAAGGAAGAATTTCGATTTCAGATGTTGATGCAACAATCCCTCATATTAGACCTCGAAAACAAGATAGATTTTTGAGAAGGATATCAATTGAGGAACTTGAGCAAAATGTCTCTTCATTAACTAAATTTAATTTTAATTTCATATCACTGACTATTCTCTCATCAATACTTGCAGGAATGGGTTTGATAGGAGATGATAATGTTACTTTAATAGCTTCTATGATCATCGCTCCATTAATGGGTCCGATTGTTGCTTTTGCTTTTGGTGCAGTAACTTCAAATCAAAAAATTCTGAAGGAAGGTAGTATTGCTGAAGGTTCCGGTATACTGATTTCAATGTTTATTGGTTTTATTATAGGATTAATCTATCGTTTTTCATTAAATGAACCTAGCGCATCTATTATTGCAAGAGGGGAACCAAATATCATTAATCTAATTATTGCGATAGTGTCTGGCTTAACAGCAGGGATTTGTTTTGTGAGTGGTACTTCTTTGGCTCTTGTGGGTGTAGCTGCTGCAGCAGCATTATTGCCAGTAACTGTTAATGTGGGTATTGCATTAGGGATGTTTGAATGGAGAATAGCTTTAGGTAGTTTGGTACTATTCGTAACAAATGTAGTTTGTGTGCATTTAGGATGTATGATAGTCTTTTGGATTCGTAAAGTAGAACCTCCTCAAGAAGTTAAGAAAGTAAAAGCAAAACGAGCTATAAGAACGCAAATCATTGCTTTTGTGCTTGTGTTGCTTGTCGTTGCTTTTCCAATTATACAAACGACAATTCAAATAGGGCGGAAGTGGCGGTACCAGAAAATAACGAATGATGTTGCAAATGATCTGTTACAACCTTTAGATAGTGTTCTTTATCCTCCAGAGGAATTAGATGTGATAATTAGTGGAGGGATATTTGAGTTTACTGTAGATATTAGAATTAGGATTTTATCGACTGAAGCATTACCAGATACAATTGAATCTGATCTTAAAGATGAAATAGAGTTTAGATCAGGAACTACGATAGACTCGTTTAGCCTAGAAGTTATACTCTATCAAGACTTTAACACAACGTCTAATCAAGAGAGCTACAAATTACCATTATTAGCTTATCCACTAGTAAAAACTAAAATGACAAGAATGCTTGGAATTTAAGCTTGTGAAATGCCTTCCACAGAGAGATTGTAACGTTTAAGCAGATTAGAAATTTCTTCTAATTCAGTGACTGTTTCTGCAACTAGTTTCTTTCTGTAGAGATGCGAATTAAGTTTTGAAGCTGCACGATTAATCTCATGTTTTCTCCAGACAGTCATTTCAGGATCAGCTAACATAATATGAAGTTTTTTCTTCTTCTTGTCAGCTATGAGAAAAACATCTCTATGCATGATTTCTTTTCCAATTAATTCCTTAACAACACCTTTATCTGTTATAGTGAAAACTCTTGGAAGCACTCCTTGAAAGAGCATGTTCATTTTCTTAAATACATTATTTAGACTCGAAGATTTGAGATCTTTATCATAATTAATATCTCGAGATATAATATTGAAGTATGGTTCAATTAAGCCATATGAATCTAAAATTAATCTTGTGTGTTCAATATTATATATGAGAAATAGAACACAAAAACGACCAAATGTCCTAATACGATGGTCACTTGATTCCTCAGCTTTTACTACAAAGGAAATTGCTAAGGCTCTTAAGGTCTCTCTATCTTTTACTGGAAAAGGACCAAATTGCTGGATTATTGATCTTCTTTCCTCATCATCGTCAATATTCTCAATAAGATCCAAAGGATTATCCAAACCAATAACAGTCATTCCCTTTATAGCTAGAATCATTGCTTCATCGTCAGCTAACTCTGTATTATTGAAAACGATATCTGGTCCACTATCACTAAATGATGAAACTATCATACCGACTAGTTTTGGGTCATACTGATCTATAAAATCCATCTTTAATTTACTCCGATGTTAGTAAAAGTATAATGAATCGACATTAATAACTTTCACGTACTACTTATTCTGCATATGGAGTATTTATTACTTTTTAATGGAACATAAATAAATGAATTACAATCAGTTACTAATTTGTTGTAGTTATGAGATGATTACGAAAATAATAAATAAATTTGAGTTTTTTATCCAAAAAAATAGCTTTTAAGCTAATTGCCCAAACAAAATTCTTTAAATTAGGTTTGTAGCTTTGTTAAAAAGGTAAAAAAGTGTTTAGGCTGAGATTCATCTAGAACACTTAGAGCTTAAAATTATAATGATCAAATTTTAAGAATAAAGGAAATTTATGAAAAAACGGATGGTTGATAAATAATGTCACTCGGAAAAATGATCCTAAAAAGAAAGAAAGCAGTTTCACCTGTTATTGCAACTATTCTATTAATTGCTTTAACCGTAACTGCAGCAGCAATTGTTTATTTCGTCGTGGTTCCATTACTTACTGGAAATCCTGAATTAGTTACTACAGATTATGGAAAAGTTTCAGGCACAACAAATCAATATGAAATTGAATTAGAGAATATTGGTCAAGATGTAGCAAATATCGCAAACTTAGAAGCTTTTGAACTAACAAATACAACTGATACATACAATCCTTCAGCAGCTTACATTGGCACTGATGCTGTAACATTTCCTTATATAATTAATCAAGGAGATACAGTTATCTTTGTTTTAACATTCGCTATTAATTTCACACCAGGTGGTCAATATACATTAACTGTTATCTACGACAAAGGTGCAACATTAGATATTCCTTTCACTTATTAGAGAATGAAAGTATCATTCTCTTTTTTCTTCTATTTTTTTAATTCGGAGCTAGAGAGGATAATAGATTTCTTCATAAGAAAAAAAGCAAATTAAGAACAAGAACTGTTATTATGTTAGATGTTTTTTTGATTAATGAAATAATTGTTTTATTTACCTTTATATACTTATACGTTTCTATTTAATACAAGTAAAAGCTCTAAATGAAAATTCGTCTTTTCCTATCGAGGACTTGAAAAACAAAGACTTTTACAGTTTATTCAATCCTTAGTAAAATATGAGGGGATAAAAGAAATAAGATGGCACTAACAGCAACAACAATTGGATTAGTAATTGCAGGAGTTTGTGCATTGGGGTTATTGTTTCTGATTTTCTTAATTAGTAGATACAGGAAATTTAAGACCAATGAGTATGTAATCAGATTTAGAAATGGTAAAATAAAATCAGCTGGAAAAGGTGGCAGATGTTTTCTTATGCCCATAATAGATGAAATAGTGGTTATACCTACAACAACCCAACAAACATTTCTTGAGGCAAAAGAAAAAGTTCTTTCAAGAGAATTTCAAGACGTATCTGTAAATGCGTTTGTATTCTGGAAAGTCATTAAACCTGACGTAGCCTTTACTGCTGTCTCATGGAATGTAAGAGAAACTGATTACATTGAGACGATCATTAAAAACGCAGCAGAAAGTATTATTCGTACAACATGTGCAAATATGCCTTTAGAAGCAATTATTAGAGAAAGAAATGAAATCATTACTGCTGTATCAAAAGAGCTGCACGATTTGTTAGCTGATATGGGCATCGTTGTCATTTCCGTTGAAATTAGAGATGTTGAAGTATTGAATCCAACACTCAAATCAAATATGGAAGCTACAAAACAGATAAACGAAGAAGAAACTGCAAAACTAAGAAGAGCTAAAATGGAAGAAGTTACCAGACTAAGAGATCTAGAAGTTACAAGAAAAACAGGAGTTCAAGAACAATCAGTTCAATTAGTAATACAAAAGGAAGCTAAAAACAGAGAAATTCAGATTCAAAAACTTGAAATGAATAGAACTGAAATTGAAGCTGATACATTGCGAAAGAAAGTTACAATTGAAGCAGATGCAGAATATGAAAGAATGAAAAGAATAGCTGACGGTGAACGAGCACAGCTAATTGCTAAAGCTCAAGGTGAAGCTGCAGCTGTAAAAGAGAGACTTATAGCTGAAGCTGATGGTATTCTTGAACAAGTTCAATCATTATCTCAAGCAGATCCCAAATTCTTCCAACTTAAAATAGTTGAAATGCTTCCTGAGATCTACAGACAATTAAATGTAGACAAAATGTTTGTTATGGGCGATGGGCAGCAAGCATTTTCAAGTATAGCTGAATCAATCATACCATTCCTAACTGTTCTTCCAGAGATCACTGGCAGAAGTCTTGCTTTCTCAAAAGAAGTATCTGAAACAGTAACAACGAAAGCAAATACAAAAGATAAGAAACAACTACCTGCTGCAAAGAAAGTTGAGAAAAAATAGCTGCATGAATTTTCTAGTTAAAATTCATGACTCTCATTTGAGAGAATCATGGGAGAATAGCTCTCCCATCTTCAATTATTTAATTTAGTAAAAAATTACAACAAATAATGATAGAAAGAACAAAATGAAGATTAACTCAGGAGGTAAAAATAAAAGTTGACATTTTTTGGCTCAATACTTGAGATAATCACAGTAAATGCTGATTTATTAGCATGGGAAATATGGCTGAAAGGTTTCTGTATTGGGTTCTTTATTTTTGGGTTAATCGTTTTTGCTGTTGTATTTGTAACCATGGGTTTGAGTGCTGGTCATAGTCTATCTCAAGATGTTGATCATGATGCTGATTTATCTATAGATAAGGATGTATCAATAGACAAAGACATTTCTATCGACAAAGATATCTCCATTGATAAGGACATCTCTGTGGATAAAGACATATCAATAGACAAGGATGTGAGTCTAGACAAGGATATACCAGCTGGTTATGAGCTAGGCATTCAAACACCTGATCATATTGCTGGTCCTTTACACGTTGAAGAAGGGACAGCAGCACCATTGATGTTATCATTAGCAGTATTCTCGATAAGTTTTGGAGGATTAGGTTTACTATTGTTTTGGCAACAACCAGATATGAATTCTTATAGTCGTTTATCAGTGGTATTACTGGTACCAATTGTCTTAGCAGTTTTAGTAGATCTTATATGGCGAAGGATTGCGGTTTCTGAGACCTATCGTTTACCAACAAACCAAGATTTTATCGGAACAGAAGCAGTTGTTTTTGTAAATGTAGATTCAGAAGGTGGAACAATTAGAGTGGAACTTCCAGATCAATTAGAACCACTAAAAGTTCCTGCGAAAGCAGTTCATAAACATCAAGAATTTTTACGAGATCAACTTGTGTTTATAGTTGGAGTAGATAAAAACTTCTACTTAGTTGATGATACACGTGATTTACTAACAGGTAAACAGTCTAAGACTATTAATTCAGAAATAGATAAAGAGGAGTAAATACTAGAGCAGTATTTTTTTAAGATGGGCTTTTAGCTCTGGACCAATCTCCTCATCTTTCAAACAAAATTCTACAAATGCTTTTGCGTATAGAGGGAAGGTTCCTGTATCAAAACGAATTTCATTGTTCTGCAGTTCTAAAGCAACGATTTTGTTATTTTCTCGAGATAACCTTATTGCATCAGTAAGTTGTTTTTCACCGCCTTTTCCAAAACCAATTTTTTCTATGTAATCAAAAATTCTGGTTTTGAAAACATATCTGCCACAAATGGCTAGATTACTTGGAGCTTCTTCGATAGAAGGTTTTTCAACTAAATCTTCTACAATGTACTTACCTGTGTGATTTTTGGAACTTATTAATCCATTATATTCTTTGATTGACATAATTCCGTAACGATTACAATGTTCAATTGGTATTCGCTCTGCTGAGAGTGTACAGAGAGCTTGTGTTTCCTTATGAAAATTAATTAACCTCAACAAGTGATTGGGATTTTGCTGAGAATCAATAATGGTATCACCTAATGTTACAACAAAATCCTCTCCATTAACAAATTTCTTTGCCAAATAGACAGCATCAGCTAGACCAGTAGTTACTGCTTGTCTTACATAAAAAATCTGTACGCTCAGGTTTTCAAGAGCTTCCAGATCACAGATTTGGGCAACCTTATTCCTCTTCTTTAAGTCCTCCAAAAGAATAGGATCTTTATCAAAATGATCATCTATAGCTCGTTTATTTTTACCAGTAATAATCAGAATTTCCTTAATACTTGCATCTACAAGATCTTCTACAATATATTGTATTACTGGTTTTTTTGCTACGGGCAACATTTCGTTTGGTTGCAGGAAGCAACCTTGTTCCTAATCCCGCTGCTCGGATTATACCTTTCAACATTATTCACATCCAAATTTTATCGAGTTGCAATCTTTGTGTCTTCAAAGATTACTATCAAGTAAATTCTCGACAAAAATTCCTTATAAATAGCTAAAAAATGAAATACAAAATATGCATTGAAAAATAAGAAAAAAGGAACATCTAAAAATTAGATGTCTCTTGAATCATAATTTTTATTTGAATCACGATTATTTGGATGGAAGAAATCAATAATCTTTTCGGAAATACGCTTTAATTCTCTTCTTGGATTTGGGAAGTTTTTCAAAAGATCCCAACCAATATCTAATGATTCAAAGATATTTCGATTCTCATCCCTACCTTGGTTGATGAATTTTCCTTCAAACTCATCAGCAAATTGAAGGAATCGATGGTCTTCCTCAGTCAAAGATTCTTCACCAACGACTGCAACAAGGTTACGAAGGTCAATACCTCTAGCGTATGCATAGTATAATTGATCTGCAAGTTCTTTATGGTCTCTACGAGTTAATCCCTTGCCAATACCTTCTTTCATAAGACGACTTAGTGATGGACCTACATTTATTGGAGGATAAATTCCACGTCTATGTAATCCTCTATCTAACAAAACTTGACCCTCTGTAATGTATCCAGATAAATCTGGTACTGGATGAGTCATATCATCGTTTGGCATGGAAAGGATAGGCATCTGTGTAATTGTTCCTTTTCTACCCTTAATACGACCAGCTCTTTCATAAATGGATGCTAAATCAGAATAGAGATAACCAGGATAACCTCTTCTACCAGGTACTTCTTCTCTTGCAGCGCCAATTTCTCGGAGTGATTCTGCATAGTTTGTCATATCTGTTAGAATTACTAGCAAGTGCATATCGCATTCAAAAGCGAGATATTCTGCAGCAGTTAAAGCTAATCTTGGAGTAATAATTCGTTCAATTGCTGGATCATCAGCTAGATTAAGGAAAAGAACTACTCGATCAAGAGCTCCGCTCTTTTCGAATTCATTTCTAAAGAATTGTGCTTCTTCTGCAGTAATGCCCATTGCTGCAAATACTACTGCGAAATCCTCTTCTCGACCTAATACTGCAGCTTGTCGTGCGATTTGTGCAGCAACTTCGTTATGTGGAAGTCCGCTTGCAGAAAAGATAGGTAGTTTTTGACCACGAATAAGAGTAAATAATCCATCCAATGTTGATATTCCTGTTTGAATAAACTCTCGAGGATATTGTCTTGCATATGGATTTATTGGCGAACCTGAAATAGGCAACTCATCGTCTGGTATAATAGGAGGTTGTCCATCAATAGGCTCACCTCTACCAGAGAAAATTCTACCGAGCAAGTCATTTGACACAGGAAGTTTCATTGTTTCTCCTATGAATTGAATTGTTGTTTGATCAACATCCATTCCAGAAGTTCCTTCAAAAAGCTGGACAACAGCTAAATCCCTTGAAACTTCTAGTATCTGCCCAGAGCGTTCTTCACCTGATGGAAGTTTTATTCGAGCTATTTCACCGTAGGAAACTCCTGCTTTGCCTTTCAAGTCAACAAATAACAAAGGACCAGATACTTCAGTTGCTGTTTTAAAAATTCTTTTTGATAATGATTCTGGATTTATTTTTGATGGTGTTTGAGTCATTTCTATTGCTCCTAATCTTTCTTCAAATCAGTCATCATTCGACCGCTGATACGATCAACAATGTCATCAGCATGGAGAGCATCAATTTCTGCTAGAATTCCTGCGAGCTCACCTTCTGCTTTTTCGTTGGGTATGTATTTCATACGTGTTATTTTATCAATGATTGGCAAATTCATCATTTCAGGAAGTTTTACTCCTTGATTATACAACTCTCGCATTTTATTATAAAAGTCAATAATAACTTTGAGCATTGACCATTGTTTCTGAATTGTTGAATAACTGTCAACTTCATTGAAAGCATTTTGTTGTAGAAAGTCTTCTTTGATCATCCTAGCTGCTTCCAGAATAATCTTTTCGGATTCAGGAAGAGCTTCAGGACCTACAAGCTGCACAATATCCTCCAACTCCTTGTCCTTTTGGAGTAGAGCCATTGCTTCAGATCTATATCTTAAGAAGTTTGGATCAACCTCTTTTGAAAACCAAGGACTTAATTCATTAGTATAAAGTGTATAAGATACTAAGTAATCAATCGCTGGAAAGTGCCTTCTTGCTGCTAAATCCTTACTAAGAGCCCAGAAGACTTTAGTAATTCTTAAAGTGTTTTGAGTAACTGGTTCAGAAAAATCTCCACCAGGAGGACTTACTGCACCTGTAATTGTGATTGATCCTTGTCTATCCTCAGTGCTAAGAGTTCTTACTCTACCAGCTCTTTCGTAAAATTGTGCGATTTTACTGGCAAGATAAGCTGGGTAACCAGATTCACCAGGCATTTCTTCTAACCTACCTGATATTTCCCTCATAGCTTCTGCCCAACGAGAAGTACTATCAGCCATTAATGCGACATCGTATCCCATATCTCTATAGTATTCTGCCAAGGTCATCCCTGTATAGACACTTGCTTCTCTAGCAGCTACAGGCATATTACTTGTGTTTGCTATCAGAATAGTTCTATTCATTAATGGTTCACCTGTATTTGGATCTATCAATTGAGGGAAATCTTCAAGAACGTTGGTCATTTCATTTCCTCTTTCTCCACAACCAATGTAGACTACAATCTGGGCATCAGACCATTTAGCTAATTGGTGCTGAGAAACAGTTTTTCCTGTTCCAAATCCTCCGGGAATTGCACTTGTACCTCCCTTAGCAATTGGGAAGAAAGTGTCAAAAACCCTCTGTCCGGTAAGTAGTGGAATAGTTGGTTCTAAACGTTCTTTAATTGGACGACCAAAACGAACTGGCCATTTTTGAAGCATTGGAACATCTATTTCACTTCCATTATTTTTTATTTTGAAAATTGGGTCATTAATTGTATAATCGCCAGCTTTAACGATACTTGAGATTGTTCCTTGAACACCAGGTGGAACCATAACTCTATGGGATACAACTGGTCCTTCTTGAACAGTTCCTATAATATCTCCTGTGACTACTTTTGCTCCTTTCGCAACTGTTGGAACAAAAAGCCATTTCTTATCATATTCTAAAGGAAGAGTAACTACTCCTCTTCGTATGAAATCATCTTTAGTTTGTTCTAAAATTAATGGTAAGGGACGTTGAATTCCATCGTAGATTTGACCTATTAATCCAGGAGCTAATTCAGCACTTAAACCTACTCCAGTTCCTACGACTTTTTCATTTGGTAAGAGACCAACCGTTTCCTCATATACCTGAATTGTGCAAACTTCCCCTTGTATTCTGATAATCTCGCCAATAAGCCCTTCATCGCCAACTTTACAGACTTCATACATTGAACTTCCTAGCATCCCATCGGCTTCAACTACGGGACCAGAAATTCTTAGAATCTTTCCAATTCTTTCTGTTGACACTATGCATAGCCTCTTGGTATTTTGATATTAGGTCTTTTTATTAGTTAGGAAAGTTTTTGGAATTATTATTTTGTTAATCCAAACAATACTCTAACACAGATTCTTGAAAAATAAGTTACATAAAAAAGCTTTGTCAATTAAATGAAATAAAAAATGATGAAAATGATAAAATTTTATCAAATTCAACTGTAAAATTGATTTCCCAACCAATTGTAAATAAGGAAATTAAGAGATTTTGAAGAATTCAGAGAAAATGTCTTCTTCCTCTATTGGTTTATCACCTGCAGGAGCTCGTTCTTCCATTGTTAGCTCGTCTTCATCGGGTTCACCAGCAGCGCTTTCAATTACCTTACAGAAATCAGAATGCAATTTAATTGGAATGGGTATTTGAGAGTCTAGTAATTCTACTGTGACTTCTTCTCGACCAACATCGATACGATTGATCTTTGCACGACTACCTTTGAAAGGACCACTGATAATTTCAATAATATCGTTTACATGCAATCCTTCTATAGTTGGTTTTGGTACTAGAAATCCTTCTAACTCAGTTATTTCTACTTCGCCAACAACTCTACTTCTTACATGGGGTATTCCAATAATTGCTTGATCTACAAATTCAATATTATCTGATTCAATGAAAATATAGCCACGTAAAGCTTCAGGAACAAGTAAAGAAAATATACCAATCTTTTTATTTTCAATTTTCTTCCTAATGTGTTTTGCAATAGCTTTTTCTTGACCAATAGTTGCTCGTAAAGTCCAAATAGTCATGTTCATACCATTCCTATAATTTCAACCGCACTTGTTAGATATATTAATCTTTTTTTAGAATCTTATAAAATCTATCCATAAATAAAGTCGGAGAAGATAAAGTCTTTTTGTTGTAAATAAGTGAATATTTGAATAGAAAATGAATCCATCATATCTCAATGAATTCATAAAATAGATTAATCTATCTCTGAGGTTTTATGGTAGGATAACTGTGAACAAGATGTGAATTATGTAACCTACTAAACCAACAAGTAAGATACCTATGGCAGTAATTCTGACAGTTAGCCAAATTTCCTTTCGGTCTGGTTTTTTACTGTGAATTAGCAGACGTCTGCTTCTTGTAAAGAATTCTCCGATGTTCATTCAATTTCACTCCATGTTCTGTTCACAGAAGTGTTTCTGTAAATCTAACAATTAGTCTGAAAAAAGGACTATTACTTTAAAATCTTTTGTCATAATTCGAGTTTATGAAAATCTAACTAATGGTCAATAAAGACCAGTTGCTTAATAGTTTCTGACCAGTCTAATAACAATTAATGTGTATACACACATCTTTAACAATTATTAAATATTCAATTAATATTGAATGCATGGAGCAAAAAGCAATATGTCTGCTACAACAGAAAATGAAACATCGAGCATTACAAGTAATCAGAGTCTCATTGACAACAAACCTTCGATAAAAGAGGTTCTTAAGAACAAACCATTTATGGTTCTGTTTGGTGCTCAATTTATAGAAAATGTTGGTAGAGCAATATCCGGATTAGCATTAGAGTTTTTCATATGGGAATTGACTAGAAGTCCTCTAAAAATGGGCATCCTTGCTATTCTATGGTTATTACCATTTGTAATTATTGCTCCATTTGCAGGTGTTTACACTGATAGATTAGATCAAAGAAAGATTATGTTTTGGTCTAACGTTTTAAGTATGATCGCTTCCTTAGGATATGTGATTATTTATTTGCTTAGAAACGTGTTAACATTTACAAGAACATATTGGCTGGTTGTAAGTGAGGGACGAGCTATACATGTTACAGAAATAAATTATGGCTGGGTAATATGGCCACTCTTTATTTTTGCCTTCCTTAATTCTGCTTCACCTGCTTTCTTCTTCCCTGCAAGAAGTGCTTATACAAGATTAATAGTAAAGAAAAAGAATTTGCTAATTCAATTGGTTCAACAATTTTTCAAATTGCTACAATTGTAGGATTTGTTATTGCAGGTATTTTAGCAGCTATTAGCTATCTTACAAGTTTTATCTTTGATGCTTCAACATTTTTAGTCTCAGGATTACTGATTTTAGTGATAATAAGAATTGGTAAGAAACCGCCAAAAGTGGAACGAGAGAAATCAACATCTCTAAAAGCAGAAATGAAAGGTATAGTTAAAGACATGAGAATTGGTTATAGAACAATTAGAGATTATCCAAAGATATCATACATGCTTGTAATCTTCTCAGCAATTACCTTCACTTTCGGAGCAATCAATGTATTATTTATTGTGATACTACAAGGAGAAATGGGATTAAATCAAATGTGGTATGGAGCCCTTCAAGGTGTAATGGGAGCTTCAGGGATCATTACTGCAATAATATTAATGAGTATGGGGAAAATAAAACGCAAAATACTACTCTTGAATGGTGCTTTTCTCTTAGCAACTATTGCTATGTATTTATTTGCAGTAATTAGAAATCCATGGGGTATGGCAGCTATATTATTCTCGTTTGGAGTTATTACAGTATGTATTAACATTCCAGCTTCTACATTAATACAAGAGACAGTGCCATATGAAAAGCAAGGCAGAGTTTTTGGTACACAGCAATTAGTACAAGGTATTGCCCAATTAATTGGGATGGGTATTGTTGCGATAATTGCTGAATATGTCTTACCAATGATTACTTTATTAGTTAGTTCTGGAATATTGACAATCATAATAGTAATAGGGTTCATTTATTCAGGAAGAAGGGGATTACTAGAAAAAGACTATGATGAAAATGGTGACGTAAAAAAGGCGAGAATAAATAATATAAACAAACAACTAGAAGATTCAGAATTTTCCATTGAGAAACCAAGCTCTTTTACAGCTGGAGATTCATCAATAGAATAAAAATAAAATGGAAGTAATATGAGAATTGAGAAAAAATCTCAAAGCTCATATTTTACTGGAATGTTTCTAAACCTAAATCAAGGTCTTCTTCAAAATCAATATCTAATCCAAGAGCATTAGAATCTTGTATGTTTGATAGAATATATGGACTTCTCACACCACTTACAACGATGGTAGCACGAATTATTCCTTGTAGGTCAGGATCAATCAATACACCGAATTTGACAATAATGTCAGTGCTTAATTGATCTGTAACTGCACGAATAACTTCCTCAGTTTGTTTGAGATTCAAATCTTTGCCACCAGTAATGTTTAGTAGAACACTTTTTGCAGTTCTAATATCAATATCCAACAGTGGGTTACTCAAAGCATCCTCTACAGCTTCTTTCGCTCTATTATCAGGACTATCAGATTCACCTAAGCCAATAATTGCTGCTCCACCTTCTCCGAGAACTCTTCGGACATCTGCAAAGTCAACATTAACATCACCAGGTCTATTAATGAGCTCAGTAAGACCAGTGACAGCTCTAATTAGTATTTCATCAGCAACTAGGAAGGCTTCTTTAAGTGACAAGTCTGGGACAATTTCAATTAGCTTCTCATTAGGAACAACAATGGTTGTGTCGCTACTTTCATATAGACGTCTCAAACCTTCTCGAGCGTTTTGAGCTTTTATTCGTCCTTCTACATCAAATGGCAAAGTACAAATTGAAACAGTTAGAACACCTAAGTTTTTGGCTAATCTGGAAATTACTGGAGCTGCGCCTGTTCCAGTACCACCACCAAGACCACAAACAATGAAACACATATCTACTTGTGAAAGTATGCCCTTAATTGTCTCACTTGATTCTTCTGCTGCTTCAGCACCTATTTGTGGATCGTTACCTGCACCAAGACCTCTGCAAAGGGCTCGTCCAAGAAGCATCTTCTTGTGACTGCGAGAATAGAGCAATTGTTGAGCATCTGTGTTAGCAGAAAGTGTAATAGCACCTATAATACCTGTTTGATTCAATCTAGTAATAGCGTTATTACCTGCACCACCCACACCGATAACCAAGATTTTAGCTTGAATATCCTCAATTATTTTACGTAAATCATTGTCTACATCCACGGAATCGTGTTTAGCTTCTCCTTTAGAAAATAAAGAAGGTACCTGCTCTTTTTCAGTTATATTTTTGATAAATGATTCCAAAGTTCCTCACCTATAATTTCCTTATATCAAGAGGTAATTAAAAACCCGTGTGAGACCAAGAACATGTTCTAATATTTATAGAGATATTATCTGTGGAATACCTTGAGGAAAAACCATTAATTTTTGATAAAAATGATGAAAAATGGTTTGAAATTTCCAACATTTAGATTGAAACGACTATAAGAATCATTGTTACTAAAGCAAGAAATGAAGATACTAATGAAACCAATCCCATTGAAAGAACAATTTCCTTTTCACTTAAAGGTTGTTTGCTAACTAACCAACGAGTCAAGGTTAAAGGTGCTTTTTCATTGGGGTTTGCAGCAACTTTAGTTTCTTTCTCCTTCTCACTTAGTTCAAGAACTTTAGTTGGTCTTTCCTTTATTTCCCTTCGCTCTCTAAAACCTCTGATGCTATGAATAATCTGGAAGGAATTCATAATTTGAGGCATCATTGCTACAATAATGATGATCTCAATTCGACCAAAGATTGCTACCAGAGCAATAACTGCTCCTACTGTTAGACTACCAGTATCTCCACAAAAGATCTTGGCGGGGTATTTGTTGAACCAGAAGAAGGCAAAGAGACAACTGAAAAGCAAGATTGACAAGACCATTCCTGGGAAGGTAACAATACCTTTGAAATAAAAGACCAGAGTAGCGATAATGCCAGTTCCTGAAACAGCTAACATAGTAACAGGAGTTGAGCCATTCATGACATCAATCATATTTGTTGCATTTGATAAAACGGTAATAGCAAAGGGAACTAGTATCCAATAAATAATCGTAATTCTAACTTGACCTATCAAAGGTAGATAGGGAGTAGGATCAAATAAAAGCAAACCATCATTAGCAAAAGAGGGATTTTCAACAAGCTGCCAAATGATAATGGGAATACTTGGAATTAGTAGCAAGAAAGGTTTGACTATCGCACCTAATGCTTTAAGATCATCCCAAACACCAATTGCACCAACAATCAGAATTACAAGAGTAGCGACAGTGAAGTGTTGCCAGTAGTCTTCCCTGAAGATAAAGATACAAGAAAAGGTAACTATCAGCATAACTATTACGAAACCAACACCACCCATCTCTGCAACTTTTGGTTTGTCAGCTTTATGGACATCATGACCATAAATACCCTTTTTCAAGAAATACTTGCTGAGAAACCAAGTTATAAAGAACGTAGTAGCAAAAGAGAAAACAAAGATGATTATTAACCAAATCCATTCCATTAAATCCATTTCTACCACGTTCAGACTAATATCGGTGTTGAACAGCATTTAGTCAATTAAAAAATTTTTGATGATTGACGACTTTCAAACAACACTTACAAAGAAATTATAAATGAGAATTAGAGCTAGAAGCGTTAATTAAAGCTAAAACAGACTTGAAAAACTATTTATTTATACGATTGCAAGTTAACCAATTACTCGAATTAATGAAATTGTAATTTTTGTAAAAAAACAAAGAAGGTAAATGAAAATTGTCAAAACAAAAAACCAAAATGCTACTTAGTGGTAATGAAGCCATAGCAAGGGGCATTTTGGAAGCAGGAGTAGACATAGCAGCAGCGTATCCAGGAACACCTTCAACCGAAATCATGGGAACAATAGCCATATTCGGGAAAGAAACTGGAATGCATGCTGAATGGTCAATAAATGAAAAAGTAGCATTTGAGGTAGCATTAGGTGCCTCATGGAGTGGGTTAAGGTCATTTACTGCTGCAAAACATGTAGGGTTAAATGTAGCAGCAGATTCGTTCTTTACAGCAGCGCTATTTGGTGGTATGAAAGGAGGATTCGTCATGACTATTGCTGATGATCCAAGTTTTCATTCAAGCCAAAATGAGCAAGATACAAGAATGTACGCATTAGCAGCTCATGCAATTTGTATGGAACCATCAACACCACAAGAAGCATTGGATATGATAAAATATGCTTATGAATTCTCTGAGAAATGGGAATCATTGGTAATTCTTCGTTCTACAACAAGATTAAGTCACTCGAGAGGACCAGTTGAACTAGGAGAGATACCACCCAATAAGGATAACCACAAAGGAGAATTTGTGAAAGATCCAGCGAAATTTGTTTGCTTGCCAGGAAATGCTAGAAGAACAAAACCACTACTATTAGCGAAAATGGAAGAGCTAAAGGACTATGCTTGCAATTCTAAATGGAATGTAGTAGAAGAAGGGAAAGATCCATTACTAATCATAACTTCAGGAGTATCTTATACATACGTAAAAGATGCAATACAAGAAATGGGCATTAATCCAACAATCTACAAAATTGGATTCAGTAATCCATTACCTGAAGCAAAAATAATTGAATTTCTAAAGAAACATCCTAAATGCTTGATTGCTGAAGAAGTAGAACCTTATTTAGAATTAAATGTAAAAGCTCTAGCAGCTGAAAACAGGATACAAGTCAAAATATATGGCAGAAAGGAAAAGGTAATTCCAATATCCAACGAATTAAATCCACTTATTCTAATAGAAGCAATTTCAAAAGTAATGGATAAAAAAGTTGAAGGTATTGATGAAAAACTCCCTACTCTAGGTGAAATTAACGAACAATTACCAAATAGACCACCTGAACTATGCGCAGGATGTCCCCACAGAGCAACATATTATGCGATAAAAAGAGCTTCAAGAAAAAGAAGTCTAAAACCAATAATGCCAGGGGATATAGGATGCTATACTCTAGGATTTATGCCACCATTGAATTCTGTGGATACAACAGTAGCAATGGGAGCATCAATAGGAATTGCTAATGGAATCGCTCAAGCAACAAATCAGGTAGTGATACCAGTAATTGGTGACAGTACATTCTTTCATACAGGCATACCACCATTAATCAATGCAATTGTTAACAATGCAAAATTCACTTTAGTAATAATGGACAACAGAACTACAGCAATGACCGGTTTTCAACCGACGCCTGAAACTGGTAAAGGCGCTTTTGGTGATCCTACAGGTATTGTTACTATAGAACAAGTTGTTAAAGGACTTGGTATTAAAAATCTACATATTATAGATCCCTATGATCTTGATAACGCTATTGATGTCATTGGTAAAACCCTTGATTCTGGTGAACTGTCAGTTATCATTTCTCGTCGTGACTGTGCTTTAGAATATATTCGTAAGATGCGCAAAGCTAAGAAAGAGCTTGACAAATACTACACTGACGAAGAAATTTGTATTGGCTGTCGCACTTGTGTCCGTAGTTTTGCTTGTCCGGCTATCACTTTTGACGATGAGAAGAAGAAATCTCATGTTGATGAATCCATGTGTATGGGTTGTGGCGTTTGTCGCATCCTCTGCCCTGTTGATGCTTTTACTAAGAGGTGAAAAAAGATGACCAAATTAGATAAATCCTATCAGATTGAAATTGCTGGTGTTGGCGGTACTGGAGTCTTAACAGCTGCTAATCTTATTGGTAATGCTGCTTTAATTTCAGATGTTTACATTGCTCAAAGCGAGATTCATGGTATGGCCCAACGAGGTGGTGTTGTCAACACTGAAATCCGTTTAGGACCTATCAGTGGACCTTTGATCCCCGATGGTGGAGCAGATGTTCTATTAAGCTTTGAACTTGGTGAAACTGCTCGAGCTATACGCAAACTCAATCCTAAAACTGGCTTTGTTATTATGAACAGTCATAAAATTATCCCACCAAGTCTAAGTGCTAAGAAAGGAACCAAATATCCTGAAGTAGAAGATATTCTTTCCATTATCACAAAATTCACTGACAAAGTTTACACTATTGACGCTTATGAGCTTGCCACTCAAGCTGGTGATACTCGAACACAAAATGTTGTTCTTGTTGGTGCCCTTTTCGCAACCCCTGGTTTTCCATTAACTAAAGAATCTCTTGAGAAATCACTAAACATTAGATTCAAAGGAAATGAGAAAATCGTAGCAACTAACATGAAAGCTTTTGAGTTAGGTTATAACAAAATGAAAGAATTAATGAAGTAGTTTTTTTACTTCAACCTTTTTTTCTTATTGTTATTACTCAGTCGAAACTCAAAAATTCTTCCTATTTTTTAATTGAATATACATTCAAATAAAAATAATTTTGTAAATTTTCATTGATTTAAAAAAAATCATTATTTTTGGCGTTAAGTATATAAATTACAAAAACAAACAAAGTAAAATTTAATGCTTAAATTAAAAACAGGAGATTAACATTAATGGCAGTTAGTGTATCACTCGAGACAACTAGCGAACCTATTAAAAGATCTAGAAGATTTGCTACTTTGGATTTCGCACGAGGATTAGCTATTTTCTTAATGGTTGGACTTCATACATTAAGTTTGGTTCTTAATATACCTGATTTACTCGCGGATATAAATAATATACCTCTCGTTAATCTTATAGCTTTGATCATTATACCTTTTTATGGCGGAATTGCAGGATTTTTCCTCATTGTTTCTTCGACTAGTAATATGGTTAGTATGTATAGGAATCTTGAGAAAGGTCATTCTGTTAAAAGTATTGTAATAAAGCAAATTATTGGAGGAATTCTTTTACTGATATTTGCTATGTTATGTGAGGGGCTAATTGGTTATCATGGTGCTTTTGGTAATTTCTTCTTACATCTTGATAATCCTGCAGAATACTTTCAATATGATCAAATTCTAAATTATGAGCATTGGACTGAAGATCTTGTTTATAATTGGCAAACGTTGTTATTTCGATGGAATCATTTTGAGACAATTCATACAATTGCCTGGTGTTTGATTCTTAATGGAATAACTCAAGGATTACTCTCTCTTAAGAAAAATTGGCAGAATAGAAAACGAATGATAATTTCCTATGCTATATTAGCTGTTGTTGTTGTAATTTTAACACAACCAATTTGGGAATTAGTAAAAGTAATCTTACCAGGATATCCTTTTGGTTTCATATCTGAAACTGGTAATGTCCAATTTACTCCTGTGATCGGCGAAGATAGTTGGTGGCGGATTATTACTGCACCATTTTTCAGTGCACTTGCTGCTCCTATGGAACCAATTTTCCCATATCTGGCTATATCATATATTGGTAGCATTATTGGAGTAGTGATAACTAAACCTCGAGAAGAAACGAATAAAAATTTCCCGAGAATAATGTTTTCTGTTGGTTCAATAATGTTTATTGCTGGAACAATTGGTGTAATTGTCATTATTGTTGGTATTATTGGAACAACAGATTTTGATACCGCAATTACAGTGTATCAGTTAATACCTTATCATCGGCATTGGTCGCCAGATTACGCGAGCTATATACCATTATTTTCTTGGTTTGCACAATTCCTTGCAGTTAATGGTTTTAGTCTAATGCTTGTAATGCTGCTCTTCAGATTAATTGAATATCGAGGTAAAAGTAAAAAATTTTCAGATAAAACAAGGTTTATACGAAGATTTGGCACTGTAGCATTTTCAAATTACAATAACCAATATATCTACTATATTATGTTTTATTTAATGTCGTTAGCATTATACGGGAATCCGTATAACAAACTATTTTGGCCTGGAACATTTCTTACGATCTTTCTGACGTTAATTGTTTACTTACTGTTATTATTTGGTTGGGAAAAAATCAAGTACATCGGTTCTTTGGAATGGTTTATCCGAACTTTTACCAATAATGTAGTTCCAGCACGTAAACAGAAATTCGATTCTTCCGTCAAATGGTGGCAAAAAGGACTAGTTGATGTTGAAGGTACCTTCTACAACCCCGAATGGATTGATTTAGTTAATCCTGAAGAAGATAAGGTAAAAAATGAGGAGCTATTTCTTTCAGAGAAAAGAGATTCAAAGCTTGCACTGATATTATCTATTGTTGGATTAGTTACAATTGTCCTCAATGCTGCAAGCATCTTTGGTTTGTTTGTTTCCTTAAATGCTAGAAAGATCGAAGGCAGAAGTAAACTTAACAATGCAGCTTTGATAATTTCCATTATTGGATGTGTTTTCTTTGTTACATTTTATACCATAAGTTTCATTATTAAAATAGGAGCATTGGGTTTACCACTTTAATCCTATTTTTGTTTTTTTATAGCATTTCTCATTTCCGATTGTTTAAATAATCTAGGGAGCAGTACTAATATAAGAGAAATTATAAATTGGCTTTTTGGGAAATAGATGTCAGAAAGACCCACAGACAGGGAAGAAAATGTTCTAAATGTGGAACTGAATTAGGACAAAACAGTAATATTTGTCCTAAATGCTCACACGATGTTACTAAACGTGTTGATGTCAAAATTGACAAAAATGAGACACAAGTAGAATGTCCAGGTTGTAAAGCTTTGAACAAACCTGGTAGCGTTACTTGTACTTCATGTGGATCTAATATAACAGAGCTCAAAATGTCTAAATCTATTGATTTAGATATTTTACACATTACAGACAAAAGAAAGAAGAAAAAATAATCTCTTTTACCTGGTTAATATTCTTATTTTTAAAAGGTTTATTAGTCATAGTTGTTCTAAAACTAGCTGGAGTTGACTACCTTTCTCATCCTTGACAAATACTTAGATGATTCAAAAGTGGAAGTGACTTTCAGGAATAGTATAACAAATATTCACATTGATGAGTTATTATTCTTCAAGGATATGCAAATACCTGACTACTTGAAACTTTTTTATCAACAAACCAACGGTCTTCTTATTAAAAGTGAGTATTTTCTAGATGATTTAGAGGACCCTTCACATCTATTAATTAACGCTTGCGATGAGCTTTTCTTTACTGCAAAAAGGGTTAACCTTCTCCCAGACAAGCGTTTTATTAGGTTTGCTGAAAACGAAGAAGATGCTTTCTATCTACTTGATATTGATAATTTAGATCCTAATGATAACCCCCTCATTGTACTTAGTATGCCCGTGTATAAATTCACAATTCCATTAACAAATTCATTTGATGTTTTGCTTGAATCGGGTTGCTCAGGTCTTTTAGGTCTAATTGAAGGATTTGGTGCAAGTGAAGGAAAAGCTATTCCAGACATTCCACAGAAGATGCTAAAGAAGAAAAGCATAATACTTCCTATTTTGAAGGATTTCTTTGTTACTGCAAAAAGAGAGTATGAGCTTCTGGATATTTGGCATATTTCATCTAAAGCTAAAAGTCTGATTAATCACAGCACTGCATTGTGGTTTAAGGGATTAAAAAGTCTACTTAATGCTTTCAAGTGATTAGAAAATAAAAAGAAAGAAAAGGGATTAGCTCAGAGTTCTTTAGAACGAGCCATGAATGAAGCATTAATAATTTGTTGAATAGCTCTAACGAGAGCATCTTGTTCTGTTACAAAGCTTGTTAGCTCGCTGTCTCTAGTCGTTGGAGCTAATAGTACTTCTGCACCATCTCTTGTAACTGCGAAGAAGTCTCTCATTGTGTACTGCCAAATAGTAATATTTCCTTGTTCTTTGAGAGCAGCAAGGAGTGCTTCATCTCTAAATGGATCAACATCAGCGAGAACACGAATTCTCACTCTTTTTGAGATTTGTTTTGTTAACAGGTCAACCAAGTTCTGATCAATTGTTGGAATAACAATTGTGCATGTTGATTTCGTTCGTAATAGCATGTCAGATATTGCTGTCATAGAATTTTGATTTCCATAAATAATGATCGAATGGGGTTTTGGCACAGGGATTATTTGATCGACTGAATTAGTTATTTCTTGCAGGTAGGTTTTTGTCTCATTTACCTTGTAGATGATTCCTGCCAACCTGCTAGATATTTCATTACTGGAATTTGTGAATGAATCCTTTAGTGTTTCCAGGAATTTCTCTCCTGCATCTCCGATAATATTCAATGAAGCAGTTTGATCTCTATTCAATGTTGTTAGATATCCATCTAAGGTTCTTGTATATTCAGAAATCATTTCAGAAGCAATTGATTTTGGTTTGCTTAGCTCTTCTAGCACTTGAGTCTTAAATGCGAACTTCATATCATCTGTTAGATAGCGTATAGTTTCCAATGCTTTGTTATTACTCTCATTGTGCATTCTCAATCTCTTTGATGAATTTAGGAATAGATTCTCCAATGCATCTTCTAGATCTGTAAATATAACATCTCTTAGTGGAGCTAAGATCATTGATATGCTGTCCTTTAAACCTTCTACATGTTTTAAAGTGTTATTAAATGCCTCTTTTGAGGTGCTGGTGATCTTCGGATTTGTTTCCTTTAGCACATCTTTTACTGCATTGTTAAGATCAGCTTCATATTTCTTAGCTACTACATCCCAATCTTTGCTTAATTTCTCTTTTAATGACTTTAATTGTGTAGATCCATCTTTCAGTTGTTTTGCGAGAACTGCATCATTGTTCTTCATTAACTGACCGATTCCATCAATGATGTTCTTTTGATAAATCTTAAGAGCTTCATCATATGCACCCTTAATTTGTTGGGATAATTTATCGATTTTCTCAGATCGTTCTTTGGCTTCTTGCACTAATCTTGGATTAGGCTTCTTTAACAAACCAGTTTTTGCTATTTCATCAATGTTCTCTTTTAGGTTTGAAGCTTCCACAGAGAGTTGGTCAATGTTCTTACCTATGTGTTCTATTACTTTTACAATTGCAGTATCAAGTTTACTCTTCTCTTGGTTTATTATACCATGTGTAGTAGTCTTGTAATTAGATACTACGTCAGAGTAATTTTTAGCAGCTTTATTAGTTACTTCTACAATACCTTTATCAAATTCCTTTAAAGTAGTGCTTAACTCATTAATGCTGTACTTTGTAATTGATTTAACATTTTTCTGTAAAGTACTTATCTCATTTTTGTTCTCATCTAGAATTGTCTTCAATCTTTCCGGAACAGTTGCTTTGTATTCAATAAGTGCATTATCTAATGGTTCAAGCATATCTTGTATTGTTTTATTCATCAACTGCTCAAATTTTTGCATTCTTTCAGTTGCTTTGTCTGATTCATCTCGAAGAAGTACACTTACCTCATTACTAAGATTTGATAATTCATTGCTGATGGATAAAAAGGTCTTTGAGAATCCTTCTGTAAGCATTAAATCAAAATCCTCAGCTAAATTGGAGACTTTATCAGAATGACGATAAATGGAATTTGTTAAATCCATTTTAAGCTGTTCATTAGAAGTTCGTAATTCTTCTGCAACTTTATCAAAGATAGGAGTGATAGAAGATTTGAATTCAGACATATGCTGAGTTAAAGTATCATAGCTTTGATCAAATACATTGATTAGTGAGTTTTCAATCCCAATAATGTCATTTTGGAATTCCTTTTCGACAAATAGAAATCCTTTGAGGAAAGGTTCTACAGCAATGTATCTGTTGATTTTCCCCTCAATCTTTTTTAAATAACCTCTATTAGACAGATCTTGAACAATCTCTTGTAATTCATCTAGTTGTATTCCTGTTTGCAGATACATTTCACCAAGGGAAGCATTACCAATTCCCAAAATTGTCAAATATACTTGTTGTTCTAGCTCTGAAAAACCTATTTGACTTAATAGTGAACTTTGGACATTCTTTAATGACATTCTTATACACCCAGTATTAGCTTAATTTAGAATAATTCCAATAAATAAAATATTCTTTCCCTAGTAAATTAAAAAGTTATTTGTTTTTATAACTATTTAATTATTGTTCTTCAAGCATTTTTGATTATCTGACCTTCTGTTACAGTTATAAAATTGAGTGTAACCATTAAATCCAGAATATCTTTTGTTGTTATTCTAATAACATAGAGAGTAAGATTTGTTTTTTTTAGCAATGTTGATGTTAATCTCTCCATAGTAATAAATTGATTATCCATTAACATTGATAGAATCAGATCAATTATACCAATACTCATTAGATAGTTTTGTAGTATTTCATCTACTTTAGAATCTGTAATTTCTTCTGAGGATAATTCTTCAAGTAATCGCAATCCATCTTTTGTAAACTTAAATTTACTTTTCTTCTTCTCAAATATTGGTATCCATTCACAATCATTATATCTTTGACAATGGTCACCACAAATAGGAATTTTTGTCCGAATAACTTTGACTAATCCTAGCACTTCTAAAGAGTTCAAGCCTACGTTAAATCGTTCTTTAAAGTCATAAGTACACCCGATTTCATTTAATGATAATAATTCAAGCATTATGTCTTTTAGATTGTTAGCAATTAGCATGTTCTCTTTCTCCTTAAACTTTGATTTTTTCCGATTGTATTTCTTCAGCTAGATTTTCTTTTTTCAACTCATCAAATGTTCTAAATGCTTCGCTGAAAATTGCTTTCGCTTCATCTTCCTTACTATCAGCACTTTTTTCAGTGAATGTTCGTCGATTTCCAACAATAATCAATTTCGCTTTTGCCCTACTTATTGAAACATTCATCTGTCTCCAATCTCTGTGCAGTTGACCTATAATGTTCAGATCATTACTGTTAGTTAAACTTAGAATTATGATTTCCCGTTCATCACCCTGGAATCTATCAACAGTATCTACACGGATCTGTTCAATTACTTCTTCAGGCAAATTCCTTGCCCTAAGTTCCCCATAGATAAGATTGTTCTGGTGACGATATGGTGAAATTACTCCAATTTCCTTTGCTATTTCTATTTGACTTTTCTTGTTATAAGCTCCTAGAAACTCAGCCAGAACTTTGGCAATTATTTTTGATTCACGTATGTTAAATCGAGATTCAGTTTGTATATCTACTTCTTGTATACCCTCAATAGCTTCTTTATCCTTTTCAGTATTGACTAAGATTACTGGTTTATTTGGTTCAAATAATGTATTTATGAGCTCGGATCGAGACTTATCATCTTGAATTGATGTATCATATGGTTTCAAAAATTTTTCAATTGTATGTGTTCCAATCTTATCATTTGCTGGAACATAATTAATAGTTGGATAGAAACCATTCTTTACTATTCTCGAGATTGCTTCATTCATACGATATTGTTCTGATAGTATGATAACATTTTCAGTTTTCTTGGACCAGATTCGGAATAGTCGTTCAAAAAGTGAAGTTTTCAATGTATCATTTTCTCTTAGACCTGCCTTTAGTAGTACTTTAGGAACTTTAGGTGTATGTTCAATCGTTTCTTCAGTAACAACAGGTGGAAGCTGTTTGTGGTCTCCTACTAAAACCACCCTTGGATATCTTTCTTGTGATTCAGTAGCTGGACACATGTGTCTAAGCGCTCCTAAACTTGCAGGTTCAGTTGCTTACCCAGCTTCATCTACAATTACCCAATGAAACTTTACTCCTTTCAAAAGATTATTTCCTACGCTTCCAAGTGTTCCAACCATAATTCCTGATTTTTTGTAAAGCTCAATACCTTTCTTTAAGACAGTCACTAGAACATCAGCGTCAGCTTTTTCTTCCATTTTCTCTTCAAATTTAACTTGATTTGATAAGATGAATTCCTTAACTTCGTCAGAGTGATCCTTTGAATATGACTCGAGACGAACAATGTAAGGTTTAAATTCTTCAAAAGAAGATAATTTAGCTATCACTTCATCTGCAGCTCGATGAGTATTTGCTAATATTAGCACTGGTTTTGATAAATCAAATTCAGCATCATCAACTTGACTTGAATTTAGTAAATAGTACTCAGAAAAAATTTCCTTGGCTAATTGAGATATCATTCTTGTTTTTCCAGAACCAGGAGGTCCTTGTATAAGTAATATATCTCCAGGATTCAAACCAAGTGCTTTTTCAATAGCTTCTACCTTGAACTTGTCTAAAGTCTTAAGGAGTTTTTTTCTCTTTATTGGTTTGATTTTATTAGGTTTGGTTATCCCTAGAATTAGTTTAGTCATATGAGGTAATTCTTCATCATCAATTCTCCTACCAAGAATTCCTGAGCGATTCATTGATTCAAAAAGAAAATCGGTTAATGAACGGGATTGTCATTTTGAAAAGATAACATTTTCAACTTGATCGATTCTGAAGTTTTCAGCGATTTTTCCTCTTCTTTTCAAAGTTGAGCGAGTTTTAATGGTTATTTCATTCGAACTTGAAGATGAAATCTTTCCTTCAACGCTAAATATCTCTCCTGGTAATAAATGGGATGGAGTAACAAAAACATCATCACCTTCTCTTATTCTAGTAAAGATTTTCTTATCTGATGTTAAAGTTAAGATATATCGATAAGGATCGAATTTCTTCAGTTTTAAGCTTGGTATCGTAATTCCTTGATCCTCTAACTTTTCGATTTCAGTTGTTGCTAATCGATGGAGATATTTCTTTACATTATTCAATTCAAATCTTAGTTGTCTGAAATACCAAGACCAATACTCATACAACTCTTGTGGGAAATGTAACCAGATATCAGAATCAAGTAAACGTCGTCCATCAGAGCATATGCCTTGTTGATTAGATGGACAGTAATTACAAATTCTGTGCCAATTACTGCTTAGGAAATTAAAATCAGTTCCAAGTGCAGGCATAAATCTCTTCGAAAGGAATTTGTTTATTTTATATCGATCATAACCTGATAGTAACCCAGATTCTATTGCAAATGCAATGTTCCTTGTTTGTAGTAAAAGGTCAAGATACTCATTACTTTGGTCATCTAATAATTCGATTTTTCTTCTCTTAATAACTGCATGATCTTGTAATGGGATAATTTCAGGATTATCTTCAGCTAGTTCTGCATCTGCATCAAAAAATTCAATGTATGCTCTTGGAGCTTTTCCGGTCACCTTTTTGATTATTTCATGATAAGCAAATGCTTGAATTCCACCAGGATGTGTAACTCCAGTAAGAGGATCATAATCAGATTCTATAAAGTAGCGACTGCCAGTTTTAATCTCCCAAAGTTCATCATAATCTTTCTTAAGAATAATCTGATCGGCTCTGCCTGAAATTCCTCTTTCCAATGAAAAAAGTAAAGTTTCATTTAACAATTGATTTTCATCTATCTTTTCAAATTGCTCAGCTATTTTATCAACGATTATAGAATCGACTTGTAATGATAATTTTAAATCCTTACTTGGATCTCTATAGTAATTTTTCCTTAGCAATACTTCAAAATTGTCTCTCCATTCATCAAGCACAGCCCTATTGTAATCTTGCATTGCTTTGACTGGATCTGCGCTTCTAACCCACTCATTAGAAGCATATTGAATCCCTTTATGGATTGCATTTCCTCTAACAAAACCTATTGAAGTTGGCGAATTTCTAATGCTTCTTTGAAGTCCTAAAAATGATTCATAAAAGTATTTTGCTGGACAATTAAAAGCAAGCTCTAGTTCTCCTCCGGTAATATTGTAATCTGGTGAAATGATAAACTTCAAAATAACTAATTGTCCACTTTCTTCTGTATCCTTTCCATTTTCTGTTCTCTTACTAGGTTTCCAAATGGCTTTCATTATTTGTAATAGTAGTTCTGGTTGACGTCTTTCAGAAGCTAAACCAGCATAGCAGTACCTGAGAACATTATGATAATGCGAAAATGTAGAATCTTTTGGTTTTCCAGGATACCATTCCATTGGGTAGATAATAGCATTACAAATATGTGCTCTTGTCTTTGGATCAAGAATTTTCAAAGAAAGCTGATAAGCATTTCCTTCTAATTCCCTAGTTCTAATAGCTAGAATTTGGAAATCAACAAATTTCGGGATACCAAGTGATGATTTCAGAACTTCTAAATGTGTGGATATTTCATCCATTAAGCATCCACCCACTATTTATTCTCCCTAAATATTGAGAAGCTAAAATTCTTCTTAGTTTCTTCAAGAAATTCTACATCATAAATTGCACTTAAATGATCTATGAAAATGGTTTTTAAGGCAAAAGCACTAGCCATGGTTGGAATTTTCTCCATTTGCTCCTTCAAACCTGTTCCATGTTCCAAGTATAATCTTAGTAGTTTTAATGCCTTATCCAACACTTCATCAGTTTCTGCTATATTATCAAATATTTCTTTATTGAGCAAATAAATTTTGAATAACCAAATATACGCTGCTAAGTATTCTCTATTGAGTAGAGAGATTGAACATCTTGCTAATTGTTGTTGAGTTCTGATCTCAGCATTTTCATCTTGGAGTTGCTCAGCAATTTTGTAAAGATTATCAATTGATTTTCGATAATAATTTTGTTCAGAAAGCGATAATTTATCATATTTTGGAATGGAATTAACTATATCTTCGAAAAACTTTCCTTTACTTTTTACTATTCTTTCAGGTGATGTTTGAACTACTGATACCATTAATTTTCGAAGTTGTTTATAGAGATTAATTCTTTGTTGAAGGATTTGATCATGGACTGTATCAGCTGCTTGAGTTAAATGATTCTCACTCTTTTTGAATTGCCAAGAATTAATTGTACTAACTCCTTTTCTAAAATTACTTAGTGCTAAATCTGCAGCTGGATCCAGAAACTCCTTCTTGTACTTCAGGGGAGCACCTGTTCTTTCTGAAGCCAGAAGCTTAATTATTATCTCTTCATGAGAATCATTTTCCTCTAAGGTAATTATCGGATCTTTCGAATTGTATCTTTCAGATTCGATAATTTCTATATTATTTTTCACTGTATCTTGAATGGTTTTCTGTATTATTCTTTAATTTCCAACCCTTAGCAATTGAATTCTAACACTATAAAATTGAGAAACAATCATCTAATAAAAATTCATTGTCTCGAGTTTAAATGATTCATTTTAGTTTTAAAAATCTAAGATAAAGAGGTCAACGAAAGTAAAATCAGATTGAAATAACATCCTTAATTGCAAATACAACGAATTTGTCTATATATTTACAATTAGTGGTGTTATACTTCTAGTAACAATAGGCACTACAGCTATTGGTGTTATAAAATTCAAAAGACGAAAAGAGTAGAAAAAACTATTTTCTATTCATGATTTCTTTTTCTAAACATTTTTACTTTCAGCCAAAGATGAAAGAATTGTACCTCTAGTTAGTAATAGCTGTATTTTTTCATTTTTTGGAAAGCGACCAGCAACACATCTTAATTCATCAAGTACTTGATTTAACTCATCAATTCTATTTTCTCGAGCAAATGTACCTATAATACTTGTTAGTGCTTGAGCAAATTCAGACAGTATATTAGGATCATCTCTATTCTTATTCGCTAACATTCTAATTTCAAATAGTAATTTATCACAAGTAAAATTATGACGATCTGAACAGAAACGACTGATAGCATTTGAATAGCTCTTAGCGAAATGTGTTAAAACCACTTTGTTATCTTTGTATTCCTTAACTAATTTCCTCAATTGATTCAAGATCTTTGAAGTTCCTTCGACATCCCAGGAACCACGCAGATAGGAAATAACATTTGAGAATGTTTCAGCTAAGTATTCAGTTAAAATTTCATTCTGAGGATTGCTTTTTTGAAGCTTTTGTAATTCATCTAAAATATAAAACATATCAGCAAATGATTTTCTTGCACCAAACATTCTAATGGAACTTTTAAGTGACTTAGCAAAATTTTTTTGAATCGCTTTGTTAAAAGGGTAATTTTCGTTAAATGTTAGGAGTTCTTTAAACCAATTATAGAACTCTGAAATTGGTTGTTGTGAAGCAAAGTGAGTTATAAGATCAACTAATTCCTTTGATCGATTCACAGCCATTGCTTCTGCATCCGAATGGGATTTTCCTTTTAATCCAGATGGTGTTTTCATTTTAGCTTTACCCTTTAAAACTGAATCAAAAATGTAAGTAATGAAAATTAACCTTTGGTTATATACCATATTTTTGAAAAAATGAGAAAAATTGGATGGAAATCATCCAAAGTTAAATTCCAGTAAGGTATAATTAGTTAAGACTCTTTCAATCCATAAATCTTGGAAAATGTTCTATGAAGATAATCCAAGTAATATTTTGTTGAAAGCTCTTCACCAGTAATCTCTTTTATCAGATCTAATGGATCGTAAAGATTACCTTTTTGATGAACGTTTTTAATTAACCAATCAACAACATCAGAAAGATTACCTTTTCTGACTTGGTCTCGCCATTTAGGAATATCTTGTTCAATTTTCCACAATAATTGTCCATCAATTATATTGCCAATAGCATAACCTGGGAAAGTACCAAATCCTCCTCCAGACCAATGAACGTCTTGGAGCAATCCTTCTGCATCATTCTCGATAGTTACACCAAGATATTCTTTCATCTTTTCATTCCAAATTTTAGGTAAATCATCAAAAGAGATATTTCCAGCAAACAAATCCTTCTCTATTTCGTGACGAACAATTATGTGCATTGAGTAAGTGACAGGATCTGCTTCCACTCTTATTTTTGATGGGATAACTCTGTTGATAGCAAGAACAAATGGTTCCAAGTCAACATCAGCAAAGATATCACCAGTTATCTCTTTCAATTTTGGCAGATAATATTCCCAGAATTCTTTACTACGACCAATTACATTTTCAATGAATCGTGATTGAGACTCATGAAAACCATCTGAGCAATAAAATCCAACTGGTTGGTATTTGTATTCTTTTAGCATGTTTTGTTCATAGAGTGCATGTCCTGCTTCATGGAGCACTGCAAAAAATGAGCTTGAGAAATCATCTAATGTATAATTAGTAGTTATTCTAACATCATCATAGAACCCAGTAGTAAAAGGGTGAACTGTTTCATCAATACGACCAGAAGTTAAATCATATTTTGCAGCTAATGCAGCGTCTTGTGAGATTTTTTCTTGGATATCTTTTGGACAATCTCTTTGAATCAATGAATAATCAGGTTTATTTGGTGAATCTCTTATTGCTTTAATTAAAGGAATAAGTCCATCACGAAGTTCAGAAAACAGCTCATCAAGTTTCTCTCGAGTAATTCCAGGTTCACCCAAATCTAGTAATACATCATAAGGATCTAAATCAGGATTTATGTACTGAGCCCTTTTCTTGATAAGATCAAAAATCTTGATTAATTCAGGTTTAAACAACTCATAATTAGATTCCTTTTTCGCTTTTTTCCAAATTTCATTACCAATAGCTGATTGTTTGGCAATTGCTTTTACTAATTCCTTTGGTACCTTTGTTTCTCGGTCATATTCTTTCTTTATTAAATGGATATTTCTTTTTTCAGCAGCAGGTAGTTTCTGATACTTTTCATGTTCTTTGATTTGATCCAGTAAAGAACCCACTTCAGAATCTGTAATCCTTTCATGAAGCAATCCACTCATCATTGCAAATTCTTCAGACCGTTGTTCCGTTCCTTTTTCAGGCATATAAGTATCCAAATCCCAGTAAATATGGCTATAGATATTATTTAAGATAACAATATCTTTGTATTTATCCAACAGCTTTTGATATAAATCAAATTCATGAGTGTTTTTTGTCATCATTATACTCCAGATACGGAAAAGTCTCACACAAATTTAAAGTATTATGCTGAACTGAATAAGAAAAAAAAAGGATGAGTATGGATCTTTTAGAATCCATAAATTTTAGAATATTTTTCACTGGCTCTTTCAATGAAGTATCTAGCTGAGAATTCTTTTCCGGTTACATTCTTAACTAAATCTAATGGATCAAATAAATTGCCTTTGTTTCTTATGTTAGTATTAAGCCAGTTAAGAATATTAGAAAGGTCAAATTCTCTCATTTGATTTCGCCATTCAGGAATTTCTTTACCTAGCTGTGTCAAGAATTGAGCATTGTAATAACTTCCTAGTGCATAGGTTGGGAAGTAACCAAACAAACCCCATGCATAATGGGTATCTTGTAATATACCTTCTGCATCATTTTCAATGTCCATTGACAAATATTCTTTCATCTTTTCATTCCAGTAAATTGGTAATTCGTCAACTGTTAGTTTGTCTGTGAAGAGTTCCTTCTCTAATTCATATCTTAGGATAATATGAAGAGAATAGGTTACTGGGTCTGCATGTATTCTAATCTTTGACTGAGTTACTTTATTTATTGCATGAACAAAAGGTTCCAATTCAACATCTTCAAAAATACTACCAGTTTGTTTCTTGAACTGTGGAAGGTAATATTCCCAAAATTCTGGACTTCTTCCAATGATATTTTCGATAAATCGTGCTTGACCTTCGTGCATTGCTGAAGAACAAGCTGAACCAATTGGTTGATACTTGTAGTTTCGGGGATAATTCTTACTGTAAAGAGCATGACCTGCTTCATGCAAACCTGCAAAGAATGCATTTGTGAAATCTTCTGGATAATATTTGACTGTTATTCTTGCATCATCATAACTGCCAGAGGAGAATGGATGAACTGCTTCATCAAGTCTACCTCCCTCGAGATCATACTGAACAGTTTTTGCTAAGTCAAGAATAACGTTTCTTTGAATTTCAACTGGGCATTCACGATAAATGAGAGAATCATCTGGTTGATTAGGAGAACCAATACAAGCTTGAATGATTGGAATTAGACCTGTTTTTACTTCTTGAAAGATCCTATCATAGACTTCCTTAGTAAAACCTTTCTCATAATCATCTAACAAAACATTAAAAGGATCCATATTGGGATTCAAATAGTAGGCTTGCTTTTTCTTTAATTCAATCATCTGTTCTAATTCTTTTTTAAAGATGGAATAATCAGCTTTTGATTTTGCTTCTTTCCATTTTTGTGTAGCAATTGCTCCAAGTTTTGAAAGCTTTATAGCAAATTCTTGTGGAATCTTGGTTGCCTTGTCATAATCTCTTTGCATTAACTCTATGTTTCTTTTTTCAGCATCCACTAATTTATCATAATCTTTATGAGATTTGATTTCTTTCAAAAACGATCCGATTTTTGGACTAGTATTACGTTCGTGAATAATCCCGCTAAGAAAAGCTAATTCTTCAGTTCGTTGTTGAATGCCTTTTTTAGGCATAAAAACTTCATAATCATAATGAACAATACCACTAACACTCCCAAGAAGAGTGTTTTCCTTATGTATAGTCATTAATTTTTCATAAAGGTCAACTTTTCGAATAATCTTTGTCATAATAAAAACTCACTAAACGATTAAAACGAATTACTGTTTTAAGTATTTTATTGAAACTGAAAGAAACCAAAAGGAATTTAATTAATAGAAAGAAAGTCAATCTACTAATGAGTGTGAGAAATAACCTTGAGTCCAGAAGCAGAAGAAGCACCAACAGATCACATGAAAGTAAGTAGAGCTGTGAAAAAGGGTATTCTTGAAGTCTTTGTCGAGAGAAATGCATACGATGAAGAAACAGCTATTAGTGAAGATGATCTTGATTTATTTGGACAAAAGAGATTTGCATTAGATGATCTTATCAAAGACGCAAAAATTATCGAAATACTGAGTGGAAGCAAGAAGTTTTACCACATAAATGAAGCATTCAAACCTGTGAAGGATTATAGAAAAGCGGTAGTTAGGGGATTGAGTATTCCTATGCTTATTTTCTTTTTAGCACTCCTTTTAGCTGGATTTATTATGATTGTTTGGCAAATAGTCATTCGTTTAACGTGAAGCTGATTTTAAAATATTGAGTAAGATAAACTACTAATCAAACGAAAGATTCAAAAAGAAAAATGAAACGAAGAAATAACAGAGCTGGGCGGGTGATCTAGCTCGGTATGATGCCTGCCTTACTAGCAGGATGTCGCCGGTTCAAATCCGGCCTCGCCCACCATCTTTTCTACCAAGCTATAAAAAATCGGTATTTTATTCTGATGTCTCCTCCAAACTTATTATACCTCAAGTTGTCTGACCAAATAAATGATGATCCATTGCTTTTTACTTGTATTATTTCAATTTCTGATTTTACTCCTTTTGCCATTTTAAGATAAATGTTAAAACCATCTTGTAATATTTCAAATGAATCTTGTATTTCTTTAGTTATAGTAATATTTCTTGTATAATTATAATACAATCTTTCCTCTATTTTTATAGGATAATTTGTAAAAGATCTCCTATTCATTATCGATATTTTTAATGTATAACTACCTTCCTGTAATTGATCAATACATTCTATATCGTCAATCTGCAATATTATTATTTCATTTAAGATGCTTTTTCTTCTAAATTTCAATGGAAAGAAAATAATTGAAAAAACAACTAAAAGTATGAACATACTTGAGAATATTATATTCACTTTCTGTGTTTGTTTCATTTCCCTGATACCCCCATTTGTATTAAATGATATTCTCTTAATTAAATATTCTCAATAACTATTCAATCAATTTTTAATCATTAATTTTCATTGAATTCTTTGCTATATCCAAATCCTTTTTTATAACATGGTTTCCAATAACGAGTATAATTCTTGGAGATAGTCTTACGAACAAAGAAGATTTACAACCAGTTAGTGATGAGTCTTCCACTCAAAATGAGACTTCAGAATCTGGCTTAAATGGAAACAAAAAAGGACTTCTTTGGTTCATCTCAATTTTCAGTCTATCAGCTCAGAGCTTCTTTATGCAGTTCTTCTCAGTTTTTGCTCGAGAAGTTGGTGTCACTGCTAAGGTTTTAGGATTTATTATGTCTATCAGAAATTTACTTTCTGGTCTTTTTCAAGGAACCATTGGTCGTTTATCTGACAGAATAGGTAGAAAATATATCCTTATTGTTGGATTTATCCTAAGTTTCGTAATTCCTATACCCCTAATGTTCTACCATAATCCATACTTCTTGATTTTTGTTGCTGTTATTCAAGCTTTCTCTGTAAGTATAATTATACCTACTTGGAATGCTGTTTTGGGAGATGTTACTGAACCAAGTTCTAGGGCTACCTTTATAGGAAAAATAACATCAGTAGGTAGAATTTTCTCGGTTGCTATCTCTCTTACTGTCGCAGGTGTTTTTGCCTTAATTGAAAATAGGTTTAATGATTCTATTACAATAGGTGGTAATATTATAGAAATTACTTGGGAGATTGAATATGGTTTTGCTTTCGGAGTAGCAGCTTTTAACGCACTTCTTTGTTTGATTAGTATGTTTTTCTTAAAAGAAACTCGAGTTGTTTCAGAAGAAAAAAGAAATCACATTCCAAAAATGTGGGTTGCTCTAAAAGACAAGAGCTTTGTTAAATTCTTAATTGTTAACTCCTTTTTCGGAATTACCATGTCATTAATTTGGCCTGTTAATCCAATTATTCTCTCAGATTTCTTTGGCCTTGATTTTCCTCAAGTAGCTGTTATGACTTCAGCATTTGCTATTTTTATTGGCATAACAACCATCTTTGGAGGAAAGATTTGTGATAGGATCGGAAGAAAACCATTAATTGTAATAGCTAATTTCATACTTGTTTTCTTCCCTGTAAGCATGATTCCAGCAATTATAACTGGGAATTGGTTGGTACTTCTTCTTTCCCGATTTGTGGGTGGCGTTGGAACTGGTCTAAGTTTAGTAGCCATTAATGCTTATACTTTAGATATAGCTCCTAGTGACCTGATGGGTGCTTATTCCGGTATTAGAGAGATGTTTTATGGAGTTACTACATTTATTGGTTCTTTTGCTTCTGGTTTCATAATTGATGCATTGGATCTTGTATATGACATCAGAATTGTTGTCATAGCTATGTCTATTGGAGTAACCTCTTTACGAATAATTGCTGCTACTGGTTTCATTTTCATTGATAAAATAATTCCTAATAGCAATGGTTTGACCAAAGACATGCATGCGAAATCACGATAAGCATAATTCTTTTTTAGGGCAGTAGTAATAGAAAGTTAGGTTAAATACTGGGAGCGTTCCTCTACTAAATTGACTATAGAAAACAACGAACATGAAAAGAAGATGACATTTACTGATGATGATGCATCACTTTCATCTGAGGATGAAGAAAAAATCAAACAATCTCAGATGAAACTTTTCTGGTTAATTTCAATCGGTAACAATAGTTCTCAATTGATCATACTTAATTTCTTTCAATATTTTGCTGCTAGTATTGTTACACAAGGAATACTTGGGTATGTTACTGCAATTCGTAATTTACTTATTGCTCTATTTCAAGAAACATTTGGTCGGTTAAGTGATAAAAAAGGCAGGAAGTTATTACTTATCATTGGTTTCTTTCTTAATTTTGTTGCAACAACTCTATTAGCTTTTTCTTATAGTCAAACTATGCTCATCATTGTTGCCACTATTCACGCATTCTCTTTTAGTATCAGTATCCCTGTTTGGAATGGAGCTTTAGGAGATGTTACTGATATTAAAGGTCGGACAACATTCATTGGCAAACTAGCTGCTGTTGGTCAAGGAGTTGGTGTTGGCTTAATGATAATTTTAGCTGGAACCTTCTATATTCTCGAGCGCTTTTACGATAAAACATTCGATTGGAAAGTGGAATATGGAATCATTTTCGCTGTAAGTGCAGCTTTACTATTAATAAGTGCTATTAGTGTACTTTTCTTTAATGAAACTAGAAAGGTAGACGAAGACAGTGAGTATCCAAAATTACTTAATGCATTCAAAAATAAACCTTTTAGAAATTTCATACTAGTAAACAGTGTCTTTGGTATAAGTATGGCAGTACTTTGGCCAATATACCCAGTAATTCAAGTAATTACACTTGATATGACTATTAATGAATTGATAATAGTGTCAGTAATATATGCTGGTTTCTTCAGCATTTCAAGCTACTTTGGAGGAAAAATTGGGGATAGGTTCGGACGTAAACCAATATTATTTACAACTAGATTCATTTTGTTAACAGTATCTCTTTTTTATATTCCAGCAGTAATTTTTGATTCTTGGTATTTTGTAATACTAACAAATATTATTAGTGGCATCTGTAATGGTGCATTTTTCGTTACTATGAATGCTTATGCATTAGATCTTGCTTCAGATGATACAAAAGGTAGCTATTCAGGATTGGTTCAGGTTTCATGGGGTATCTCTACGTTTATTGGTTCACTTGCTGCAGGATTTATTGCAGAAGCAATTACTAAAACATATAATGAGTACACAATGATTTTAGCAACTACAATAGCTATTGCAATAATGAGAGCTATTGCAGCTTTGGGTTATTTGTTTGTAAAAGAAAGCTTGCCAAAAGAAAATCGCTCTTAAAATGGTCCGTACCAATATCGGTACAATTGTTTAAATTCTATTGAATTTGCTAACAAACATCACATTTCAAATATATCTACTTGGATTTGAAAATAGTTTGGATAATGATAAAACAATTGATGCAACTGATCTTTACGATAAAGTTATAGTTGAAACTAAAGAAGAGCAAATATATGATGATATAGAGGAAATCGATACAAAAGGAAACAAGAAATCTACTTTCTGGTTAATTTCGGTTTTTAGTGCAACAGGGCAATTTTTCTTTGGTAATTTCTTCTCAGCTTTTGCAGCAGAAGCAGGAGTTTCTGGTGGATTAATGGGTTTTATGACCTCAATTCGCAATCTTCTAAGCTCAATTTTACAAGGAAATATCGGATTTCTCAGTGATAAAATTGGTCGTAAACTCATAATGTTAATTGGTATGATACTTAATTTTGCTATTACTATTCCTTTGCTTTTTTTTGAAAACATAGGTCTCCTTATAGCTGTAGCTATAATTCAAGCTTTTTCGTTAAGCATATTTATCCCTGCTTGGAATGCTGTATTAGGAGATGTAACAAAACCTGCGTTTCGAGCAACGTTTATTGGTAGAATTGCTTCTATTGGCAGGTTAGTTTCTGTTTCATTTTCAATAATAATTGCAATTATTTTCTATTTAGCTGATGTGGTATATTATGGTCAAGAGATTCTTGGATGGACAGTAAACATTCCTTGGAGAATACAATATAGTATTGCATTTGGTATTGCAGCTTTTAACTCGATAATTTGTACTATTCTGATTTTTACAATGAAGGAAACAAGGATAGAAGACAAAGAAGTGAAAAAACCAGAAATGCGAGTGGCTTTTAAAGATAGAAGCTTCATGAAATTTGTTATTTTTTACTCATTATTCGGTTTGAGTATGTCTTTCATGTGGCCATTAAATCCAATTATCCAAGTTAACGTTTTAAATATGGAATTCTATCAAATTGCGGTAATTACATCTGTGTTCACTATGGTTATGAGTATTACACAGTTATTTGCTGGTCGTTTAGGAGATAGAATTGGTAGAAGACCAGTATTTATTGTTGGAGGATTTATTCTAGTTCTCTATCCCATTAGTCAACTACCTGCTATCATTACTGGTAATTGGTTGTGGCAAATACTTGGCAACACAATAGCAGGTTTAGGAACAGGAACATTTTTTGTTGCATTAGGAGCCCTAACTCTCGATTTAGCGCCTGAAGATCTTATGGGTGCTTATTCAGGCATTAGAGAAATGTTCTTTGGGATTGCTACTTTCATTGGTTCATTATCCGCAGGATTTCTCGTAGATTTCTTGGCTAAGCATTTTGGACTTGATAATACTACAATTTACATGTGTATTGGAATCTCAATTTTGAGAGTTCTTGCAGCTATAGGCTTCTTCTTTGTTGCAGAAAGTTTGCCAAAGGAAAAACGAGTTAACAATCATAGAACGAAAATAGGCAAATAATTTCAGTTACTTTGTTTGTGATTGGTCATCTGTGCAAGAATAAACTACAGTAGATTCGTCTTTCGTTTCTTGAAGAATTTCTAACCTACGTTCCTTAGTTAAACTTTCATCCATAAAGAAAAATCCCATTGATGCAAGGAATCTAATCACAGCAATAATACTAAATAAAATTATTACCATTTTTATGGTGCCTACATTTGTTTCCACTTTAGCAGCTATGAATCCAAAACTTAGTGATCCAATGAAAGTCATTACTCCCCAACCTAGCTGATTTAATCCTGAATATGCGCCCATTTGATCACTAGGGGCAATATCCAAAAGGTATGCATTATGTGCAACAGTTACTGCTCCCATTGCTGTTCCCCCAATAATATTTGAAAGTAGGAGCATTCTCCAGTCTCCCATAAATACTGAACTAATCATTACAATTGGAATAGTGAACATTGATACTCTGCCAAAGATGATTAGTGGTTTTCTACCTATCCTATCACCAAGTCTACCACCTAAGAATTGAGCTAAACTTGAACAAATAGTAAAAGTAGCATTTATTATTGCGATTTCAAAGAAGTCCATTTCAAGAATTTTAATTTGAGCAATTGGAAATATTGGCCACATTGTAGACATAATGAGTCCAAAAATTGAATTTATAATGAAATATTTTGTAAAGGTTTTATCTTTAAGAGCTACCCACATTTTTGGTTGAACTTTTTTTCCTTGATTTGCTCTTGTTTCTTTTAGAAAGAAAACACCTACAATGCACAATAGAAAATTAAAGCCTGCTACCAAGAAAGCAACTCCATACTGCATTTCCCATTCAGTAAAAACCAAATTGCCTATGCTAAAACCCCAATCAACTTTATCTTTAGTAACTTCGAAGATTGTTGCTAATATTAACATAGAACTAACTGAAACAGCTGTTCCTAAAGCAGATAATTTACCCATATAGCCAGCTCTTTCTCGTATTTTTGTAACATCACCTAAAGTAGCATTCCAAACTGGTATTATTAAACTTAAAGAGAACGCTTGAATGACAGATACAATGATAAGCATGTATGGTTGATGAAGAAATACAAGAACAATCATAGTCGAAAATCCTAGGAAAAATCCCACTAACAGGATATATCTTCGACCGATTTTGTCTGATAATCGACCTATAGTCCCTTGAAATATAGAGCTCATTAAATTCCTGATAGAAGTCATAAAACCTAATGCTTCAGTTTGAATTCCAGCTTGAACTGCGAAAGCTGAAAAGAAATTAAATAGAAAAGATTGTCCCGTAGCATTGCCAATAGAAATTAATCGAAATAGATTTGTTCTTACTTTAGCATCCTGAGCTTCCTTTTCTGTTTCATCACAAAGAATTTCTTCTTTACAACTTAAAGAACCTTGTGAATCTTCATCAAAATCCTCTTCAAAGGGTAACTCTTCTTTCATTTAAAACAGCTCTAAAGTTAAAACAATTTTTTAAACGTTCAATTGAATTTAAACATTTGTAAAGTTGTTAGAATTTCGAGAAAATAGAAAAGCAAAGGTTCAATTCTATAGACGAATTTTCCCCGACAAATATGTTTATAGTTATAAATGATTTGAGTTCTTGCAAAAACATCTGTGATGATTGGAATGATAGGTATATTAGCCTGATGGTTGGGTGCTTAAACCCGATGATACTTTAACCTTTTCAATGGAAGCAGTAATTTTTCTTGGTTTTATAATCAAAAGCATTTTTCTCTTTTTACTTCACAATAAATTTCCACAACTTACAAGAAATGGTTGGATTGAATTGGTAATTGGGGCACCATGTATTGCTCTTAAAGGTCTCTTTGATGGACTAGATACTATTGCACCTGATGGATTATCACATGATATATTTGATAGTAGGGAAGCAACATTCATGTTTATTGGTTTAATACTACTTGGTGTAGGTTTACTCCGCATAGCGTTATATAGCGCAAAAGTTTGAGAGGTACACTAGAAATGCCAACAATAGCAGCATTTATTGATCATTGGATTACAGAATTTAATCTTTCAGATGTTAGAGATATAATACTCGAATCTTTAGCAATTGTTGCGTTTCTATTCTTGCTAGTTGTTATTATTATTGCTATGACAAAAGCTCCAATGCTTATAGGCCATGGTTCAATAGAGATGTTTATCTTTGTGATTCTTGATTTAGCACATGCAGGAATGAATCTATTTGATGAATTTGCTTGGATTACAAATTATGATCTCTGGAAGTCATTGAAAGATATTTTCTTATTAGCTGGTGCAGTAGTCTTAGTTATAGGATTCTTCAGATTCTTTTTGTTTTCCGCAAGATTATTTGGAGAAGATATTAAGAAACCAATCTCTGAAGAAGTCGTTGAATATTAAGTGTTAAAAGGCAGATGGAAAATCCTTTTAACAACTTCTTATATTTTAAACTTAAAGTTGATATGATAAGAATGATTGATGAATTCTTTATCCTGAGAAGAGATGGATTACCTTTATTCCATATTACACTGGAAGAGAATTCATATATTATTCAAATGCCAACAGATCTTTTTGCAGGTTTTTCCAGTGCAATAGTTGCTTTTGCTTCTGAGCTAGGATCTGGTCATTTATCCAAAATTGAAATAGAAGATCAGATTTACGTTTATAAGGTTATGAAAGATTTCATTACAGTAGCAAGAATATCGTCTGATGATGACGAAACAACAGCTGAACATGTAGTGGCAATTCTTTACAGAGAATTTGTAAGTGAATATAGAGATGAGCTTAAAGACTATGAGGGGACTGTTAGAAGAGATGTGTTCTTCCCCTTTTCTGAAAAGGTAAAAGAGATAATTGCTAAGTGTGAGAGAATAGCTAAGAAAAACCCTCATCTGCTAGCAAACATACCCCCCAGTATTGAATTAGATGCTATAGAGAAATTAAGTGACTTTTCTGAAGAACTCGTTGATTTTTTCCCAGAAGCAACTATCAAGCTAACCAAAGAATTTCAAAGGAAGTTACCTGATGATTTAATGAATTATACCATGTTCAAATTAGGGAAAGAAGTTGGTAAGGATGTTGCTCAAAAGAAAATCAAAAAGAAAGTGAATGATAAATCACTCATGAAGTTACTTAAGAAAATCAGTGTTTGTTCTTTAGATGAAAATATTGTTACTCTTCGAATCTGTCCTTTCTGTAGAGGAAGAGAAACAGAAGAACATGATTGTGATTTCGTTGCAGGATTTATTGAAGGAGCATATAACGATTCAAGTATTTCAGCAAGAGAGATCAATTGCCATGCTGTTGGTGATAAGCATTGTAAATTTAGAATTTACAAAAATTAATGATTTTATGATTCAATTCTAGATTTTTACTTCTTTATAGAAATCAGGATGATACCTTACAGTTCTACTTTTTCCTTGTCCATAGATTTCTAATTTTAGCTTATTTACTAATTTAATCTCATCTAATATAAACAAATCATTATCAAGACCTCGTTGGAAGAGATCAAAACTATAAAGTGAATCATAAAGATCTTTCTTGAAATCTTCTTCATTCTTAACAAATTCAGGTTCAACAGATAAAATGATTTTTGGTCTGAAATTTTCTCTAGTAACAAGTACTTCCCAAAGATTTACTTTTCCTGAATTGAATTCTTTACGTAGTAATTGATCGAAAATAATCGCTGAAAGCCTGATAATTCCTAGATTTATTATGCTATCAGTTCTTCCAATGATCTTTACTTTTGGACCATCTTCTCCACAACTACATTCATCTGATGAAACAATCTTTATTGAATCTCTAACACGATAACGAATCATTGGTAAAGCTTCTTTGAAATCGGTTATTACCATTTCTCCGGTCATTCCCTTCTCAGCTTCTGAAAAAAGAACCGCTTCTGGGACATATTCGGGATCATTAGCTTCTTTTTCCAATTCTTTTTCTGGAATTATTTCCATTATCGCATTCTCACTTGGAAAGTGCATACCATTATGTTCTTGACATTCATATCCTCCACTAAATCCTTCTGTGAATGCAAAAAGATCAAATGCTTCAAGACCCCATTTATCTTCAATTGCTTTTCTGAAAGGATCCAATGATTCTCCTCCAAAGAATCCATGAGTCATGTCTTTGAAAATATTTTTAGGATAAATCTTCTTTATTTTTGTAGCAATTGAAGCTATTCTAAGCTTGATACTTTTTTGTATTTCAGCTTGTCTTTTCAATATTTTAGGAGTATTTTCAGCTACTTCTTCTGCCATTCTTAGTGCAAGAGATGGTGTTCCTAATATAACAGTAGGTTTTCGTTTCATCAACAAACCAAAACCATCTTGTACATATTCAGGCGTAAATGCTAAAACTTCAATAGGATATCCTAAATCACCAGTATTTTGTAGCAATTTAAATGGAGCAATTCCTGAGATAAAAGGAGGAGGTAGAACTATAGATAGAACTCTTGCTTTAGCTGAAACGAATTTTAGGAGTGTTTTAGCTAGTCCAATTCCAGCTATCTTATAATCATTAAATGTCCAAGGTATCCACTTCTTATTACCCATTGACCCAGATGTCGTATACCAAAAACCAACTGTTTCTGTTAAGATTATGTCTTCAACAGTATTGTTTTCCCAAGTAATTCTTAAATCATCAGCACTTATGAAAGGTAGTGATTTTAATCCTTTGTAGCCTTTTAATTTAGAAATATCAACTTTTGTTTCCTTCCACTTGTTATGATAGAGTGCTGATTTGTAGGCTTTTTGTAATAACTCAGTATCATCTATCCGTTTCTCATGAGCATTATAGAGTTCTTGGTATTGGGACAAACATTTCAACATCCTTAAATTACATTACCGTTATATGAGCTATAGTTGGATATATAAAAATAGCTTAAACCGTAAAAATGTGTAAACTTCGTTATATATGTTGGTGTTAAAGAAAGTGGTACTTGACAGCATTAAATCCTTTGTAATAAAACAAAGAATGAGACAAATAAGAAAAGAGCTTTCAGATATCAATCTAGAGAAAGTAGAAAAACAAATAGCTAATGTTAATTGGCGTACAATTAATGCTTTTAAGAAATTTAATATTATAAAAGAACTCAAACATAGTGCTGAAAATTCTCCCTATTATCGAGATAAAATCCCAGAACTCATTAAAGGGATTAACTACAAGAATGCATTATCAATTATTCCTAAATTACCTTTTACAACTTCAGCAGAAGTCTCAGTTAATTCAAAACAATTCCTTGCGGTGCCTAAATCTGAAGTTGCAGGATTGCATTTCACCTATGGCACAACTGGTGGTAAAAAAACTATCTATAATACAAAAAGAGATCTTAATTTAATCAATTATAGTTACACTTTGGGTTTCATCAATTGTGGTATAGAGAAGAAGGACATTGCTCAAATTGTTTATTCATTTGGTGTATGGCAATTAGCTGAATACATACTAAGTGCTCTTAGATCAGTAGGGATAATTACTATTCCAACAGGTAACTATGTTAGTTTTCAAGATCAAGAAGAGTATATTGAAAAATTTGGTACTAATGTTATTTTTGGCACTCCTTCTTATGTTTATAATCTATCAAGAGAGATAGATCTTTCAACTAAGGTAAAGGCAAATATGAAAGCTATACTTGTAGGTGGTGAAGGACTGCCTGAGCACCGAAGAAAGGTCATTGAAGAAAAGCTTGGGGGTGAAGTTTTCATAAACTATGGGTTAAATGAATTTGGTGGGGGTATTGGTTCTGAATGTAAATGCCATAATGGTTATCACATCTTCCCAAATGTTATTTATGAAATAATAGATCCAAAAACTACTGAACCTGTTGAAAGGGAGGAATATGGTGAGCTAGTTTTGACTTCTCTACGAAGAGAAGCTATGCCTTTGATTAGATATCGTACTGGTGATATTACAAGAATAATTGATGGTGAATGTGATTGTGGTTTAAAGCTTCCTCGCATTGATCAGCTTAAAGGAAGAACAGATGACAGAGTAGTAATCGGAGCAGCAGAGAAATACTACCCTATAGTTTTTGATAAGCTATTTGATTCAGTTGATGAAATTAAAGACTATTGGATTGAAGTTGTTAGTGAAAATGATAGAGATTCATTAAAAACATATATTTCTGCGAGAAAACCATCAGAGAAGCTTAAAGCTAAAATTCTTGAAAAATTCTACTCACTTGATTCACTTAAAATAGATATTGAAACTACGAAGACTGTTAATAAGCCAGAAATCATTTTCATTGACAAATTGCCCAATAGTGCTAAAAGAAGAAGATTAGTTGATAAACGAAAGTTCAAAACGTGAGAACTGAATGAATAGGTCAGTCAAGATGAAAAAAGGTGTTAAAATTACCCTAATAGTACTTAGTTCAATTTTAATAGTAACAGGAATTATAATTCCAACACTACCTTTTATGATGAAATGGGATCCAGCTTATGGCACTCCTGTTCTTGAGTTTCCTTTTGAAAATCCTGATGATATTATTTGGCTAAGAGGTTATAATCTCATAGAGGAAGAATCTGATGGAGGGCATCATATAGGCATCGATCTTGAGATTGAAAATGCTTCAACAGTGATTTCCCCTTGTACTGGAACAGTCGGATTGATTAGCTCATCAATAAACACAAACAAAGGACATATCATGATTAGTATAAATATTAGAATAAATCTTGTATGGTCAATTATGCTTGTTTTCGAACCATATTCAAATTCCACTGAATTTCACGAAACTCAATTATCCAATATCTATGTCAAATCTGGACAAAGAGTTGAAGTGGGGGATGAAATTGGCATTCTTCTCAACGGTGGCGAATTTCCACACATACATTTCACTGTAAGAAAATATTTCAAAGATGTTTGTCCATTTGACTATTCTTCAGATGAATCGAAGGCAGCGTTTCTTGAGATAGCAGAACGGACCAATAGTACAATTTGCTATCCTTAAATTCGTAACTTTATAAATTACAATGATAAAGTTATGAATTAGAATAGCTATAATTTTACTATAAGTATTTCATGAGTTGATGTCCTTTGTGTGGAAGATTTGCTAGGTTTTCACCAGCCCATGTTTTTAGAATGCTCTTTCAATTAGATGAATTTGCTGATCTACCTCCACAGTATAACATTGCTCCCGGTCAAGATATTTACGCTGTGAGAGGAATTATCATGAGAGATGAACAAGCAAGAAGCGCTTCTACAGGAAGTTTCCAAAAGGAGGTTGCCCCTTTAAGATGGGGATTGATTCCCTTCTGGTCAAAAGAACCTAAGAGTGGTCCAATTAACGCTAGATCTGAAACGGTTACTGAAAAACCGACCTTTAAGGCATCATTTAAACAACGTCGTTGCTTAATTCCAGCTGATGGTTTCTATGAATGGCAGAAAAAGAGCGAAGGACCCAAGCAACCCTTTTTCATTCATATGAAAGACAAAAAACCCTTTGCTTTAGCAGGCATCTGGGATATTTGGAAAAATCTCGATGGAGACAAAATTGAATCTTGTTCTATTTTAACAACTGAGCCAAATGAAGTTGTTAAACCAATTCATAAACGCATGCCCGTTATTATCGAACCCAAGAAATTTGATACTTGGTTAGATACCTCTAAACAGAACTTAGACGAAGCATTAGCTATGCTTAAACCATATGATGCAAAGGCAATGGAAGCACATACAGTCAATCTTTATGTTAATAGCCCAAGTAACAAAGGAGAGAAATGCATCGAAGAGTTCCATGAGAAATACAAACAGCAGAAATTATTCTGAACAGCTGATTTTTCGAAAAATTTTTCCACGGAATTAAAGCATTCCATGCATTTCTGTCGACAAAAATACTTGCAGTTACCCCTCTCACTTTGAGTCTTTTATTTATTAGAAAATGGACTGTATATTCTTCGAAATTGAACTGAGGATTGTGTTAACACCACTTGAATCTGGAGAAAGGAGCAATTTAACCGGAGACCACGGAGACTGTGAACCAAAAACAAGAGGTTAGGTTCTTACTGACTGACCTTGATTACAAGATACCAGAAGAAGAGGGTCAGCTGCCTGTGATTATACTATATGGGAAAACAAAAGATGCTCAAGTTCTTGTAAAGGTTCGAGGTTTTATACCCTATCTCTATATGAAGAAGAATAAAGATATTGAGTTTGTCATACAAAATGACCCACTAATCAGCCGTTGGCAGAAAGGAATGGAAGAAGTCACTCTAAGACGATACTTCTGGGCTGGTGAAAGATTGAAACTCATCAAGTTGTATGGAGTAAACCCTCGAGAGATTAATTCCATTGGAAGAGAATTAGAGAAGCTGGGTCTCGAAACGTTTGAAACTGATATTCCTTATCTTAAACGATTTTTAATTGATAATAATATCAAATGCTTGAATGTGATAGCAGTAAAGGCCTCTAAAGTTGAACGAAGGGAGAAAGAACTTTATCTCGAAGCAAATTTCGAAGATATCTACACGGTATCAGACTCAGAAATTACTACTCCTGTATTGTTCTACCCACTAAAGGTTATGGCTATCAATGTAAAGATTGCTCGAGATAATGAAACTGTTCAAGAATTATTACGGAAGAAGAATAGGCCAATCATTGCTATTAGTGCTATTTGGGGCACAAGCGCTAAACCAGAAAACGGTAAATTGTTTTTACTACAAGAAAATTCAGAAGAGGGCGAAAAAAGGGTCATAATGGAGTTCATTAGCTTTCTTCAAGAGGTTCAACCAGATATCTTATGTACCTTTCAGGGAGACAGCTTTGATTTACCATATCTTTACCATCAGATGAATGTCTTGGGAATTCCTTCTTTCTTGTTATCATTATTTAGGGACGAACCAAGCTACTTCTCCAGACAGTTATTATCTTATCGAATGAAAGGAAGAATGTCTTTCGACCTTGCTTTGAGAACATGGGGTATTCATCCAGCTTCTGGCAAAAAAGGGTTGTACGATGTTTCAGAAGAGGTTCTCGGTAGAGGGAAATTTGGGATCAAGCAAGACAACAAATATGATTTCATCTCACATTCAACTGGACTTGGAGAAGCAAATGCAGACATAGCAGTTTGGAGCCTCTGGAAGAGAGGGATATTTCACGGGGAAAAAGAAAGCTTAAGTTTACTAGCAAAACAATGTTTTTACGACTGCAAACTCATTTTTGATCTTTATTGGAAACTTGGGATGACTGGTTGGATTGAAACATTGCGAGTAACAGGTTTTCCAACTGCAGAAAGCAATAGCTGCACAGAACGTTTGAACGGAGAATTTGAACTGATGCGCTACATGCGCAGAAAGGGGATTTTGATACCAAATCGTCCAGATCCTAAACAAGTCGAAAAGAATAGAATAATTCGTGAAATGCATCCCCATGAAGGAGGAACAGTTCTATATCCAAAAGGATCTCTTCACACAGGAGTTCTGATTGCTGATTTCAGATCAATGTATCCGAGTGTTATGATTGCTGAAAATATCGGAGGGGAAACCCTTAAGCAGTGGATAGAAGCGAGTGACTATGGCGATCCAAAGAAGCTGTTTGATAAGCAATCACGATCGTGTCTATCAATTATGGAAGAAACATTGATTAGTAAAAGAATCCACAAGAAGGATGAAATAAAACGACTAACGAAGCTGCTAGAAGAAACAAGCAATCATGATGAAAAAAGAAAAATCCAAGATACAATTGGAATTCTCGAGAGAGAGCAAAACTCAATGAAAATAGTAGCGAATTCCATGTACGGAGCTCATTTTTACATTCGCAGTCGCTTCTATACTCAGACATTGGCGTCGGCTATTAGTGATAGCGCTAGAACATACCTTTTGGGCATCGAAGAGAGCCTTGAAGGTGTTTCCAAGAGAATCACCCCTTGTGAGTTGATTTATGGAGATACTGACTCTACTTTTATCAAAATCCTAGATGAATCTATTTTCAATGAGATTTACGCTGAAACCAGTCTTGAGAAAAAAGAACGGCTCATAGGCAAGCTAATGCGCACTGTTAATTCGATTATTAAAGAGCTCAATAGCAAACTTCCAAATCCTCTCGAGTTAAAGTTTGAAGACATCGTTTATCGAGTTATCTTTAAACCAGATAGAAAGAAAGCCTACAGCTATGTCAGCCTTCTTACTGATGATTTCAAAGTCAAGGGGTTTGAAGCTGTTCGTTCTGATTGGTCCCCTCTTGCAAGAATCGCTCAAAGAAAAGTGTTGGACATTTTACTTCGGCATCCAAAAAACTCTCGAGATGGTGAGAGTGAGTTTCAAACTGCACGACAATTTTTGAGGGCACTTGGTGTAAAAGTGCTTCAAATGTCCACAGAAGAATTGCTTCCTAAAGTGGTAATTCTCTCACCTATTCGTCGCCCACCTAAAGATTACAAAGCAAAAGCACCTGCAGTCCAAGCTTTTGTCGATTTCGCCCGACGGGAGCAGCTACAAGCAGAGAAGGAATGGATGGACTACGACAAGTTCCCATGGGTAATCATTGCTGGAGAAGGACTTGTTTATGATCGAACTAGGCATCCAAAATACGTAGAGGACATCGACCGAGAACACTATGTTACCGAAATGCTTCGCTGTTGTGAAGATCTGAGGGTAAAAGTTTCTTTGAAAGAGGTCAAAGGAGCGCTTCCGGTTGGCAGATTAGATCACTTCTTTGAAAATGCTCAAGATTTAAGAGCTGAAGAAGATGACAAACTGACAATTATTGTAGATGAGGATCAGCTCATGTTAGAAAAAGAAGAGTCAGTTATCATTGAGATCATTAAACCAGTTCAAAAAGGTGAATTGGAATGGAAAAACAAAAGTAAAGGTATACGAAGGAACGTCAAAAGACAGCGAGCTGCTGGTCAAGCAGCTTTAACGTTATATGCTAACTCTCCTGATGATCAGGTTGAAGAATAACTTCTTTTATCTTTGGTCCTTCGCCTGTTAACTCTTTTATGAATTCCCTAGTTAATTCTACTACGGGAGTATCATGTGCTGCTTTACTGCTTCCTAAATCAACAAATGTACAATTTAGCAAAGTATTTGCTACTCTTAAAGCAAAATCAGCTTCATGGACTTTATCTAAGGATGCTCCAACTAGAATGAGACGTTGATTAATCTTTGGTAAAAGATCCCAACTATTATATTTGGCCATATCAAATATGACTTCTCGCAATTTTCTTGGGTTGGCTTCTCCAATGGATCGCATATATGCTTCTGATTGTTCTGGCTCTCTCTTTCTATCTACCCAAATATATCCAAGTAAAAATAGCAATAAAGGTTTCACCATTCGGATAAAGAATATTGGTGTTATCTTAAACATAAAAATTAGCCATCTTGGATAATGAAATTCTACTCCTGGGCCAACAAGTACAGATCCCAATGGAGTAATTGTTTGTGTAGCTAAATTTTCTAAAATTTGGGTTCCGCCTAAAGAGCTTGCAACACAAACATATTTTGTTTTGTCTAACCCAAGAGCTTTTTCTACATCGGAGAGATCTTCACTAATACGTTTTATTGTTACCTCAGCTTTTTTTACTAATTTACTTGATGTTTTTTCTCGGCTTTCAATATAGTATACTTTGTAATTTTCGTTTAGTTCTTCTACAACCTTCTCCCATCGTGGAAACACTGTAACCATTCCAGGTATGAAGTAAATAGCAATATCTTCTTTGGGTTGTTTAACTTTATCAAAAATAAGCACATATAGTTCACTACCATCAGAAACTTTCACAAATTGCTCCTTTGCACTTCGTTCATATTCAGATTTTGTTTCCTTTGCTTTCTTTCGACCCATCTTGATTACACCATCGTTATATTTTATTGGCTTTATCTGCTTTTACCTTTAAGAAATAAATATGTTATTCTAATTTGCATAAGTTTTAGTTAGTTGGATGAATCGTTTCTTACCTAGACCTTTTCTTCTTTGTTTTTTCTTTCGCTGCTTCTAGAGCTTTTTGTCGTTTTTCTTTTTGATGTTCCTCTGCTTCCTTTTCGTGTTTTGCTAGCCACATTAATGTAATATCTTCTATTGAGATTCCAGAAGTTTTAATGTCGATAAAGTTACCACTTTCAATAACTCTATCATGAATATCACCTGCTTCTTTTTTACTGCCAGCAAAGAAACGACACATACTACCTATCATTTCATATCGAGGCCAAATATCTTCAGCTTCTTTCTTAGACATTTCACCTTTAGGGATAACCATGATATCAAACATATAATTGAATTCAGATTGGAGTTCAGACACGTCGATCATTCCTCGCACAGTGCCACCTAATGCTATTAGAAGAATTTTATCACAGAGAACATCTACAACTTCGGGATCATGGTCAACAAGAACAAGTGTTCGCTCCCTCCCTTGTTTCTCTAGAAAGTCTAATACAACTTGTTTCCTACGAAAATCAATACCATTTGTAGGTTCATCTGCAAATAGTATTTCGGGATTCTTTTGCAAACCAACACATAATCTAGTTATTGCTTTCTGTCCTTCGCTAAAAGTCTCAAGTTTTGTATTCCATAAATGATCTAATTGTAATTCCTCGATGAAATCTTTTGCTAAAGCCATATCTCCATTTGTTACTTTTACGAAGAAATTGAGAGTTTGTTTTAATGTTAGTTTCTTTTGGAAATCCATAGCAGGTGATACAAAACTAATTCTCTTCCTAACTTCTTTTATTTCTTTAACTATGTCATATCCACAAACTTGTGCATCTCCACCATCTGGTGAATAGATAGTAGAAAGGGTTTTCAGCAAAGTAGTTTTTCCAGAACCATTGGGACCAAGTAATGCGAGAGATAATCCCTTTGGTAAATCAAACGTTATGCCGTCAAGGATTCTCTTTTTACCAATAGTTACTCCATCCTTTTTTCGTGTGAACAGACTAGTAGGAAATTCTTTGATTAATCCGTCAGATTGAATAATTTGGTTTACCATTTTTTGTCCTCCTTAATAAAACTCAATGGTTCCTCTCCTTCGAGCAATTTGAGTCATCCATTTCACAAAGAAGTAAGTGCCAACAGCAAATACAGCACAAACTGCTATGTTAATTAAAATCATATGACCATATGTCAGACCTGCAAAGTCTGTTTTATCACTGAAAAATGAGACATCCGGGAATAGAGCTGATGTATCATGTTCGATAAGATATTTTCTGAATGCATATTGACCTGTTACAATAGGTATACATACAGCAATTACAGGCCACCACCAACCAAATTGTGAGAAAAATTCAATCATGAAGAAATACCCTCCAATAATTCGAATAATGTATAGCATAATTCGAACAATTGTTGTAGTTTGTTTTACTAGTAAAGTTATAGACCCCATTAACAGACTAATGCACATCATGAATAAATAAGAAAAGAAGATTAATGGTATTAGCATAAAGAACTCTTGAGCAGAATGTGGAAGAAGATTCATACCTAATTCTTCATTTTTTAATAATGCAAATGTTGGTAGAGTTGTTATAAGGAATATTACAAAAAACTTCAAGCTTGATGATATGTATCTCCCAACCATTACTCCCAATGTATCAACATTATTTGTTATAAGATAACCCATTGTTCCACGAGCTGATTCCTCTCTTAAACAAAATGCTGTTTCCTCATAATTACCAGTAAACATTGTCCAATAGGCTGATGAAGTCAACAGAAACAATGAAAACGAATAATCAGGTGCAAAAGCACTATCACCTGAACCAACTGATAGACCAAGAAATCCATAAGCAACGAGATTAGTGATTGTCCATAAGAGTTGGATAACAATATCTGATTTGTATTGCCAATCAGTAATTAGATTTCTTTTAACAGTTGCTAATGTTACAACAAAAGTAGATGATAGAGCCCGTTCATGATTCGTATCTGATTTGAAAACACTCACTATTTATCACTTCATTCACAATAATATTTCTCACTTCTCTCAGGTGAGGAGTTCTAACATGAACTACAGTATTATTGGGGGAAAAAAAGTTTGTGTATTTTTGCTAGGAGAATTGAGATATTAGACTAGCAATTGCACTCAATTTGATTTGTGTAATAAAAATAGAGTATAAATGAGTTGGTAAACTAGTTCCTTACCACTCATCATCATAATCTTCAGAGTCCCATTCGCCAGCATCAGATGGTAGTTCCCATTTTTCCTCATCCTCTAACCATAGCTCTGCATCAGATACCATTTCAATTGGTTTAGTTTTCTTTGGTTTTGCTTTTGATTTCTTACTTTTAGTCTTTGATGCTCCTTTCTCAAGTCTTTCTTTAGTTTTAGCTGCCGCTTCTTTTGCTTTCTGTTTCTTAGCTGCAGGGGTTATCCAGCTAACTTTTACAGCAAATTCACCGCCTTTTTTAGTAGATACATACTCAATTACACAATTTAATTTATTTTGTTTGAGATCTACTTCAAATTCGGATCCTTGCCAAATTATGTCTGGAATACTTTCATCTAAGGAATCTGAGAGCATCATGAATAGCTCAACAAGTGCTTCTTTGTTTACTTGCTTAGTCAGCGAATATTTCACTTTTTACCCACGTCCTTTTGAATAGCAGATTATTACAGAGCTTGTTTTTGTTTTCTGTAATTTATACTTTACCATTGACTTCTTAAAATGTAAAAATTCTAGAGTATTTGCTTAAATATAACAGTTAAAATATAGAAAGTCTATATTTAAACATGTTAGTAGTAAATAAGTAATTGAACTCGAGGTTTTGAAGTTGAAAGAAGCAGAGAAAATCTATAGCTCATTAGAAGAAGCATGTTCAGAAGGGAATTTCACTAGTGTAGAAGAATTTATCCAAGAACTTGAAAATCTTACGAAAGAACATGATAGTGCCAATGAGATTTATTCTAAAGCGATAATTAGGGCTCTTGAGACATTTAAGGGAAGATTTTCTTCGACGAAAGTCAAGAAATTCATAACCAATGTTGAGGACTTAATACGAAAGAATCCGAATGATGAAAATCTTAGAAGTAATTATGCTAAAGCCCTACGTTCTTCGTTAATAGTTATGAGTACTAAAGGTCAACCAAACGCCATGAAAGAAATCATGACTTATCTCGAGGATTTAGCTACTAGTAATCCTGAGAATATAATTATTCATGAAGAGCTTTCCATAGCATCGCATGAAATAGCTAATTATTGGAAGAGTAGAGGAGATTTTAAAGCTCTAAGAGATCGAACCCAGAAATTTAGGGAGTTAGCTGGTAAATTCCCAGACAATGAGAAAATCAAGTTAAACCTTTCAAAATCGCTTGTTTTGGAAATTGATAGTTCAAATAAAAGAGATATCGCTAAAATTGATACTATTTTATTAGAAATTCAAGAAATATCAGAATCTATGCCAAGAAATGTTGGACTACAATTAGAGTGGGTACATGCTTATAGGACTGCTATGGATAGAAGTTATGAAAAACCAGAAGATGCTAAACGATGGTTAGATTCCATGAAGAAAATTACATCAGATAAAAAAAATGAATCTTTCACAGTGGAGTTAGCTAGAGGATACTTGAATACTATAGCAAACCTTGGACAGCAAAATCGTGAGGAATTATCTAAACACCTGGATGAACTTGAAATGCTTACAGATATAACAAAGGATAACCTTGAATTACAAACAATTTATGCACAAAGCTTGATCACTTCCTTGCAAATCATTGGTATTAGTAATATGAAAGAAACAAATGAAATAATGGATGAGATTAAAGAATTAGCTACTAATTTCTCAACTAATAATGTGATTTTAAAAATTTATGTTGAATCTTTAATTGGTGTTATTGGTTTACTAGTACAAGAGCAAAAAGCTGAAGAGATTATACCATTACTAAAGCAGTTTGAAGCTCTAGATGAAAGATATCCAAAAGATCAATTTATACAACAAACCTATGATCAATTAATGGATACTTTGAAAATGATTGGTTTTAAGAAAGCTAAAAAGAAGCCAAGAAAAATGGAGTACATGTAGTATATGAGATAGACATTACTTGCTATATTCTCGATAAGAATCATTTTTCAAGTTTTGAAATCAAAAATTCTAATTATCTACATAAGTATGTTTACTGGGATTAACTTCTAATGAAAAGGTTAAAACTAAAACCGTTTTTCTTAGTTTTTATACAAGTATTGTTCTTTGTTTTACTGGGGTTTGCTATCTTTTGTAGTGCCCCACCTGAAGGATTTCCTGATGAACCAATAGATGGAATCGGAAAAGGTCCATAAACAAGAACTCCCCTTTCTCTCTTTTTCTTTAAGGTTCATTTCTTCATACAACTGACAATTTCACCAATGTACAAACGATGATAGTTTCCATTCTTGTAAACAACATCTTTTATCGAATGTAGAAAGTTTTCAGGGATGATATCATGGAAATAGAGTTTCTTACAGAGTAAAACAAGCTGAGATTCTTTAAAGTAGACAGTACCATTTTCTTCTTTTGGAGTAAGTTTAACTTCCTTCATTTTATCTACATCACGACCAGATTTTGAACCACAGAAATTTAATTCCGGACGATATTTCTTATCAAAGAAATTCAAACTGAACATAACATTTTCTTCTAAAAATTCATAGGTATACCTACTAGGTCGAACAAAAATGAAACAAACTGGTTTATGCCAAAGAACACCAAGACTACCCCAAGAAGCAGTCATCATATTATATTTGCCTAAATCACCAGCAGTAATTAACATCCAATCTAAACCGATAAGCTTGATGGCATTCTCTGTCAAATCTTTTGGATTAATTTCTGTAAATGTCATAAAAGATACTTATGCCATTTGAGGTTTTAATTATTAGGATAAATATGTAAAATAGCAAAAAAGAATTAATATGTTCTATCAAATAAGGTTAGTGGAAACGTTAGGACGTAAAAATATGAAATATCAAGATGTAGCAACATATATTTTATATCAACAGTTATTTTCAGAACCAAATAAAATTAGAGATAGAAGGAGTACAGTAAAAATAGTGGTGGAAGGGAGCGATATAATAATGAGGAAAATGCTAGAGCTAATTCTAGCGTATGTAGAGATTTGGGATCAGGGGTATGAAGACAAATATATAATGAAATTAGCTGAACAGACAAAACTAAATCCAACAACAGTTCTAGAAAATTTCTATGAGAGAATAAAGCCAATGCCTGAAGAACAACTAACAGATAAGGAATTCAGATTCTTGTTAGCTCTCAGCGAAGTTATTAAAACAATACATGAAAAAGCTTCCGAGAAATTAGTTGCTATGTTTGAAGAAAAATTAGGTTCAGAGAAGAAAACACAAATCGAATCAAAATTTCAAATATTATCAGAACAGAATAATTTAGATTTTTCCTTGTTATTAAACTTAGGAATTTTAAAAGAATATGCTGAAATAGTTGGTCAACCATTCAAGTCTAAAAAATTTACAGGCTATTTTAAAAATGTTTTACTTTTGATTAATGCTTAAAGAAATATAAGAAAAAAGAAGTTGATACTTCTTCGACCCATCCGCTTTTTTAAAAATAAAGAAAGGGAAGGATGCTTAGAAGCATCGCAAAACAGAGCTTGGACCGAGGTCTTTGTATTCTTTCTTAGTGACCCACATCTTTTGGAAGGTCTTTAAAGATGAAAGGATTGAACCGCCAATCCAGACAGAATATCTACGCTCAGGTGGAGCAATTATTTTAACTTCAATTCCTTCAGGAACTTGCTCAGTTAATTCTTTGTGAAGTCTTTCTTTGAGACCACTGAACATGGTGGAACCACCAGAGAGAACGATGTTCTGGTAGAGTTCTCTTCTCAAATCAACGTCACACTTATTAATTGATTGGAAGATAACGTCATCAAGTGACATAGCTTCCTTACCAATCTGTTGTGGTTGGAAATATACTTCTGGAGCAAGGAATCGTTCGGTTCCAATGGTCAAGACATTGCCGTCAGGCATTTGGTAGGTCTTTTCCATTCCAGAAACTTTCTCAGCTAACTGAAGTTCCTTTTCAGGATCTAAAGCAACGTAACATAATTTCTCCTTAACATCACGCACTATTTCGAGTTCAGCACTGCTAGTTAGTGAATAGCCTTTTTGTCTTAGAAGTCTTCTAAAGTAGTTGGTAATGTCTCTGCCTGCTAAGTCAATTCTGTCAATTGCATGGGTTAAAGCGAAACCTTCGTAGATAGGAACAATGTGGGTAACACCATCACCAGAATCTACAACTAAACCAGTTGTTCTACCGCTGGCGTAAAGTGAAAGTACTGCTTGCATAGAAACATACATGGCTGGGACATCAAAAGTCTCAAACATGATTTCAGCCATCTTCTCTCGGTTGTGCTCAGGATTTAATGGAGCTTCAGTTAAGAGAATAGGATGTTCATTGGGATTCTCTCGTAAGTCATTGTAGAAAGTAAAGTGCCAAATTCTCTCCATTGCGTCCCAGTCTTCAACTGTTCCGTGCTCAATGGGATAGAGTAATCTTAAGACACCGCGGAGGTTTAAAGCTTCTTCCCCGATGTAATACTCTCGTACGTAGTGCTCAACGTCTGTCATTATTGATTGGTATTTTGGATACCCTATTAATGTTGGAAAGACGCTTCGTGGTTGATCTTCTCCGGCATAACCGTTCTTAGAAAGTCCAGTGCCGTTGTCGATTACTAACGCTTTCTCCTGTAATATTTCTTCGGACATTTTGTTTCTTCCCCTCTAGGGACTTTATCTTTAGTTATAAAAAGTATAACTTTTGTAATCTATTGTTATTGAATTGGGAATATAAATAAAACGGTTGAGGTATTAATTCGAAAAGTATCGTTTCGTATGTCTCACGAAATACGACGTTTTTCTTACGATATACGATATGCTGACTTTTTTACTAGATTTCTTGAATCTTTGTCTATAACATGTTAGAAGCAAAAAATCTATTTTCTATTGTAAAAAACTAATTGTTTTTTTAGCAATCTCATTTCTTTCGTCAGTTAGATTGTCTAATACGGATATTAATCCATCATCATTCTTTTGTAAACCAATAGCTGACAAGTCTTCTGCGATAGCTTCTAAATAATCTTCTGTTTCTTCTTGTTCTGAAACGAAAACATCAATTACTTTCTTGAAAACTTCTAGAGGTTGTTCTTTAGCTAATTTTAAATAATACTCGTTTTTTATTATATCATCTATTCCATAAATAATAGCATCAACATAAAAGTCTATACTAGTTCTTCGGGAACCTTTTATTTTTCTGAGAATTTTTTCATAGAAATCATCTTCTCTACTATAGAAGTAAATGTATTCCTTAATTTCTGAAATTACTTGTTTGTTTTTCATTTTAACTAGTTGTTCCATAGCATACTGATGGTTTGAATATGATGGATCTTTTTTAAATGCTGATAATAAAGTTGGGATCGCTTCTTCTTGCCCCATTTCCGTTATTATAATTAATAAGTAAGCTCTATAAAAAAAGTAGAAACAATCCTCTTCAGAACCCATTGCATAATTCTTAAAATCATTAAAAGGATAATAAGGTCTTTTAATATTAATTTCCTCATTGTATAATTTAATGTATTTCGGTAATATTTCTTTTAGTCTTATATTTCTTAATCCAAGTATTTGCGCAATATATCCTTTTAACATTATAACTATCAACTCTAATTCAGGTCGATAATTTTCGAATCTCATTATCCTTATAAAAAGAGGAATTAGCTCCTCAATCACATGCATGTTAACCTTTTCATCAAGCTCAATATCTAATCTTTCAGTTATATATGGAGGATCTCGATTTACCATATCTATAAGACTCCACATTTCATAGATTAAAATAAGAAGATCGAATATTTTATACAGTTTGCCATCATCTAAGCAGTCATCCATAAATCGATCATAGAAGTCTTCTTCATCTAGCATGTAGTTAAGGTAAAAAAGAAGAGACATGATTCTTATTTTGTCATTTGAGTGATTAAGAACAATGTCTTTAAGAATAGTGTCTATTTCTGTAACAGGAGTTTCATTAATTTTACCTATATTGGAAGTATCATTTATCTTATGTAATTCATCAATTAAAGGATGAAGAAGCTCTTCTGATCTAATTTTATGTTTCTCAAGTATCTTAAAATATTCAAAGAAATTTAGATATTCATTACTAAACATATTGTTATTCAATTCTTCAATTTTCTTTTCCCTGCTTAATCTCCTCATTTTTCTATATTTCTTACTTTTCCATATATTGCGGAATCTATACACTGCATTAAACCTCTTTAAATGATGATTTCTTTTTCTTTATTAGTTTCCTCCATAGTGATTACTTGTTGTTCTTGTTTTTGCTTTTTTATCAAGTTTACTGTTACATCTACTAGTGAAATCATACACAAAACTATGAACAAGCAATATATAATTGTTGAGACGATAAATCCGTACCCAAATTGTATTTCTGGTGTATTGTTTGGGTTGAACCATCCTAAAGCATCGAATGGTTGAATTATTGTACTTTTAAAAACTGCGAACAAAATCATTTTAATTAACCCAAAAATCCCTCCAAGTAATAGAATTACTGATCCAACTAATTTTCCTACTTTTACTTTGTTTTGATTTTCTTCTGTACCAAATGAGCTTATTCGTCTTAGTATCACAGCTGAAAACGCTGACCCGACAAGACAAAATATTTGACTTAATATTAGAAAAGCAATAATGGATTTATTAAATGAGCCAATATCATCAGCTGTACCAGTAAAATAGAATTCAGTATAGTCGTCATAGTATATACGATGTTCTGACCATCTTCCAAAAACCTTTACATTGAATTGTATATTGCACGGTATTCCTCCATTATTGTTCCCCTCAAATTTACTCACTGCATACGTTCCAACAAGTACAATTATGAAATTTATTATGAATAAAATCATCAATAATTGATTTCCTTTTCGCCCCTTCATTCTTAAGCCACCTATTATTTCCTAATCAAATTTTTTTAAGGCCCATTTTTTTCGTAATTTTTCATATTCCTCAGAATTAATAATATAACTAAATGGGTATGGATCTTTATTGAATATCTCTGTTAATTTTTTCCTTAGTCTTTTATTCGCCATCTTATATGCTTTCTTAAAATGCTTTATTGCTAATTCTAAGTTTTCTTTAGAGATATAAGATGCAGCATAAAAGTGAAGGACTGGATTGGAAGAATCTCTAGAGATTAATCCATTAAATAACCTTTCAGAAAAATTGGGTCCATGACTTATATGACTTGATGCAGCTGTTATATTATTGACAATTCTAAAGTCAATAAGCTCATCGTCTATCCCTTTCTCTAAAGCTTTAGCAAAGAAAATGACTGCAGACTTGTAGTTATTTAGCTTTTCTTTGATAGTTCCCATTAGATAAAATACTTCTGGATTCTCCTGGTTAAATTCTATTATTTTTCTAACTAGTCTATCAGCTTCAACTAACTCTCCTTTTTTCATTTTTACAAATCCAGCATAGTAGAGCGTTTCTTCAGTCTCACCGTACAAGATAATTGCTTTTTCCATTATTTCTTCTGCTAATTCGATCTTTCCATCATTACATGCATCTATTGCTTTATCTACCAATGGACTGATCTCCACATTTTGAGTCATTGGTTTCTTTTCCTCCTAATCATCTCCTGTAGTAGATGTGTTTTTCTTTTTAAATAAACCAAGCGCTTTAAGGATACGTAAGACAATGAAGGTCACAGCTATAATTGCCACAACAATCAATGCTCCTATTCCTGCTGTTAGCGCCCCACTTGCTACAGCTACTGGCATTAACACAGAAGCTAAGTAAGTCATTATCATTCCTACACCAAAGGTAGTTAGGACAACAAATGGTAGCATGCTATCGAATGGTCCTGCCCATTCACCAATTTTTGGGAAATAATTGCTGAGATAGAATAATTCAAAGAATGCTCCTTCAGGTCGAAGTGCACTTCCCGCGCAGTACATCCAGTTTAGTACTTTGTAAGCATTTATCTTCCAGTACATTGCTTCATCTCCTTTTTGATAGTACGACCAATGATCTGTAAATCCACTGGTAGCTAACGATTGTATTGTTGCTTGATTTATTCCTGACCAAGTTTTTTGTGTGACACTACTTGCTGCCAAGCTTATTGCTGTGCTTGTTAATCCTCCAGCAAAAGTTGACATTGTGCAAGCTTTTACTAGCTCTGTAAAAACTGAAATTACTGAACCCAAAACGAAGAGTGTAACGTACCAGTAGGTTTTAAATGCAGGATGTTGAGTTACTTGTGTTACATTACTTAACCAATTTGGGAGATCTCTATTTAATACCTCAGTTGTGAAATTTTGCAAGCATATAACTATTGTTGTAGCAAAATCTAAACAGACTGGTTGCATACCATAATCCACTTTTGCTAGTTGAATACCATTCAGCATCCCGTTTATATATTCGAAACAATCAGCTGGACCAACTTCTATGTAATCTGTAACCCAAACTGCACCAGCATATACAAGTCCTTCTCCGAACTTCCAAAATGCTGCATTTTCATTATCCTCTCCGACTGAATATCTTTTCTCTAAGTAGCCTACTTCTGCATCTTCAGCTACATAAGTTCCATCAGCTCCAGGTTTCCTTGAGAATTCATTCATCATGTATGTATCTTCTTGCATTGCATATGATGCAAATTCTATAATCTTTGATTGCCATAACTGTGTCCTTACATTTCTAACAAATCCAACTATGTTGCTTAAACCAAATGTTCCAATTGATAATCCAAAGAAGTATTCAGATAAGGAATTTGGAAAATATTTCTTTATATCTGATTTACTAACTTTTGATTTTTCATGTGGAGATTTTCCAGGCATTCTAGAATCTTTTTCCATTCTCGCTTTCCTTCCAGCCTTAGTATCTGATTGCATTCTTGCCCTTTGAATCTCTTGTACTTCTTTGTAATCTATTTGTCCATTTTGTTTTTTAGTTCTAATTAGAAGATTTTTTATTTCAGAGATAAGTTTTAGTGTTTTTTCTTTATAAAACATAAATCTATTCATAACCTCTTCCATTGTTGGAATATGTCCTAGATTTAATCCACTGCCCCAATATTGACATTGACTTAATGCATGGTAAGGCATTGTTACTGCTAGTTTGAGAATAAATCCTTCTTTATTTTTACTATTTCTGTTAATATGATTGTTGTTTTCATGCAAATAACTTTGGAAGTCTTTTACTAAAGCTTTATGCAAATCCAATTTGTGTTCAATATCATTAGAAACTGGAATAATCTCAATATCATCTAAACTGATTTCTTCTTTAGATGCCCAAGCAGCTATACCAGTTTGTTCAAAAAATATTTGCTTTTGTTCATCACTGATTACACATGATTCAAGAGTTGTACTGAAGTCTTTTTTATTAGGTTGATTTAAAGTATGTGTAATATGCTCTCGAGTAAAGAAATTCCCATATACTTGGTATTTTGTTGTTGATCCTTCAACAACTTTAATGATTGGTATTTTAGCTGCTCCTAGTTGATATACTTGTGTATTCTCATCTTTAACAAAGTATGATCCAACTCCATCACTCTTTTTGAAGTTACTATCAACGACCAGTACATGTTCATCATCATGTTTACCTAGTTCGATTTTTTCTGTGACCCAAGCCCCGCCTGGATAATCTGGATCGACAACTGTTAATGGATTTCCATTTTCATCTTTTGGAGTTGCTGATGGATCCCAATATGTCACATGTTTGTAAAATTTCAAGTCCATCTTTACTTCATCTACACACTCTATTTCATATGTTGTGTCAATAAGCAAATCTCCAAAAGTGTAATCACTAGTATCAGTAGCTCCTCTAAATAATGGTTGTGCATACAGATTAATCCCAACATTTTTTATCACTGTGCGACCATCTTTCTTGGTAAACCTCTTTAGATCAGCTGCTGAATTTATGCAAAATGGATTATTGAGAGAAGGATGAAGTTTAGCTATATTTAAATCAGGTCTGTTAAGCTGCTTGCTTGGATCATAAGGATCGGGTACTCGAGCTTGTTCACTCTTTATTTGATAAATATCAATATTATCTTTTGGATTTATTAATTTCTGAACTATATCGTCCAAGCCAACTAATTTAGCCAATTTATCTATGTTATTCCCTAATCCTATATCAACTCCTCCTGTCATCAAGTAATTGTGCATCATTAATTGAAGATTAGATCGCAATCCAGCTATTGTTGCTCCATTAAGTAATCTTACTGCTGGAAGATTTCCTGTAGGTGAGCTCCATTGAGTAAAAACATAAAATCCTCTATAACCTTGTGCTTTTTTCATATCTTCAGATTTCTGATATATATTATTCCTAAAGAAGCTTAGAGAATGTCTACTCTTAATATTTTTTGTAGTCAAAGGTAAGTATCCAGGAGAATCTTCTTTGCTTGTATCAAACATCTGATCAATGCTTTTGAACGTAGCTAAAACTCCTTCCATCCATAGGAAAATCTTAGCTCGTTCGAGCAATGGATTGTATTCACCATTTATACCATCTCTCTGATTCTCTCTTCCAGAACCTAAGTAAATTGTTTGAGCCCTTTCTATCATTTCATACCATCTATCAAAATCATTAATGAATGCTACTGGAATTTCTTGATCATCTATTTCAATTATGTAACCACCATCTTTTCTTTGTAAATATGAGTACAACCAAGATCGAACTGTAGCGAATTTCTTGTCACCGAAATTTGTTCCAATATATTCATTTAGTCTTTCTGTTCCTGAAGCTGATTCATGATGGCAGAACTCAGTTATCTTCTTTAGGAATTCAGATGACTTACTAGTAATTAGCTCCCCTAAACAGCTATCACCCCAACCATTGTTTTCTAGAATACTATCGATATTATCTAGTATCTTTTGTAAAATTTTCTTGTTTCCCATATGACTACTTGTAATTTTTTGCCCATTTACCCATTTCTTCAAAGTATCATCATTGATGAATGGAATAGTTTTATCTTTGTATTTTCCTGTTCTTGGTTTGGTAGTAAGTTGATAATCACTGCATAGTTCTCTAATTACATCAGCAAACACTTCTCTAGGGTTACTCTTGCTTCTCTTTATAGCAACAAAGTTTGAACCTTCTTGATATTGACTTATACTATCATCCATTCCAGCCATTCTATTCATTGCTTTAGGTAGAACTAGTAAAGGAATGAGAACATACAAAATTGCGTTATGTATCTCAGTTTTCTTTTCTGTTGAAGATGGTGATTCTATATTTTTCTTTAATAGTGCTATTATCTCATTTTTTATACTGTCTATTGTTTCAGTCCTTGTAATTACAGTGAATTTATTGTGTACATTATCTACTTGAGAAATACTACTATAAGGTGTGTATTCTCCATTTCCAGTTGTTTCACTATTTTGATGTTTATAATCAAGTAATTCATCATTAGTCCATGTTGTTTTTACAGTTTCTATGTTTTCAGGTATTTGTATTGCTCCTTTACTTCCAAGAGCATACATTGTTGTTCCTGAGCTTTTTCGATAAGTAAGCCATACATCTTGCCCATTTTTTTGGAATTCAAATTTTTTAATGACAACATCGTTTAATGAAGCAACTCCCAATTCGTTTTTTATTTCTTGTTCTGTTGGTCTTGTTCCAAATCTATAGAAGCATTCCTTTGATTGCACTACTCCATCTATTTTCTCATAATGTGGATTTTTCCCTTCTCTCAAATAGGCTACTTCGTATTTTCCAGTAGTTGTTTTTCTTACTATAATATCTGTTTTTATTTCCTCTCCATGTGCTTTTGGATGATAACCAATTAGCTGATAATAATCACCACTGTCATCATTTCCTATATGTTCCAATTTTATCATGTTCTTTAGGTCTTTACCATCGGTACCTTCCATTTTCAGTTCTCTGTAAAATGGAGAATTTTCATCATGTAACAATTCAGTCAATGTATTATGGAAAACTTCTTGGTCGATCTTTAACTGTGTTTCTCTTATTAATGCTGGTTTATTGTTCTTTGACATTATTAATTTAAGATTAATCTCTCTGTGAATGCCTGAACTTAGAAATGATTGAGCTTGTGATGAAAGACCTTCAATGTCACCTTTTAGCCATTCTATCCCAGCTTCATCACTTGGATATATATTGGAGTCTTCATGAAGAATTTTAGCATCTGTTGGTTTAAATACTAAAGTTGATGATGAACCTTTTATATTATCAATTATGATAAGATCATTTGGTAGTTTATCATCGTGTAGGTAATGTGCATAAACCTTTGCTAAAATATCATTTAATACATCTGTTGGTAGTCCATTACTTCCAAAGATATTCAAATTCTCATATGGTCCTGCGAAATAACTTGCTCTTGCAATACTATTACCAAAGTGACTTGAATGAATCATTGTATTGAAATTAAATTTTCTACCATATTTTGTTAAATAATAGTCATTTAATGTTGGATTATTATTCTTCCTTTTAATATAACTATTACCTGAAGCAAAATAATTTTGACTCTTTTGATTGGGTTCTATATTCCTGTAATACTTTACTAGTTCTTCAATGTCATGATCTGTATATACATTTTCAGGATATTCTACTCTTCTTTGCGCAGTTAAACCAGCTATGAAAGCCAAAGTTCCAGAAACTGAACTCAGGTATAGATTCATCTGCCAATTTTCAAAGAAGCTCTTAAGATTCCTGCCAACAGACAACTCACTTAACATAGTGTCTGTGTGACTAATTGGTATTTTATCTGAAATTGTACCTAAGAATGGATCATTATTAGTCTGAGACTTATATGTTACAAAATCACGAATTGCATAAAATGATGCATTGAAAGCATCTAATAGTGAAATTGGATTTTGATAACTCGAATCTGATTCTGAAAGAAGTATCTTGTTCTCATCGTTTTCTATATCATCAGTAACATCTACGATTTTGTGTCCATAGATATTAAATTCTCCAAAGTATTTTGCTTGTCCTACTCCAGAGTTGGGATAATGGTAAAACCAATCATACCAGTATTTATGTTGTTTAATTTGAATTGTAGATGAAAGTCCATTTGGTGTAGTTGACTCCATTCCTCGTATATATATGAAATATCTATTTTCCTTTAGACCACCTAATGCATCAAAACTAATAGCAACTGATTTTGTTAAATCCATATCTGGAAAGATAGGATAATTATAATCACCATAATTGTATGGATCAGTAAATTCGAATAATAAATTATCATGTGGATACCAATAATATCCACCATTTGTGTCATAATTGGTTCCAGTCATTTGGGCTGTATAGAACATCTCAGCAATTAAAACATTGAACTCCTCTATTTCTAATTCAGTCAATTTTTGACCATTTTTTGTTCGAGCTTTAGTCATTACTTGATGAAATAAAAGATTAACATCTCTTTGCAGAGATTGTATATGTGAGATTATTTCATAATATTCATCATCCTCAAATGCTGTTAGAGGATCATCCTCGTTATGCCAATCATTATTCCTATCTTGATGCTTATTGCTAATACTTTCTTGTATAATAGAGAGAAGTCTTTGTTTAATTGATTGATAATATAGATTCCTATGTTCTAGTTCTGATATTAGAATGTTAGTTAGCAATTTGTAAATTGGTTCATCCGAATATGGTTCACCGATATAACTTGAATCAAAATTAAAACCAATAAGATTTACTAAACCATTTCCAAACGTTCCTGATACCAATGGTGAATTTGCTATAGCATCCTCAGATGTCAGTATCTTAACACCAGTTAGAAGACCAGTTCCTTCTTGATTAAAGAATCTTAATGAGAATTCAGATCCATCTTTCTTATTGAGTATATTAAGAGTTATTTTATTCAAACCAGCTTTTAATTCAATTACTTCTTCGAGAGGATATGTAAAACTATAAGTTGAGTTGAAATTCATCATTAATTGATCATTTACAAATAAACTGGCTTCACTATCGCATCCTAAGGAAGCATAGACTTTTTGAGTAATACCAGACCAGATGTATGATGTAGCTAAAAATGTTGTTTCAGTTCTACCTTGGATATTACCAAATAATGCTTCTGAACTTATTCTGTGATTGTCAGCTATAACCTCCTTCCATGGATTAACTCCCTCAATACTAATACTACTAATTTGTAAGTGATTAGCATAATTATCAACATTAACTTCCATGTAAAGAGTGTGTATCAAATGCTCCCTATCAACGCGTATTTTTGCTCTTTGTATTAGTTTACTTATATCTTCCATGATTGATAATTGAACTAATTGTGGACTATAATGAATTAACTCTTCTCGTTGTATGTAGAAATGAACTTCATTACTATTAATCAGATAATCTTCATTAGTAAATTCATTTTCTGTAATATAGTTATCATCGCTCCAGAAATAGTGAAGATAGATTTCTCTGTTGTAAGTAGGATCGATTACTTTTGTAATAATTTCATAATCCTTATCAAATGATTCCAATGGATCTGTTGTAAAAACACCATCTAAATAGATGTAAGGATAATTGACAATTTTAGCATCTGTTATTGGATCAAATCCATCTATTTCTTCTAGTTGAACTTCTAATTTTAAACCATACTTTTGTCCTAATCCTCCTACATTGTAAAGACCATCAGGAGTTATTCTGATATTATCAAAGTAAGCGGTTTGGTTCTCAAAATTATCCAAATTAACCGTCAAAACTACATATAGATATTCTTCCGAACCATGATTCGTTGCATAATCATTGAAGACATGATCTAAGTTTATATTATGAGTATTGAAATCAGTATTGTCATTGTAAAGATGACCTACAAAATCGCCACTCAAGCTTTCATAAATTTCTTCAAAATCAGTGCTTTCAAACAAATCTGTAACACTCGTAGGATTTTCGAACTCATTAGTCGTGGGTCTGAAGAATTTAATATCCATTATTTCCTGTTCTGTACTTGAGGTGTTACCTATCCAATAATCGAAACTGAATAGCCAATCCCTAACATTATAATCATGATATAGTTTTTCAATTTCGTTTATTGAAACAGTCGTTCCTAAAAACATGACATTATTGTCATCCATGTAGTTATAGAAGTAAGCTGTTGGAGCTGGATCTCCAACATAGTAATCGATATCTGAGTGATATTCAGCCATTTCATCTGTGGGTTCAATATAAC
>JAHLVW010000051.1 GCA_019058275.1 Candidatus Heimdallarchaeota archaeon
ATCATATTGTCTGAATAAACCGAACCAGAAGTTACATCCATGTACCCATCTTCGAGTTACAAAAGCTAAAGCTCAATTATGAGTATTGAAATGCAGGAACAAATGCCAATGAATCAGCACATATCCATGCAGTTACAAAAGCTAAAGCTTATCTAAGAGCATAGAAGCAAAGTCTTTCTAGGTTTAAAAAAAATAATCAGAATATCTTTTTGAAATGATGATGTGATTACTGTGTAAATAAGCTTAAAATAAGGCATTATAATTATAGTATAAGGTTTACTGAACATAGAAGTTAAATAAGGAGAATAATTTGTGCCTACAAGATCACCTTTAGCTGATATCAATCCTGCAGTATTCAAATGGTTGCGTGAGAGTTCTGGTTGGACAATTCCAGAGGTTGCTAAACGATTGAATACAAGTGATGCTGTTATTCAAGCTATTGAAGCTGGAGAACGAAAACCAACTTTACGGCAACTAAAAGAGCTTACTACTGCTTTTCGACGTCCATTAGCAGCTTTCTTTCTTCCACAACCTAAAGTAGAGAAACCATTACCTAAGGATTACCGAATGATTCATCCTGATCAAAAAGGAGTTTTTACTAAGAAGACAATACTAGCATTACGAAAAGCTCGATATCTCCAAACTATTAGCCAGGAGCTATCAAATAATACTGGTTCATTAATTACACCTACAATTAAATCGGTTGATATTAAAACTAATCCTATAACTATCTCTGATACTTTTAGGAAAAGATTTGTATTAACTTTTGAGAAACAAAAAAATTTCAATAGCAGCTATCAATTCTTCAACTATCTTCGTGATATTCTTGAGGATTGGAATATATTAGTTTTTCAATTTTCAATGCCAATAGATGATGCTCGTGGGTTTATTTTGGCAGATGATTTTCCAGTAGTGATAGCGGTAAATACCAAAGATACTATTGAAGCTAGGATTTTTACATTAATGCATGAATTTGCTCATCTTTTACTTGGTGAAACTGTTATTGACATTCCTTCACTTATCAATACTCACTCCACTAAGATTGAAAAGTGGTGTAATACTTTTGCATCATCTTTTCTTTTCCCAGAAGAAGATGTAAAAGATGTATTTGAGACATATCAAAATAATCTTACAGAAACTAAAATTCTTAATCGTTTATCTCGAAAATTAAAGTTAAGTAAAGCTATGATTCTCTATAATATGTATAAACATGATTTTATCTCTCAAAAAGAGTATAATGACGTTTTAGAACGTTTTCAAATTATAGCTTCTCAAACACCATTGAGCAAGGGTGGGGGTGTACCTATTGATCGGAAACGCTTATCTGAGTTGGGCGTGAAATTTGTTTCATTAGTTGTTGATAACTTTGAAAAACAACATATCACCTATAGTGATGCTCTTAGTTATCTGTCAATTAAATCTAAAAATTTCAACAAAGTGCTAGCGAAGGCAGAGAAATGACCTCCAATCATTATATCATTGACACTAGCTCACTTATTCATTTGAATAGATATAATCCAATTGATGTTTATCCAACTGTCTGGCAGAGAATGAGCAATCTAAGAAGAGACGGATTGTTACATTCTGTGGTTGAGGTTTATAACGAAATACATCGAAAAGACGATACATTAAAACAATGGACTATTGCAAATAGAAAAATGTTCGCGAAAGAAACTGAAATACAGATGCATTATGTAACAGAAATTCTGCAAAATTACCCTGCATTAATTAAAACAGAAGGAACTTTTGAAGCTGATCCATGGATAATAGCGATGGCATTAGAAATGAGATCATCTAACCAGCAAAAATTATTTGCTGAGAAAATAATCATTGTAACTGAAGAGAAACTAAAAGGTCAGAAAGTTCGAATACCTCTTGTTTGTATTAACTATGATTTAGATTATTTATCTATTTTTGATATGTTTCGACAAGAAGGCTGGCAATTCTAGAATCGATTATCATTTTTCGCATACAATAAAATATAATTCTCTCGAAATCTTTTTCTAGCACGGGGAGAATTACTTTTTTGTTCTCTAGGTGCTTCTGGAGTGTCGGTTGCAAAAGCTCAATTAAGAGTATTGAAATGGATACTTGATGATAGGCTGTTATCATATTTACACGTAAGTTTGAAAGTCAACATATTGACTTGCATTACTAAATGCACCACTAGGTGCAATTAGTTCTTTTTTCTTCTAAATTTACCAACAGAAGAATTACTTTTTGGCCATCGATTCTTCTATCCGATAAAAAATAGTTAGTTCTTTAAGTTTTAAAACCAATATACTATATGCCTTGGTGAGTTCAAAAGAACGAAACCCTCTCAATATTTCTTCTTTCATATCTCCCAGAGTATTTATTCTTGGATGAAAGGGCATCATCTGATTTAGTCCTAGAGGTTCCCTCTCAAAAACTAATAGGATGGTACCCCATCAATCAACTTTCTTTCTGCAGGTAAGGGATCCATTAGTCATTTTTTTTCTTCAACATTTACTAACAGAAGTTTTACTTTGTGACCATCAATTTTTTCTTTGCTGGATTTTAAATAGTCAATTGAAATAGGGTTAATTGCAGATTTTTTCTCGAGAGGAATTGGATAGAATTATTGTCTGGAAAAAACATGCTTCATCACTCACAAATACCCAAAAGTGTTTACGATGTTCAAAGCAATTGAATTAATTCCAATTATCCATATTTTGATTTACAACTATGTGAAAGATAATCAAACAAAAGAAGAATTGCTACAGCTTATTGCTGATCTGGTTCCAAGAGCCTAGAGAGAGTTTCTGGAATTCTATGAATTAGTAGATCCAAAATATTTTGATGGATCATAATTCTATTAAAGAAAATCCTTGAATTGATCTATTGTTATTCTTTGATATCCTTCATCATATTTGAGAATTAATGAATCTATTTCCTGGTGGATGATAATGCTTGCAGCTTTATGGTTGATGGGAGTATTAACTACAAAATAATCAAGATCAATATCTAAACTGTATAATCCATCTTTAAGTAATTTTGTAGCAATTCCCATTCTTCTGAAGTTTGGAAAAGTAAACATGTCCCATAGAGCATATGTGCTGATTAATTTATTATTTTCAGTAAAGTTAACTGGATAAAAAGCTACAAATCCTTCTGGACAATCATCATTTGAGTGAATCAAAACTACTTCTCCTCTTTCAAATCCTGCGTGAGTAATTGGATTATGGAAAAGGAATTGACTAATCATAGAGTAGTAGCCAAAGTTTACTGCAACTTCTTTTTGCTTCGTTGTCTTGACATATGCACCTTCTGGTCCATGCCAATTGGACCTAAATACTCTTTTACATCTATCTAGATGCTCATAGTAATCTGCCATTGACTTTGGTCCTGCTAAAGGTTCAAAAAGTGATTCATTTGTTAATCTAGATACCTTTTCCATTTTACAAGAACAGGAAGTAAATAATCCTGAAAAATTATTAAAGCATGTTAAGAAAGTGATGTTAAGAAATAAACAGATATCAAAATGGTATGGGAAATTCATTATTAAAACCTTAAAAGAATTTACAGAAATCGAAACATATGGTTATTCAGATATGATGTTAAAATGAACTCAATTCGAAATCCCTATATTTGGATTGAACAAGCATATGAAATAGGTGATTCAACAGAAAAAACTCTGCTTTTTGTTAAAGAATTCATTGAAAATGAAGAAGCTAATTTGGAAATTTTAGATACAAAAACTTATGATTTAATTAATCATTTTATAAGTAAACTTTGAAATATAGAACAGAAGTGAATATAAAAAAATACTTCACCATTTAACACATTTGAAATTGTAAAGTTTTTTATCTTAGAAGGTGTTTTTAGATAATGAGAATTTCATCAATTATGCACAAATTGATGAATCTTGAAATGACCGACTTCAAGTACACAGCCTATTGGGGGACTTGGGCATGTGAATTCTTCGTTTCGTTTTAATAAATGTAAATGAGGTTGCAATATGAGTAAAAAAAATAATCATAGGAATAAAAATGAAATGCATAAAGAGAAAGAGATTGAGATATTAAATCTCATGAAATCTATTAAAAAATCCGTTCCAAAAAAAATATGTGTAGAAAATTATAAAGAACGAATTATAAATCATGGTTACCACACAGTAAAATTTTTAAAAAAATTAAGTTCAGAACATAGATTATACAATTGGGCTTTGAGTAACGTTAAAGGGGAATTATATGAAGCTTTTATCTCTGAAGTTTTACTAGACTGGGCTAGAAATAATAATGATGTCAACAATTTTATTTTAAAAGATCCTTATGTCAAAACAAATGAAGTAGAGAATGGCTTTGGATATGATAGAAGAAGGATTACATTATATGGAGATAGTGATCCACTAGCAGAATTTGATGCTATGTTCAAATATAAAAGAAAGTTGTTTTTTGTTGAAATAACTACTACAACTAAACGAGAGAACATCAAAAAATTTCTTCAGAATATTGCTCGAAAAAGGAAAATATTGAAACTTGTGTTTAATTCTGAAGATGTTTACAGTCTTATTATTACAATTGTTCCAAATCTTTTCAATCCATCTGATTTGTCTATATATGATTTGAATTACTATTTTCCTATTGATGAAGAATTATTGACTCTTATACCAGAAATCACAACTAAGGGAAGGATTATCAAATTTGTTGATAAGAATAGTAAGTTTATATTCGCAAATGAGTTAGAATATCATGAACTAGAATATAAAAAAAAGAGAACCTATGTAAGAAGACAATTCAATAAATACTATAAAGGCAAGATAACTTCTGAGGAATTTATTCAAAAAACTCAAGATGTTTTCGGTATTGTTCAGAATTTTAGTTTGGGAGTATTACCTAATACTGCATTAAATGTTTTTTTAGAGAATGGATTACTATATAAAAAATATACAGGTTTTAATATAAATCGCATTAGACGTATAGTAGTAGGTGTAAAACTCGAATTAGGTAAAACTGCACAATTGCGATTATATGTTATACCTTCAAGATTTTATAGTGATTTTATTTATACTTTTTATTGGAAAAATAACCAGTTCAAGATACGTGACAAGGTTCTTAAGAAATCTTGTTTTTTAAAAACGTTTGACCCGAAATTCGATCCTAATGATAAATCTTTATGGGAACAGTTAGGAAATGCCTGCATTAATCTTAAAATTCCAAAAATAGATTAATTCAATTTAATGATTTCATTAAAACAGCTTTGCAGTATGAAAAATTAGTTGAAAGAAAAAAATTTCAATTTGCATTCTTATTTGAGGTTCTTTTATATTATCTTTTGAACTAGTTTCTGAGAGCTGTTTTTAGTGAAAGGTAAGATTTCGAAACATCTGGATAAAGGATTAAGATTTTTATCTAGAGGAGAATTTTTGAATTGTGATTAGGAGATTACTTATAGTATTATATTCGCTCAATTCTCTTGTAAATTTCTTGTACAAAGAACATTCCTTTTTGCACATAGTTTAAATCGTGTTGTTTCATAACTTCATCGAAAGAGCTCCTAACAGCTTCAAGAAGCTCTTTATTATTGCTTTCAACTTCATCATCATAAGGATTAGTAAAAATTTGTAGAATTTTAATTTTCCAGAGAAGCATTTCAGGGTGATCTAAATCTGTAAAATCTACATAATCTGTCAGAGAAGAACCCATTTTCCAACCAAGAACAAGAGCTTCAAATAAAGGATCAATAGCTTCATCAGTCTAGATTAAAAGCTCTCTGCCCCAATCTGGATGGTGAAGTTTATTTATGTAAATGTAAATAATCAAAAGAAATGAATTGGAAGAATGTATATGGGAATTCATCTATATTGTGGAAAGATTGAGGATAGAGAACATGAACACGAATGGGATCAGTTAGTTGAAATTTGTAGTATCATCCATAATAATTATGACAAGAATAAACCAATTTATCTATTGTATAATTTCAAAATCAGCAATAGAGCTCAAATTGATCTTCTAATAATACAAGAAAAAGGCATTTGTGTGCTAGAACTAAAATCCATCAAGGGGGAAATAATAGGAAGTGAAAGGGATGAGCTGTTAATTAAAACTGATAATGATGATTTAACACTTAATCTATTCCCTCAACTAATGAAAGAGAGATTTGCTGTTATTGATGAATTGGAAAAATTACGAAAAAGGATTTTTCCAAAAATTACGGAAAATAAAATGCGAAAAGTTCAAGCTTGGGGTTATTTCGAAAAAGGAAGTAATTATGATAAATCTCAAATGTCTGGAAAGTATCGAGTAGGATTTGACATAATTACAGGTGATGATCTTATACGAAAATTAAGTTTCGTTAAATCTGGTTATAAATTAAAAGAACAAGATATGATAGCAATAAAGAACAGCTTCAATGTAGTTGAATGCCCTGAAGATGATCCTCGTTTATCTTTTCTATTCATAGAGAAATTAGAAAAAGGTTGGATCCCCAAATCAAATGATTCTGCTAGTTATTATCTTAAAGCTATAAAAAATGATATGATTGAAAAGGGTGAGATTAAAGAAGATGGAAATTGGATTTTAAACCTTAAAACAAGGATTTTTGAGAATGGGAAACCCAGTAATAAGATTAATGCTGTCAAATCAATATCTGAAATTCTTGAATTATCTAATTATTCAGTTATAACTGGTTTTGCAGGTTCAGGGAAATCTATTTTTTTACATCAGATTTATGAGAAAGTTATACAAAAAGAATCACAATATGGAATCCCACTTTATATATCACTAAGAGAAATTCAACAATACAAAATTAATGACCAGCTATTTTTGAATTATAAAAACAATAAATTGGTAATACCTAGTGAAAAGGATCTAAGTGATAAATTTCTGTTGGAAATTAGTAAATTAGTTGTCTATTCATACTTTGAATATCTTTCTAAGGATAAGGATTTGATTAATAGGAAAGAAGTCTATTTGGATCTATTTGAGAAATTTCTAAAGGAAAACCATTTTGTATTCTGTTTAGATGGTTATGATGAAATAACTAAGGGAAAAGAAATCATCGACAATTGGATTAGTTTTCTTTTTCGAGAAAATATTTCTTTTATTTTGTCAACAAGACCAATTGTCTTAACTAGATTAGAAAAAAATCTAGGAACACAAGGTTTGAATTATTATTGGCTTTTACAACCAAACAAACAAGAAACCCGTGCTTATCTTGAAAATAGAGCGAAGAAATTTGGATTCAAATCATTAGATATTGAGTATAAAGATCTAACTCCATTACAGCTTTCTATCAGAAGTCAATTTCCCATAAAATTAGATTTGAATAAAAATCAAGAGTTTGAATTTCAAATATATGGGCAAATCTTATGGGAAACATTCAAACATAAACCCTCTTTGATTTCTCGGATAAAATCGATTAATGATATAACTAAATTACTAAAATCTGAAAATGATGAAAGAACTGGTGCCAAGTATTCAGTTTATGATTTGATAAATGGTCCTGTAGATCGACAATATACAAAAAAGGATTTACATAATGATGCTTCCATTCTTGGAATATGTGGTGAATTAGCATATCTATCATACTCGGGAGAAATTGATACAGAATATGTTGAAAAATTATACAAAGAAAATCCATATAATCCATTATTTGTTGATATATTTACTTTACCAGCAATTAACAAATCAATTGTCTATTTCAATTTACCACAATTAAGGGATTATTTTACTGTTCAATACATTTACTCTATGTATAAGAAGGGCAATATTATTTCACTTATCAATTCAGATATAATGAAGTTGTTTTACAATTTATTATTTAGTAAAAAGCCTTGGGAAAAAGATGATGCACTATCTCAATTTGGGAGAAATGCAAATGAAATTATTGTTAAATATCTGACTAATAATCAAATTAAATTAAAACCCACAGAATTCTTAAATGATACTGGTGATAAGGGTCATCTTTTTGTTATGGGAAGATTCAGAATGGGAACACCAAACTGGTACGAAAAACTAGTTCAAGGTATAGTAAATGAAATTATAAATGAAAATGATCCAATAAGAAATGAAAAATTATCCAATAGACTACTAACTATAATTCAAAGAATCCCAGAATTAGCATTGGATAGCGCTTATGATTCTATTGTAAAAGATCGGGAGTTTGGAAGTTACTCACAAAGTATACACCCATATCAATATGAAAAACAAATAAGAGAAATTTTCCCAGAATTTAATGGTCCATTAGTGAACCATATACAAGAGTTATTTGATAGTTTAAACGTATTGCCAGAAAATGGTTTATGTACAGCTTGTAATATTGAGAGTGAAATTAATGAAAGAGATAAGAAAGCAATTAAAATGGACTTCAAAGATGATGATGCAGATGATGAAGAGGACTTCAATGAAGAACTAAATTATTTAATGAGTCTAAATTACACATTCAATCTAATTCATGAAATAAATGGTAACCCTTCACAAACTTATCTTTTGAATCTATTAGAAAGCAATATTGACGATGGAATCAAAGATTGGTCTATTCTGGTGAATGAATACGATAGCATTATTGCTTTTCAAGGATTATTAAGACATAGAGCAGATTTTACAGATGATGACTACTTACAATATATAGCATATAGAATGATTGAAGTTGCCAGAACTGAGCATCTAGCATTATATGCTATCAAAATATGGAAATCCTTGCTTAATGGTATGGCTACAGATGGTGGTGGACATATACCTGGACCTGAAATGATATATGAGTATGGATTTAAAGCCATAGACTCATTACTAAAAAAGGAAATTATCTGGGAATATCTAATTGGTTATCTCTTTTCAAAAATTACTAATTCTAATTATTATAGCAAATTAGGCATTCTGTTATTTGAGAATATAAGAGAATACATTAGTGAGGATTTATTTAAACAATTAGTATTTAAATTAGTCTCAAAAGTAATGTATTTAAAAGATGAAAATCTATCAAAACAATTGAATTGTTTAAAGGGATTCGAAGATTTTTGGCTGCCTATTTTGCTAGACTCAGGTGAAAAAGGATTTTATCTTTTATCATATCTTAATTTAGAAAATTATGATTTTACTGAATATGATTTAGAGCAGATATACTTAGTAACCAAAAATTTCATAGAAACAAGAAGTTCTGGAGAAATTAATCCTCAAATACTTGTGTACTTACTTGAGGAAGGATACACTATTGTTTGGAATGATTTCTTAAATTTACTCGGTTCTAATATGAAAACTGATGCCTATTTTCGTAAACTTATTTCTAATATTAGTGAAGAAACTCTACTTCAAGCTATAGATGAACTTGATAATAATATAGATAAGCTATTGGCTGTCATTATTTCTCGCAAAAATCAAAATTACCTTGAAGATTTTCTTAGTTGTTATTTCCTTAAAGCTAGTTTAATTGACATTAAAACATTATTTCAAAATTGGTTAAAACAACTCTTTGATGATGATAAAGAAATGCTAATTATATACAAATTAGAACAACACATCAAATTATGGTTGTTTAGTGAGATAAAGAATTACAATTTTATTAACGTGCTTCTTTCAGATATTAATCTTAATCTAAAACTACTAACAGATTTCTTTGAAAAACCTGTTTCCTTTTATGGAAGAGATCTAGTTGATGAATTACCAACTGAAGAATTCTGGAATTTAAATATAACTGAAGAAATCTTGAAGAATATTCTTGATAAAATGATAGTATCATTAGATAATGAGTATCCCCCATCTCATAAATATTGGATTAAATTACTTTTACCATTTTTAGATACATATTCCAATCTTGATAATTTAGCTAATAATTACATAACTAAATTATTAGCAACCAAATTTAGTAATGTAGATAAAAATGATCTATTATTTTATTATAAGGAAAATCCACATTCTAAATTTAAAGAATTGTTCCTAAAAGCTATCGAAAATATATCAGCAAAGCAAGAAGTACAAAATTCTCTTGATGTTTTGAAATATCAAGTTTATAATATAGAAAATAAGGGCATCCTAAAGAAGAAGAAATTAAATAAACAATCAAAGATTGATCTAGAGTATTTCAGAAAAATCGTTGATATTCTAATTGAAAAGGATGTTGAATTATTAGAAAAATCAATCTATAGTGAAATAAGTCAAAGTAATTTTGAATTAATAGATTTGGCTGCAAAATTAGAAAGTTTGAAGATAAATGAATATGCTCTAAAGATTTTACAATGCCAAATACCCAGTTATCTTGTTGATAAAACGCTAGATGTTATTGAACAATATTGTGAGATTAGTTTACCAACAAAGGAATTAGAGAAGATAGAAAGCATTCTGCAAAAGGAGTTAGATGAGCAAATCAAGAAAGATAGAAAATGGAGAATAGAAAGATTAGAGAAATTATTAGAAAGATGTAGAAACCTAACTAAATCAATGAATAATAGCAAGTAGACTAATATTATTGATTTCTATTTAATTTATTATTAATGTTGGTAATCTACTACTTTTTTCCTTAATTAGCGAAATAAATTCATTCACATATTCATTTTCTATAACTAAACCATAATTTCTTCGAACTACTGGTTTGTCATTTGTTTTACCAAAAGGTGTTCTATTACTTATAGTATCTTTCCTATCAAGATTTATTTTTCTTAATAAACCTAAGAAATCATCATCAATGATAATTCCAAAACCATTTGTAAAAAAGATATTCTCCAACCACAAACAAATATCTCGATTCAAAATGAGCTCTCTCTTTCTATTATTATTCAGTCTGATTTCTTTTTTGGTTGAATCGATAATTAATTCCTGTTTTGAATTTTTGTGATATGAACTTAAATCCTTTATCCATGAACCATCACTATGGGTTCCATTTTTTCTATGTTTGTATCCAATAAGTTGCTTATAATCATCAAGAATTGGTTCTACAAGTAATGGTTAATCTTTACCTGTAATTAAGCAGTTATATTTTTCTCTATTTTGACTTGTTGATTTGATTTTATCCCAAGCACCTTTATAAGTTGTTAGTTCATTAATCCTTCCAGACCAAATAATCCTTCTTGGTAATCCTTTACTTGTCGAGTTTATCCCTACAAGATAAATTTCATCTTTGATAAGCAAATTTTCTTCTTGTAAAATTGCTGATTTCAAAAATTCTTTATACAATCTTTGTCTTATTTTTGCTATGCAAGGTCCGAAAAATATCTCCTTTTCATTAATTTTCTTTGGAACAGGACAGCAAATATGATTTGGAGAATGGTTAGCAAGTGGACCTAATGAATACAAGTATATCCTTTTCATAATAATCTCCTTTAATCATTCAATTTGTTTGTATTTATCACTACCCTATACTTAATTGGGGTCAAACTCATTCCATTATTTTCTTGTATGAGTAGTCATCACACCTACATTCCCTGGTTTCCTAGTGATAAGGGTGAAGATCCTTCTCTGTGGAGAAAGGAAGTCCTTGAAATGATGCGTACCCAGAGACTTTGCTCTCACTGTGGTCAGTTCCATCTCTTTCTCTTTGCTAAGAAGGAGCCTTACTACATTCACCTTTCCTGTCCTAATTGTCAGACTGTCCTTAAGCTTCCTCGAGAACGAAATCGATAGTAATTAAATGGATAAAATTGAAGTTGAGATAAAATGATAGTAATTATTTTAATATAATTCTAAAGACAATCAAGCATTCCAATAGGTATGTTTACTTATTATCCTTTTTTGATAATAAATGTTTAATTTCATTAAGCTCCTTTTTCAGACCATTATTTTGTTTCGATATTTTATCAAGTGAATCTTCCAAAGCCTTATCTTGAACATCTAGATTACTTATAACTCTATCAAGAACTAAATAAGTTACAATTGCGGAAATGGGAAAGGTTATTCCTAAATCAAAGAAAATATCCGTTGCAAAGATTCTCCTTCTACTATTTTTGGTAGTGAAGTCCAAATCAAATCTTGTATGTAAATTTATTTCATTTGTTTGAGGATACTCCCATTGATGATAGAAATCTGAACTTACTTTTTGAAAATTGTTTATACTATGAAAGTTAACATTCGTTTCAGAAATTTGCATTCCTTTTTCTGTGTAATTATCTAACCATACACTTTGATCCACATTAACCGTATTATTTAGTTGCGTATCATTAAAACTTGTTATGAATGATTCCAAACTTAAACTATAGATTTCAGTATTTGGATGCTTGATTGCATTTGATATATATAATGTAAATCGAAAACGGTTTTGACTAATTATGTTCTTATACCATATAATTTCAAAAAACCTGCCTGTATTAGTGAAGTTGACACCATTAGCATTGATTGGTTCTGATTTAGTATCTAAATAAAGATGCTTAGGGAGCCAATTATTAACCCAAAATGTTACATTGTTGTAAAGGAATAGTTCTATGGAAAATGGACAATCATTTATATTTTCCCCATTTTGGATTATTTCTTGATGTGTTAGTTTTTTTGTGAAATCAATGTTATAATTTATTCGTGCATAAACAGTTCCATTATTCAAATCATTATGAAAGAAAATCTCAATCTCTTCTCTTTCATTGGTATTAACAAATGTACATGTTGACCAAATTATCCAAAAAATACCAGTAATTATTCCTACAAAAATAATGAATTTGATAATCCTCTTCCCAATCATCCTAAAAGTCAATGTTTTATGTAGTATTCTACTATATAAATGTATTAAATTGATATAATTATATAGTTGATAAAAGGGATGATTACTTTCGTCTACCTCTTAGCTTTGTCTTTATATGTTTAAATCCATAATTATGGTTTATTAGCAATTTAGAGGGGGCATATTTTGATGAGAAAAAAAGCATTAATCGTGTCAATCTTACTTGTTACTGTTATAGTGAATACAATAGAAATTCCACATCTTAACGGAATATATTTCGAGGGAAAAAGTTACATTGGATCAGGTTGGCAAGAACGAGAAGCTCGTAGGAATGAAGTATCAACTAAACCATTTATTACTAACATCACAGCGTTATTAGATAACAGGACACTTATTGCTAAAAACATACTCTGGGAAATATATGACTATCGAGGAAATTATCATCAACTTTGGAATAAGACAATAGATTTCACAAGAGGTTACAATGATAATAATATTTTATACTATAATGTTCATGTCTGGATTGAGGAAGATATTGACTTCAGAATTGATGTCCGATTTTTAATGGTAATTGGTGCAATGACACCTATACTTACAATTCCTAATATTGATACAAAATCACCAACTGCAAATGGTATAATTAACTTCTCTTTGCTAGCACTAGTTTCAATTGTTTTCCTAGTTTCAGTTTTTTATCTGAGAAACAATAGGAAAAGAACTCAATGATAGGTATTAAGGTAGTAAATGGAGTTTATTATTATGAAAAATCAATAAGTATGGTTTGTGTTTCAAGTATCTTTACAATTCTCTTACTGTTACTAATGAACGGTAGTTTTATCTCAATAGGTTCTATACAAAGGGAATCATCTTATTCATCTAATTTTAACAAAAATTCAGTTTCTAAAAGAGAATGGACAATTATGGCTTATCTATGTGGAGATAATAATCTAGAAAAATATGCTATAGAAACTATTAATGATATGGAAATGGGTTATGTAGAGAATGAATACATATCCATAATTGTTATGATTGATCGAAGTGATGAATATGATGAATCTATTGGTAATTGGACTGGTGCCAGATACTATCAAATTAGACATGATGAATCACATGAAATAAAATCAACTCTACTTCTTGATTTGGGAGAACAAGATATGGCTGAGCATTCAGTTTTAAGAAAATTTATTGGATATTGTTTCGCAAATTATTCTGCAAATAAGTACATGTTAGCTTTCTTTGATCATGGTGGTGGGATATCAGGTGCTATGGAAGACAATTCTCGTTTGTTTAGTATCTATGAAATCAAATCAGCTATTCATTTGAGTGAAGATGAATATTCAACAAAAATTGATATTATATCATTTTTAGCTTGTACTATGAATACAATCGAGGTAGCCTATGAATTTCAGGATGTGGCAGATTACTATATTGCTGAGCAAAATACTGGTTGGGGTGAAGGAATTGATTGGGATTTACTAATCAAAAGAATTTTAGATAATCCCTTTACATAACCAATAACCTTTTCTGAAATATTCATAGAAGTTTTCTCAATATCAAGAATTAGTCTTAAATTGCCAACAACTTGCTCAGTTATTGATCTAAATAAATTAAAATATATTATATATGATATGAATAATTTTGCATTAAATCTTACTCAGATTACAAATATAGAATCTTTTTCTTTACTTACTGATGCTCTTTCTAAAACATGTAAATTTGATGAACAATATATTGATCTAATCCATTTTATTAATTTAATATCCAATTCATTTGAAAATAATAGATATTCGAATCTAACGACATCGATAGTAAATCTAAAGAATTATCTTAATGATGTAATTATTTTCAATTATTGTCATGATGTATTTGATAACAATGCCAATGGTATATCGATTTATTTGCCCTTTCCAAGAACAACTATTATACAATCTTATGATTCGCAGAATTTTGATTTTATAGATGATGCTTACTGGAAATTCTTTGTAAATACATTCAAGCAAGATAATGATAGTGATGGACTAGCAGATTGGTTTGAATATAAATATAGTAAAAGCTTAAAGAATATGGATGAAGATAATGATATTGATAACGATGGATTAACAAATATTTGGGAATATTGGTATGGATCCAATCCAAATATAATTGACACTGATTCTGATAAATTGGATGATTATACTGAGATAAAGAGGACAAATTCATATCCATATTCCAATGACTCAGATTTAGATGGTTTTACTGATTGGGAAGAAGTAGTGATATACAAATCTGATCCAAAAGAATGGCAAGATACACCTTGTTTTAGATGGTATCCCTTCCTTGTTCCTATAACTACATCATTGATTTTGATTCCAGTTTATGCTATTTTTTTCAGAAGAAGAGAATTGAAGAAATCAAAACAACTGCCAACTAGAAATGAAATGGTAATTATGGTGGAAAAGATATAACGAAATTTTATTTATTCAAAAGATGATTTAATTATATTTATAGATAGGTATGTATTATTCAATATAGAATTATCAGGAAAAAGAATATGAGACTATTAGAGAATTTGGAAGCTTATAATCGGAGGGAAGCTATTGATAGATTAATTATAACTCCAATATTTGCAAGTGTTATTATTGTCTTGTCTTTATTGTTGGAGTTTATTAATAATCAAGACACAAGAGCATTTACTTATGTTGTTTCTGGTTTCTTTTTAATTCCTTTATGGTCATTGCTTAAAGAACTCATTTATCGAATTAGGAGAAATAGAATTAACAAACTGGTGGCTAATAAGGAATTTGATAAGTTATTTAATAAGCTTGGAAAACCACCTGCTGCACATTATATTACACAAGCATTTTTAGAAACAGATGATGTAAACATAATTAACCAGTTACTTAGTATTACAATAAATGATGACAATGAAAATAGACGAGCTCACGCTGTTATAGCATTAAGTTTACATGGTGAAAAAGCAAAGCATACTATTAACGATTTACATGAAGTTTTTAACACAGAGAAAAATGATTATCTTAAACACTATATTGCATGGGGTTTATTACTTATAGAAGGAATAGGTAGTTCTGCCTTTGATTATATTAATAAAATATATGAAAAGGGAGATTTAACTGGATATATAAAAGATGAATCATTAGCCTTTATGATTGAAATTATACTATCGGAAAGAAGAAAGAGACTCTTAAATTATGAGTTCATTGAAGTTCAGACAAATCAAGATCAAGATGCTATGATGACTGAAATATTGTCTTATTCAAGAACAACAACATCGATTATACACAAATTGAAAGGTTCATGGAGGCAAAAGATTGTTGAGCATATTATTTCTGCTGTTATTGGTTATGGAGTTGGTAGGTTTATTGAATTCCTAATCCAATTCCTATCAAGTTAAAACTACAGATTATTTTATTTTTAATCAAACCAGATTTGAAATAAATGAAAAATAGAATTTTACACAATGAGATTTAGGGATCCTGAATAAAAATCGTCTAGTTAAATCCAAGGGACAATACTTATCTGATTTTTCATTGTGTAGAACCTCATGGGTCCACTAATAAGTTCTAAATATTCCTTAAAAACTCCTACATTTTTTCAGAGTAATTTTTCTTTCTGTGATATTCTTCCGACAAAAATACTTTCGGTTGAGAGTAGGACGTAGACCTTCTAGGGTAGCAGAAATTTTCAGTCGAGTCTCAGACTTGAGGTAAATGCCATTTCCCTTTACCCCCCAAGCCATCCTTGAGTGTGAATGTTCCTATGCTAAACGAACCTGTTTTTGATAAAGACCTGCTTGTTGAATGGTGTCGACAAGCAAAGGAAGAATGTAAAACCCCTCACTGGTGTCCTCAGTGTGGCATTCTTGTTGAGCTCATTCTTCGTGATCATAAACACTACCAGAATTTCTACGCTTGTAAAAGGTGCGGTGAGTTGCTCTTTACCAAGATTACCTTTGCTGCTCTTGCTAATCGAGGGTACAAACCTAATAGATTGACAAAGAAAATCTAGAAATCAGCTATAATAATCGACATTAATAAATTAAGTTTTACTACCTTCGTTTTCATTATAAATCATATTTACGATGTTAATAGTGAGTTACAAATTAATAGCATAAATGCGTCGCTTTTCTTACGATATGCGATATGTTGATTTTTTTACTAGATGACTTGAGAGAGGAGAGACGATAGGTTACTTAATTAAAGTCCATAATTTAACCATCATTAGAAGTCAATTAGTGGGGAAAGATTAATCAATCAAAATTAGTTAATGAATTGAGTAGAAAACTAACCAACGATTTCCAACTATGAAGTGATGAGATGAATTGGATTAATATCTTATGGATTATTCTAGCTTGTGTAGGAGCGTTTTTGCTAGGGTCTATCCCTTGGTCAGTTTGGTTGGGAATATTATTTACGGGCAAGGATTTACGAGAGTATAATATTGGCAATCCTGGCGGGTTTAATGCTATGATTACTTTTGGACCCTTACTAGGGTATACCATTACCTTTGCAGATATTGGTAAAGGAACTTTAACCATTGCATTAATTGATCAAATATTTTCACTAAGTTATTTCATGGATGATTCTATGTACTGGCATTTTGCAGCGGTCATTCTTGGACCAGTTTGTTGTATATTAGGTCACAATTATACTCCCTGGTTAAAATTTCAAGGTGGTAGAGGTATGGGAGTAATCATAGGAACCCTTCTCTACATCAATCCACTCATATACTGGACTTATATGTTAACAACAGCAGTACTAACACAAGGACTAAAATTGCCCTCAAGACTCACTAGCATTCTTACAGGAGTCTTAGCAATACCAGCAGCATTCTTTATGCCTTTAGCACCACCCTGGACTTTTGTTCATGGAAGCCTTATTGTTGCATCAGGAATTGTTTTTCTTACACAAGGACTACTAACACTATGTATGTGGATAGCAATCCTCCAAAGAAACTGGTCAGGAGTAGTACATGCTTTCTCTGGTAAAGAATGGAGTTTCTCTGCTCTTGACGGTCAGAAAATTAGCGATGACTTTGAAACCAAAAAGGAAGCTATAGAAGCAAAGGAAAAGTCATAATATACAAATGACTTTTCATCATTATTTCTAATTTTTGATGGAAAAGAGAAATAAGAGTGAATGGAATGATAAAGTAATATGTCAGAACGTTCAGAAGAAGAAATGCTGATTTTTAAGCTAAATAACCAGAAGGATACTCTCAAGCTGCTAATCTTATTATGGAATAGAGAAAAAATGTACGGATCAAAAATACGCAGACTAGGAATGAATGACCGGACATTAATAAAAGTGAGAGAAGTTCTAACAGGTTTTGAGTTAGTAAAACTAACCTCTATAGAGGGTTCTAGAAGATTATACTACGAGTTAACTCCGAAAGGAAAACGAGTAGTTGAGAAGCTAGTTGACATAGAAAGAATACTTCTGACAGATTAATGAATAAACTTCTATTGTTATTAATTCAACATAGTTGTGGGATTTTGTTATGAGATATGCAGTAGATAGTATCCTATATCAAAATGACAAGATAGTACTAATAAAAAGAGCAGGGAGAACATTCCATGACTACTGGGCTCTGCCAGGAGGGAGCTTAGATGAAGGAGAGACAGTAGAAAAAGCATTGAAAAGAGAGATGTTAGAAGAACTAAATGTAAATGTTCAACCTTTAGAAATATTAGGTGTCTATTCCGAACCTGATAGAGATCCTCGAGGTCATGTAATATCGGTAGTCTTTATATGCAGTTATGATGGTAATCCAGAAGCTGGAGATGATGCTGCGGAATATAGTGAATTTAGTTTAACAGAAGCTCTTGAGTTGGAACTAGCTTTTGATCACAAGAAGATACTACAAGATTTTAAAAAATGGTTAAAAAAGAAAGAAACTTTCTGGTCAAATAAAAAATAAAAAAAAAGAGTTGATATGATCTATCAATTCTTTCTATCTCTAGATCTAAAATCTTTGAATTTTTTTTCTGTTACAATAAAAACAGAATTGAGGTTTGTCAGGATCTAGAATGTTTTGTTTGTCTATTTTTGTTCCACACTCTACACAGATCATATCTATGTCATTGTTGAATAAATAGACTGGTTCTACATTATTCATTAATATTCACCAAAAGTTACTCACCTCGTATTCAATGAAGCATACAAATAGGATTGGTATTTGACAATATGACGAAACCGTTAACCAAAGTGTGGGTCACATACTACATGAATAATCAGGAAGCGAACTTTTTTTTAAACCCAATTTATATATTAAAGGTCGACTTTTCTTCAAGTATAATATCTCAAGAGTCTATTTAAACTCTTGTGCAAGTCATTTATAAAGTATATAAATGTTTTAAAAGATTAAACGCTAAATGATTAATTTAATAAAAAATATTTTCAAATAAATAATCTATTAAAAGAAATTATCTAAATCAGACTTGTACATTATGGTTAATTTTAATAAAAAAACTTTATTCTAAACAAGAGTAATAAGTAATACTTTGTTTAAAGACAAAATTACCTAGAAAATGAAAGAAGCGTTAAAAAAATTTTATATCTGATAATGCGATTATCATTAATGTAGCTTTTAATTAAAAAAGCGGAGTTTATTAAAATGGGGAAAAAAATAATTTCATTTTTAGTTATTCTAGGTTTAGTTAGTATTACTTTAACCTATAATACAATGAATGTATCAGCTCTACCAAGTCCGGATTATATCATTGATGACTTTAGTGGCTTTTCAAGTTACTATGATACAGATCTTGTGAATAGTACATTAAGTGAATCAGAAATTAATTTGGTTCATAATAATGAAGAGGGTGAAACTGCTCGGGAAATATTCTTCAATGGTTTTGGTGAAATTGATGATTATTATGATTTTAATCTAGAGCTTTCAATTAATTATATCTATACAGGTTCTATGCTAACGCAAGTAAGTTTGATGTTAGGTAGTTATTATTTTGAGGATGGAACTTATGATGAAGAAACTCTAAGTGGATATAGAGATATTTGCACTTGTGGTATTTTTGATGCTTAGTCAGCTAAAGTAGGAAAATACTATGTAAATGCACAACATGGGATAATAGAGCAATTTGATACACCTTCTGGTACTCTTTCACCTTCAGGCACTCTCCAATTCAAAATAGCTAGAACAAATAATATATTAAATCTATGTATTCTAAAAAGTGGTGTAATTCAAATTCAACATCAATGGACAAAGGGCGTGTCAAGACCCTTAAGCTACCTCTATCTTGCTATGAGCATTGATCCAAATTACTGTACCTACACCGAAGTAACCTTTACATTAATACTTGGAGAATTATATGCTGATTCAACTGATAGTGGTTCGATACCTCCTACAGTATCACTCGGTTTAACAGGTAATGTTATCTGTTTATTTGTTATTTTTAATCTTAGTGTGATTCTATATGTGAGAAAAACGAGAAAGTATTAATTAAAATTATTGTTTTTCTCTTTTGTTACTTTTTTTTCTGATTTTCAAATTCCATACTGTTGTTTTTTATTTATTAATTCGAGATACTAGTAATGCTATATGTGAAATCTTTTGACAGAAATTGAATTTAATAAGAAATAATAAGTGATGATATTCCAGTTATTTTGCATCTATGTGTTAGAGCTTTTTTGAATTATTGGAAATTTCAAGATTTTAAAAAATGGTTAAAAAAGAAAGGAACCTTATGGTCAACAAAGAAATGAAGGGAAAAAAGTGACTGAAATAGAAATCCGTGAGTTAAAAGAAGAAGATATAGTCCCTTGTGCAGAAATGACAATAAAATCATTTCCATGGACAGCCTTCGGATTAAAAATGGAAAGAGCAAAGAAATTCTTCAAAGATAGATTAGGAATAGAGTTAATTTTTGTAGCAGTTCATCAAAATGAACCAGTTGGATACATTACCATTAAAAGAGACATTATGTTTGCAAATTATATAAGAAGAATGGTAGTAAGGGAAGACATGAGAAGTAAAGGAATAAAGGCGAAACTAATGAGATATGTAGAAGAGCTAGCATACTCGAGTGGATTGCAAAACGTTTTCCTATTAACAACAACGACGAATGTAAAAGCAATAAAATTCTATTTAGAAAATGGTTATCAAATAGTAGGGAAAATACAGGATTTTGTCAAAAGAGGAATGGATGAGTACATTCTATGGAAATCAAAGGGAACGGTAGATGATTTTAAACTATATGATTAGCAATAATATTGACTGGAAATCTTTTGCCAAAAAAAGGATTTTTTGTAGAAAAATTTGGGAGAAAAATCTTTTTTATAGTACCGACAGAAAAGGATTAGTGTTAAGAGCAGAAAAAAGAAAAGTCTCCCCAAAATGAATGCAGCAATTTAAGCGCAGAGAGAGCGAAATGGTGGAGGACTGACTGAAGAACGAGTTTGGGAAAAAAACGGAGACCAATTTTCAATTCAAATCCCAGCTCATTTCCTTCTAAAGAATAATCTGAAAAAAAGTATTTAAAAACCTCCTTTCTTGTCATTTACACACTTTTGAAACAAGTATACTTTCTGGGAATTGACATTTTGAAAAAAATGTTGAAAAATCCATGAAAAAACGAAAATTGTTAGGTTTATATAATCAAAACAAAATCAACCAGAAAAAGCTTGTTATGTGCGTTTTCTTTGCTAGTTTTTTCTTTTAATACCTATAACAATAATTTACTTTTGATAATTATATGGAGACACAATGAAGAATGAAAAAATTAAACACAAAAGTAGTCACATTAGCAATAATAATTCTATCACTACTTGCTGTAGGCGGAGTAGGTATTAAACAAGCAGTATCACCTAGCGGATTTGGACAAGGCGATGCTGGAACTGGTGGTGGCGGATAGCTACCATTCCGCCATATTTTTTAAAGAATCCATTTCTTTTTCTCAAAATCATACAAATCAATGTATGGTACGTAACGTAATAAACAGCTTTTGATAGATAACATACTAAATTCTATTTCTTTCTCTTCAAGTATCTTAGAAATTAGATCAGATGTTGAATCTTTATAATTTAAGCCATTAATGCTCAAATATAGCTCCTCATAAGAATTCAATATTACAATCCAACCAAATACAGAAAGACTGTCAACTAATCTAATAATTGAATCTGAATTAGGGTCACATTTTAATATAATCATCAATTGATCATGTGAATTCAATATTGAGGGAGATATTGATATACGATAATCTAATAATCCTTTTTCTAACGCTTCATTCTGCAGTTTGTTAAAGAAATTTGTAGCTTCTAAAGTGTCATTTGGATCAATATTATTGTTTAATAAAAAGGCATTCAACTCAGACATCCATACTCCATAGTACCCTTTTGTAATAATCGATTTTGAGATCAATATTGATAAGAATTCTAGCAATCTTTGATCAAATACAATTTCTTCCTTGGATTCAGAAGAGAATTTCTCTTTACTATTCCAGAGTATGAATTTCTGAATAGGTAATTTGTTGTTAATTAATTTATCGAAATTTGATATAGTAGGTTTAATTTTAGGATGAACGAAGGATGTTCTGTATAATTTATTCTGAATTGGTTTAAGCTCAAAAGAAAATATCATTTTATCGTTTACAAACTTATCTAACCTAAAGGATAAATTATCAATAATTGAATGAGGGCAATGAATTACAGAGTATAAATAATTATAATCATTATCTTCACCATCAAATAATTCGAAGATGTAGCGATTCTTTAGTAAGTCCTTAGCAAGTTCTTCTCTTTCTGAAACTTTGTTTTTATCAAGTTTTATTAACAGCAAATAAGTATGTAGACCTAATGCTTGCCAGTTAAGTTCCTTTCTCCATGATGCATTATATCGAGAAACAATTTTTGTTAGATGTTTTGTAACAGTAGAATGATTCATTTGCAAATTTCTACCAATAGCTACTGCTGTACTATTATGACCAATATTGATAAGTTCATTAATGACAATAATAGTGGAATCTTTAAATTGTATAGGTGCGACCATTTCCTCAGGAGACGAAGATAGATAGCGAGAAAAGTCATTGATAAGCTCCTCAGAATCTATCGCTTCATAAGGAATATCTTCGATAAAATGCATGAAAGTATTAAAAATCAGTTTATAGGTTATGTTTTGATTAACAATTGTTGTTAATAAAGAATCAATTTCTGCAATTGGATAGAAACTTGTCATAGGATCTTTGTCAGGAGGATAAAGGATTTTGGCTTTTAAAATTTGGAATTCAGACTCGAAGGATTTACCTTCATATTTTTTTTGAAGATATGTTAAAGCCATGATGTTGACAAAAAGATTTGAAACCTCTAAAATAGATTCTTCCTGTAATGTTGTAGAGAAGAAGAGCAACATGCTTTCTCGAATTGTTATAAATTCTGAAAATTTTCTCTTAGTCAATTCCGGTTGAATAGTATCCAACCAATTTGCAAAAATTATCTTATTATTATCTCTCTTCACACCAAAAGTAAATCCAAATTCTGGAGCATCGCCAATTTCTATAATAATATCTGAGAGCTGTCGCTGTAAATCCCATTTAGTTTCCTCAATAATAGAAGAAAGAACCTTTTCCATTCCCTCTCGGATAGCCTTAGGAGTAAGGGGGAATTTGAACTTCATGTTAGCTAGAAAGTAAGAGAACCGACTATTAAAAGATTATTTCCCTGAGAAGTACATAAATTTACAATCAACTATAATTTACTAAGTCCATAAAATGAAAACTATTTTTAATAATTACTATCAAAATATATTGAGGAAATGTACAATAAATCAATTAGATAGATAATTAATAGAAACAGGTGGAGTGAAAAAATGGCAGGTGAAAGCCCCGAAATACAACTAGCACAAGATGTAATGACGTTGTATAGAGGGGCAGAATTAAGATTCTTTCAGAGATTGAACTTACGAGAAGGACAAGTTGTACTGGATTTTGGTTGCAGAATGGGAAACTATACCATTCCAGTAGTAGAAATAGTCGGAAAAACAGGGAGAATCTATGCTCTAGATGTAGATCATAGAGCAGTAAATGAAGTGATAGCAAGAGCAGGAAAATTCGGATTAGAGAATATTGTACCAATGAAAACAGAAGGGGAGCTGGAAGTAGACTTACCAAATAAGTCAGTAGATGTAATCCTGTTCTTTGATGTAATATACCCAATGTGTAAAAATAAAGGAATAAAACGATACACAACACTCTTGAAAGAATTCAAAAGAATAATGAGAGAAAGATGAATACTAATCACACTATTTGATCATCTAAGAGAGCTAAATGTTGCAGTGGATGAAGTGATAGAAATAACAGCAATTAAATTAAAATATGCAGGAGAACTAAAAACGGAATTATTACATTGGGATAGTCTGAAAGAAGGGATAGTTAATATTTTTGTCAAAAAATAGTTACTTACTACCAATGAAAATGCAAAAGAAAAAGAGAATCACTCGAAAAATTTTTAATACTAGTCACCAATAATAATTACAATCCAACAAAAACTATTTTTGTTGGACCCTCTCTCCCCACAATAAACACCTATTCTTTTAGAAGGGTGTTTATTAAATAAAAAATCCCTATTTCCTTTTCCTGGACGGCTGGGAACTTTTTCCAGCGTCCAGTTTTAGTTCCGCTTATTTGATAGTAGGTTTGTCGTTTGTTTTTAGTGAAAATATTAAATTTCAAATATATCGTAACATCTATATATCTTTTTTCAATAGCTAAATTAAGAAGTGAATTAATAGGGAGATTAGTTAATGAAAGTAAAACTATGCTTACTAAATCTGGCACCCGTACAATTATTTTATTCTCTTTTGACTCCATATCTTTTAGGAATTAGTAGGATTTTGCCAAAAAAAATTATGTTTGTTTTTTTCAATGGCAGATATTTAGTGTTCTATTGGTATAGAAAAGGAAATGTTCAATTTTTTACAGCTTCTTTCAACAAATGGAATAATTTTAGCTGGCTTTTAGTCTTAATCACATTAGGTACTCTAATAGCTATTGGGTTAATTTTTTATGCAAGTATTTTACAACACAAACTTGATAATTCTTCTTATGAAAGGCATCTAAATAATAGGTATGTTGAAAAATATCATGTTTTTTCCTTTATTGGTGGAGTTTTAGGTTCCATTGTTACTTTGACCTTCATTCCATTTGCTAGTTGGGTTAAGGAGGAGGGCAATTTACTCACCTCTGTCGGTTTTAGCACTTATTTTTGGAAGCTAAGATTTTTTGGATTCTACATTTCACTTGGATTTTTTATCTTTGTTGCTATTTGGTCGCTTAATAATTTCAGTTATTATCAACCTAAACCGATTTATGGAACTGAAAGTTCTAGAAGGTTATCTGATCTTGCTAATGTACGTAGTCCAAACTTCATTCTGCATAATCTTGATGATACCCCTTTTCCAATTCCTTCCAGACTGTTATACTTGTTTTTTGAGAAAGGATCTGATTTTAAGGAGAGGTTTTTACCGCCAGGTCATCAGTTTGTTTTTGTTAACAGCGAAATAATTCTCTATATGGATAAAAATCACACAAACCATCTTCTTAACAAAGGTATTACCTCTAGATTCACTTGCTTTTATTGTGGTGAGGCACTTTCATTAGAGGACAAGATTTGTCTATACTGCTTTCAATCTCCTTTGCATTGTTCTGTTTGCAAACTTCCAATAAACAAAGATGAATTAATTAGTCAGTGTCCGAAATGTGGTGTTTATAGCCATAAGGATCATTTAGATGCCTGGATTCGTACTCAAAACAAATGTCCGTCTTGTTTACAAGAATTTTCTGTATCATGCAACAATCTAACGTAGAGTTCTTTGTTCAAAATTTATTCTTTTTTCTGTAAACAACTAAAGCAGCTATTATTATCGACGTTACTGAGAATATCAAAATATTACTTATTCTTGTTATTCCAAATTTTTTGGTTGTTGGTTCTATTTCGCTCACTTCAAAGTCTGTCATCTCATCATCTGTTGAAATTTCTGTTGTCAATGCTTGCCCTATTTCTATTGCGTGTGTTTTCGATTTTTGCCAAACGATTTCATCATTAGTTATGTGTTTCACTGTTAGATTAACATCTTGTGTTGCACTAGCTGCATAAGAAGCATCTACAACTACCTGGAAGGTTTCTGCTCCATTTGCTTTGCTCAAAGCTAAACTTGTTTTCGGGATACGAATCATGAAATTCCCAAACAAATCATTGTAGTATTCTGCTCCTTCCATCCCTATTTCTATGCCCATATGAGAATTGGGAAATGCATCATTTAATCCTACGTGATATATTTCTTCTGGCGAAACTTCGAAGAATACATCTAATTTTATGGATGGATCAATGATGAACAGCTGTATTTCATAGAAATCTTTCAATTTAAACTTGTCATTAATTAAAACCTGGAATAATCTATTTAGAAAACCGTCCCAACGAGTCTCTTTACTTACTTTCAAATCTGCATACATATTTGGATACAAATACCCATGATACATATCTTTGCTATCTGGGAAACATAAGCTGAATCCTTGTAAATAGGGTGCAGGATACGTATGATTTTCGTCCCACTGGTTATATCGATCTACTAAAACTCCATTAGGGTCTGATTCCAACATTGTAAGCAATTCAGCACCATAAGCACCTATGGTAGCATAATGAAATTGTAATTGATTATCAACTATTATTTCTATGCAATCATACAAGTCCACTAACATGGATGACGACGATTCAAGGCCATCTGTGCCCATACTATATCTTAATTCTTTAAAGAAGAGAATTTTGGATGAATTATAATCTAATTCATCATGCAAGCTCTCTACAAAAAGGTCAAAAGTTTCCATAAATGATAATCCCAATGTTGCTACTGGGAATTGTGTCAAATCATAAATTGCAATGGTACCCCAGTCACGCCATTCCGGTAAAACAACTGGTGTAACGCCCACTTCAAAAGCCATTCGAGCAAATTCCTTAGGGGTCATATCTGTGTTACGGCTTAAATTGTAAACATATTCTCTTGGTGTATATAGTTGATTTGATCCTAGTGTTGTTTCACCAGCTATTATATATGATACTTCATCTACAAATTGCCAAGCTACTTCAAAAGAACCACCAAGACATGTGTTAAATATCAATACATCAACATTATTTGTTCCTGATAGAGAGTTCTCTATTTCTGGTAGAGTTAGACAATCACCAAGAGCATAGGTCATGGAAGGATGTGGTGCGTGATAATCAAAACAAAAACCAGCATATGCTCGTCCATGATCTACCAGTGAGAGTGCATAATAATCTGCAGGATAATTCGTTTTGCAAAAATCTACAAAATCATCTAATGTTTGTCCATCACCCATATTCGTTTGTCCCCAATCTGCTACAGTAGTATTTCATCCAACTGAAGCAGCTTTTAGTTCATAGATATAGGCATGCCCATATTGATCTGTTAAAGAGTAAGGAAAATCATATAATGCAATCACATTTATGTCTACTTCTGATCCTGCCAATAAGTCACTTTCAACTATACCTGTTATTGCCTCTAACATGCTATCATGAAGATAATTTTCTGAATTATCTAGATTAGATGTTACTTTACTTATTCTTGTATCTGCACAGAAGTAAAGCATTAACGTCCATTTTTTATTTGCTTCTGGTTTAATCTCAAACGAGATGTTTTCATATTTGTTTCCTTTGAGAGTAATTCTTGGAAGAATTGCTAGAGAAACAACTAAAATTAGTATAAAGACGGGTTTAATTTTTTTATAATTCAATCTTATAATCCCCCGATTATAACATAGATGTCTATTGTCCAATTAACAATTTAAAATTACTTGCCAAAATATACCGAAAAGAAAATTTCTCCAAATACTATTTTAATTGTTTCCCTGAAAAATCACAATTTCCTTTTACAGAATTTTTTTATCCTTATTATGATATGTTTCTTTTGAACTTACATTATGTTTTAAATATTGAATTAATAATACAAAGAATATTTTCGGGTAGTAAAAAATGACAGATGTAGAAGTTATTTGCAAGAATTGCTCTCACAGATTTTCTTTAGAATTCCGTATTATTGATAAAACAATTCATTGCCCCAATTGTTCTAAATTTGGTACAATTTCCTCAAGAGCTCCTGATTTTGATTGCCAACCAATATGGAATAGAGGGTATGAAATCAGTCTTGATTCATTTGAAGAGTTGTTGAAGCTCGGTAGCAAATATATGCTAAAATCCTTTTTCAAAAGATATCTTGGTTTGAGTTTTACTCGTAGAAAAAGTGGTTCTATCTTCTTTCGTGATAAATCTAACAAACCAGTTACTATTGAGGAAGTTCATAACTTGATTCAAAGTGATTGGCTTTTGCAACGTTGGATATACAACATTAATTTTACTACTTTTAGATGATGGTTCCTTTCTACACAAGCTATTTATAATTACTAATTCTTCGATAGTATTAGGTGGGATTTTCCTATGGAACTCAAAACCCAATCTGATTTTGATGATCTTATTTTTGGTGCTAAGATTCTTGGTTGTGGTGGAGGAGGAGAAGAATCTCTTGCTCGAACTCGAGTGAAATACATTCTAGACAATAACCTATCTGTTAATGTTATTGACCCTAAAGATTTACCTGATGATGCTCTTATCTGCGTTTCTGGCATGGTTGGCGGTCGCTGTACTCCTGAATGTTTAGCTAATGTTGAAGGTCTTCCTGAAACTGATCCCTGGCCAATGCTTACTGCTACCAAATTACTCGAGAGTTACCTTGATGAAAAATTACATTCCCTTGTTTCCACGGAGATAGGTGCAGGTAATTTTTTGGTTCCCATTCTTGTTTCTGCTCGATTGGGTATTAATGTTCTTGATGGTGATTTGTGTGGTCGTGCTAAACCTGAAATCAGCATCTCTACCAGCAATGTTGTAGGTATTCCAATCACTCCATTAACAATAGTTTCTTCGTATGGCGATGAAATGATCCTGAAAACTGCACAAACTGATCAAAGAGCAGAATCGATTGCTCGAGAGATGGCTGTTCTATCCGGTGGTGCTGTTGGCGTTGCTCGTTGTCCTGCTCATTGGTCTGCTTATAAGAAAGCAGTTATACCAAATACTATGAGTCAAGCTAAAGAACTTGGCTCAGCTATACGCTTGGCTCGAGACAAAGCTAAGGATCCAATCGAACCTCTTGTTAGGATTATTAATGGGCAACTCCTAATTCCGGGAAAGGTCAAGAGCTTTGAGGCCAAAGATTTAGGCGGTTTTGTAATTGGTGACCTTATCCTTGAGGATGATAAGAAAAAGCAATACAAAATTTGGTTTAAGAATGAATACTTAGTTGTTTGGTTAGAAGACAAACCTCTTGCATCATCACCTGATATCATTTGTGTCGTTGATGCTAATACTGGTGAGGGATTAACCCCTTGGGCTAATGATTTTCCAAAAGATCGTGATGTGGTCATTGTTATAGCTAGAAATAATCCTATTTGGTATAGTCTAAAAGGTCTCGAGATCTTTGGTCCCAAGCACTTTAGTTTTGATTTCGAGCATACAACACTTGAAAATCTTTAAAGAAATGAAGATAATTAGTCTTATTTGGCAGCTTTTGTTTTCTGCCTATGTAAGACTAATTCAATGATATCTCCATCTTGTAGTATGTGTTCTAAACCTACTTGTTGACCATCAAATTCACTCGATGGTCCCCAAATTTTAGCATACCTAAATCGTTTTACGAAGCTGGTATGAATCTTTTCTGCAACATCTGATACTTTCGCTCCTTTGCGAATGACAAATGGTTCTGAAAGATTTGGCTTTTCACCAGGTGGTTTAGTATATACTCGCATTGCCTTTAGTAGTTCAAATAAGGATAGCTTGAGTTTCTCGAGAGATTCTTCATTATTATATGCTGTTGGATAGACATCCCACTTAGCTTTTTCAAGTAATTCTTGGTAGGTTTCTTTTGAACCTGGCAAATCACCTTTTGAAGCAATGATAGCTATTTTGTATTCTGATTTACCATCTACAAGAATATTAGATTCTACAAGTTGTTCAGTTAGGAATTCGAGTTGTCTATCAATACTCATTGTCAGGTCAACGACCATCACTATTGCATCGCTAGTTCGAGCAACTCTGTTTATTTGCTTACTAATTGTCCAGTCTTCTTTGAAATCAAGAAAACCAGGAAGATCTACTATTTGGAATGTTACACCTTGGTAAGTGCATGCACCTGCTTGGCCAATAGTTGTTGTATGTAAGAAATTTCCAACTTCAACTTCGGTATTTGTTATAGCATTCATTAGAGTGCTCTTTCCAACATTAGATAAACCAAAAAGAGCAATTCTTCCGACTCCAGACATTGGGATTTCAAATGGATCATATTGTCTACCTTTTGCTTTTGGTTTAGCAAGGACTTCATCTTTTTTACTTTCTAACCAGCTGATTAACTGCTTATAAGGACCCCAATTATCTAATTTCTTTCTTTGAATCTCTTCGATAATTGCATCTACCTCTGCAACGAATTCTTCACCTTCAAGGTGTCGCAATTTATTTGCTACTTTGTATAGGAAAAATCTATACTTGTTGTGTCTACTCATTTTCTACTTCACCTTTTGTTTTCTTGTTATTTATGTAATTTTCTTCCAAAAGAGTCAAAACTATTTTTCCAGAGTAGAAAATGGCTTATTATCACAATGCAACGTTAGAACCAGCTATTGTCAAGGAATCTACTGACCCTTAAAAAAACATCAATTCCCAGAAAAAATAGTGGACCTAATTTACGCTACGCTAATCCATTTTCTACCAATGGTTGCGAAGCGAGATCCCCTCGCATTTAGTCAAACTGCTAGGGATAAATAGACCATTTTTGTCCACATAATTTCTTATTAGATTACTCAAATAAATGTTTTTGTAAAATATGGAATTCTTTAAAAGAGAGATTGATACGTACTATTTAGTAATCGAGAGGATAGAGGAAGGGATTACTATTAGTGATAAAGAGATGAATGCTAAATCAAGCTATGCTTTTAAATCAATATTCAAGATTTTCTTCAAAACAGGTCGAAAGAGAATACTAATTACAATTATTACTGGAGTAATACTATTCTTAGCTCTAACCACTTTTTTTGTTTCTTGGGTAACTTATCGATACAATTCATTCTATTCATTTATTGAAACTAAAGATTGGTTAGATGATAATAGACTCAGTTACGCAACTCAAACATCGAAATATGGTGAACTAGAAATAGATCAGAATTTTATGGATACTCAAGTAAGTTATGTACAAACAAGATTAAACCATATAATATCAGGGATAGGTGAAAAATATACTACCGCAGTATCATTACAATTTCGGTATTATGAATTTAATGAAACGGATACGTTAAATATCAAATTTATGGCATTTGACAATTCGACTGAGAATATTCTTGAAGATAGTCTTGTCGAAGGTCGTTTACCAGTTTTTTCTAATGAAGTATTATTCTATAGAAAAAATGGTTCAATACCAATTACTTTAAATGATGATATAACTTTAGGACATAATTCAAGCGCTACATCATTTGTTAATAATTACACTGTTATTGGTATCGTTGAAAATGTTGACAGTGCATTTTACCAAAATAACAGATCTAGTGACATTCTTGATGACTATGAGCCGCATTATGCTGATTATCGAAAATTTATTTTATATGATGACATTCTTATTACAAAATACGATCTCTTTTTAGAAACAGCAAATAGCTATTCAGGTTATACAGGAAAATTATCATTTTATATTGATTTTGACTATGAATTCAAAACGGTACATATTCGAAACATTCAGAGATATATTCAACAATTTCAAGATGATCAAATATTTCCTTATTCTTATGGCTTTTGTTTCGATGCATATGTTGCACTACTGAACTTTCGTTGGACTTGGGAAGAAGAAACAATGAGTATCTTTGCATCAGGCATTCCCTTTTTATTGATTTTTGGATTGGTTTCTATAGAGCTTTTCAAAATTGGGGATTATGAATTAGAATCTAAATTTAAATTAATGAAGATTCAAGGAATGGAGTACAAGGCAATTAAAAAGATGATTCTATTAGAGAATTTCATTATCGGAGCAATTTCTCTTCTTGTAGGATCGTTGTTAGGTTTCTTAATAGGTTACTTTATCTTTTTAGGCATGGGCAATTATGTCTTCAATGATTTTATAATGTCATTAGGTGAACCTATTATTTTCGCAGCACTGATTATTTTATTCATACTCTTCTTTGTAGGTGGTTATATAATAGAAAACATCTTAGCAAAAAGAACTGCAAAATCAACATCCATGAGGTATAAGGAAAGAAGGAAAAGAATTTTCAGACGTATAATTACTGCTCAGGAGTTTTTAATTTCCTTGCCTGGAATTGGATTTATTGCTATTGGTCTTACAGGAATGGTTATAATTAGTTCATTCTTTTATAATCCAATATTGGAAACTATTAAGTTTCAATTAGAATTAATCTTCTGGTTTTTAACAGGAATTGGATTTATCTTTTTATCTGCATCAGTTTTTCTATTGTTGACCAGAATTGTTGCTTTTATTTGGGCTAAAATCGGTAAAAGGATTTGGAAGAGAACTAAAAGTTTCCTTACTTTATCTTTGAAACATATTTCAATCTACAACAAAGACTTTCAACGAGTTATATTAGCTTCCTTTATTGTTGGCTTAGGTATCACGCCAGGGTTGGTTCTAAATAAATCAGTTAAGGAACACATACCCATTGAATCAAATCTTAGTGTTTGCTATTCAGATATAATAATAACAGATTGGAATAACTATACAAGACAATTCAGAGAGAATATAACAAAAATCGATGGTATAGCAAAAGTAACAGAATTCAATATTTACGAACTGTCAAAGTATGATTTAATAAGATCTCAGCTTGGTAGAGAAAAGAGTTATGATATTAGTCTGGTTAGTATTGAAAACATAAATGATTTTTTGCAAATATTGGATTCAAAGCTATTTGAGGATGCAAGTTTTACAGAAGAAGATATTATTGAATTAAGTAACAATATGACATATCTAATGGATGCCAAATATGCAAAGGAAAACAACTATGACAAGGATGAAATCTTTGTTACTTCAATGATTAGTTCTGATTACAATGGTTATTATGAAATGACATATGTCAATTCATTTGATATATTTCCATTGCTATACAGATACGATGTTAATTACTTCTATAAATGGTATGAGCGATTTGCTTTAGTCACGAGTGAATTAACTGCTTCACAGATACTAAATCATACAAAATCCGATACATATGTTTATTCAGATATGAATTTATTAATTAAAACATCAAGCAACGCTAATATAACAAAAATCCGAGATGAACTCTATAGAGACTACGGATTGAACACAAAAATAAGCTCGGAAACAACCGAGGAGATAAATGCAGATTTAAGTATCTATTGCATTTACTTTTTTTTAGTGGGAGCAATAATTTCCATTATAGCCACAGCATTCTTTGGTTTTATAACAGCACGAAATATATACTATCGAAGGTTACGGATAATCGAATCAGAATATCAAATTGGTGCGAAAAGAAATCAAATCTGGGGTGGATTTACTTTAGAATTAATTTTCATAATTCTAATACCAATTATGCTTTCTTTTGGATTAACAATTCCATTGCTAAATTATGTTAGTGGGTTTATCATTAACATGCAACAAAGCTACATTAAATTCAAACCTTGGTTACCATGGTGGTTTGTAATTATTCTTATTCTTGTAATTTGCGCCACGATTACAAGCGGATGGCTTGTAGAAATAATTATCCTAATGAGGAGATATCGACCTATTAAGCAGGAGTGAAAAAAATGATTGTATGTAAAGATCTAATAAAAATATTCACCGATGAAGAAACGAAAACGAGAATTCCTGCATTAAGAGGTTGTGATTTAAGAGTAAATAAAGGAGAAATCATAACAATTGTTGGACCTAGTGGATCTGGTAAAACTACACTTGTAAACATACTATCAGGATTAGAAACAACTTCTAGTGGAGAAGTTAAGGTAGCAGAATATGACATAGGAACTATGACAGAAACTGAATTGAACAATTACCGTTTAACCATGATTGGTATTGTTGATCAATTTCCTGAAAGAACACTATTCTTAGATGGAACAGTAATTGATAATCTCAACTTTACAAGCAATTTGCTAATCAGAAGGAAGCGCAAGTATCTAGAAGATAATAGAGAAATACTTGAAAAACTGGGTATTTTGCATTTGGAAAACAGATTAGTCAGACACTTGTCTGGTGGTGAAATGATCAGAACAGCAATCGCTAGTGCCTTAGCTAAGAATGTTCCGGTACTTCTCTGTGACGAACCTACTGGTCAATTGGATAGTGAAAATACTGCAAAAGTAAAGACTACATTGAAACAAATAACTCGAGATTTTGGAGTAACAGTACTAGTAGTAACTCATGATCCTAGATTTCAAGAAGATGTTGATAAAACATGTGAGATAAGGGATGGAAGAGTTTCGACCATTTTAGGAGTAGAAGAGCAGTTAGCTTTTAGCGGAAAAACAGATTTTCCATTGAAATTTAAGAGTCAAATAGATTCCACTAGTAGCACACGAATACCTGATTTAATATTAAAAACACTAAAACTAGAAGATAATGTTACATTTGAAATGGCTGAGGATGCAGAAGTAAAAATCAAACACCCAGACAACATCAAACCAGGAAAATTGATTATTGAAGATATTAAAGTGCGACGAAAGGAGTTAGTTTTGGATCCAATACCCAAGAAATATTACTCAAAAGCAGAGGTAGTTATTGATTTAGCAAATGTATCAAAGATATATGAAAGCAATGGTGGAGTTGTAAGAGCATTATCAGATGTCAACTTGCAAATCTACAAAGGAGAATTAATCTTTATACTTGGTCCGAGCGGATCAGGAAAAACTACCTTAATCAAGTTAATCTCTGGATTAGAGGGGCGCACCGAAGGTACCATTAAAACATTTGATAGAATTTTCAGTGACCTTAGTGACTCAGAAAAAGCTGATTATAGACGAGAAAATATGGGTATGGTTTCACAACAAGGTAATCTTCATCCATTCTTAACAATAGATGAGCATTTCTATCTGAAAGAAATCTTTTCAGGAAAGAGAATTAAAGCTAACACTTACGATGAGAAAGTTTCTGATCTTCTCAACAAATTTGATATTGAACATCGAAAAGATGCATTTCCACTAGAGATTTCCGGTGGGGAATTGCAAAGAGCTTCTTTAGCAATAGCTAACAATGACTTTCCACCAATAATCATTTTAGATGAACCAACAGCAAACCTTGATTCTGAGTTAGCTGAACAAACAATGGAGCAAATCTTTGAATTTCATAAGACAACTGATATCACATTTTTAATAGCAACACATGATATTACACTTATCAAAGATGGCATGAGAGCTATCGAACTTGTAGATGGGAAAATAAATAGAGATGGTCTTGTGGTTACAAAATAAGACCATTTACTTCAATTTTTTAAGCAAGTTCTTTTTCTTCGGTTAGTATATAAGATTCTGGTGTTTCTATTCCTTCTTCAACCATAAGATGATGAATATACTAGGAAAAACTGCTAGTATCAAGAATAGACTAACAAATTGCATAAAATATTCATAGCCACCCAAGCTTTTTTGGTTAATTTTCCGTAACTTTAAGTATTTTGTAGAAATGTTTAGAACTGATTATAGTTAAGTCATTTTTGTAAAATTCCTTGATGTTGAGTGTTATGACAAGCAACGAAGTAACAGTATTGTTCATTTGGGAGGTCAGAGATGAGTTATGTGAATATTTAACAAAGGGATTAAGTAATATTCAAAATGTCAAATTGATTTTTCCAGAAAACACTGATCAAAAGACCTATCTCAAATATGCACCTGAAGTGGACATTATCGTTGGTTGGCGACCAACAGAAGAATTACTAGATACTGCAAAAAAACTCTCACTTTTTATCAATCCTGGTGTGGGGATTCAAGGAATTATTGACCTTTTCCAAGAAATAAACAAGGAAAGGAAAATTGTTCTTGTTAATGGTCATGGCAATACTTACTTTACTGCTCAACATGCAGTTGCACTCCTTTTAGCATTAACAAACAAATTAATTCCGCACCACAATTGGATGAAGGATGGACAATGGCGAAAGGGCGATGCAGATGCAAAATCAACTCCATTAAAGGAGAGGGAAATTGGATTACTTGGTTATGGTTCAATTAACACAAAAGTCCACAAGTTCCTTTCTGGGTTCAACGTCAATTTCCATATTTTGAAACGTGATTGGAAGAAAGAAAGGGTAAAAGCATTTCCTACTCCAATTACAAAGTATACTTCCAATGAATTACTTGAGTTCTTGAAAGCTATAGATATACTAATTGTAGCAATTCCTTCTACAACAAAAACTAGAGGGATGATTGGGAAAAAAGAACTAGAACTACTTGGTGCAAATGGATTATTAGTAACTGTTGCTCGAGGTGAAGTAATAGACGAAGAGAGTTTGTTTACTGCTCTGAAAACTAAGTCAATTGCTGGAGCAGGCATTGATGTTTGGTATAATTATCGTCCAGAACCGGATGAGCATGGATGTAAGTTTCCATCAAAATTCCCTTTTAATGAATTAGACAATGTTGTTTTATCCCCACATCGAGGAGCATCACCTATGAGCGATCTAAAACGATGGAATGAAGTAATTGATAATATTAGTCGTTTTGCTCGAGGTGAAAAGAAGTTTCTTAATATGGTTGATCTCGAGGAAGAATACTAAATAAATTAAATAAAAATGAGAAATAGAAAAGTAAGATTATTAAAAAAATCAGTTTATTCAGTCTTTTTAGCAGTAGTTTTCTTTGCTGTTGTAGTGGTCTTTTTAGTAGTAGCTTTCTTTTCTGTGGTAGTTGTAGTTTTCTTTGCAGCAGTTGTTTTCTTCTCTGCTGGTTTCTTTGTTGTTGCAGTTGTTTTCTTTGGTGCTGCAGCTGGTTCCTTTTTCTCTGTTTTTGCGGCTGGTTTTGCTGGAGCTTTAGGAGCTGGTTTTGGTGCAGGTTTTGTTACTAGCCTCTTTTTAGTGGTTGTTTTCTTAGGGGTGCCAGAAGCACTACCAACTTTCTTTCTCTGTAAGGTTTGTCTTTTCTTCTTCTTAGCAGAAATAGCTCTTTTTTGAGTTTGTTCAACATCGATTTGAGTTGGAATTGCTGATATGAAACCTACTTGACCAGGTCTGTTTGTAATAAGAGCATAACCTTTTTCGGTTCTAATTAACGCTCCTTTGGTCATGACTTTTCGTCTGGTAAATTCCTTGTTTGCGGGATTTGCTTCTACATCAAGAATTCGTACTTTTTCGGTTTTACCAGTATTAGGATCAGCTAAATTACAGTAATCTATACGATAAGCTCTATATTTGCTATTGCCACCAAGAGTTCTGATTTTTTTTACTCTAGGTTCACCTATAATTGTTTGAGCTTCAGGTCTACCTAGTTCAGATTTACGCTTTTCATGGTGCTTTTTTAGTCGTGCGCCTGATTTTGTTCTACGACTAAGGCCTTGCCAACGTGCCATATTATTTCAACAACCACAATATTTCTTTATATTCTATGCTTTCGCACTCTGACTGACTTTAAAACCTTTACTATTGTTTTCAGTGAGTAATTATTTTCCTCATCCAATGATTGTTCACTAATTTTTGGACTAATTAGTTTTACTCAGTAATTTATCATAGATTACTTTTGTATAAAAAAATTTGTTCAAAATTGACCTAATGAAAAAAAAATCAGCAAATGGGAAGCCTTGGGATAGCTTGAAAGAAGTTATCCCAATGTTTTATTTATCATTAACATCTTGTTTTGAAGTTTCATAGATTCTTGAGGTATTATTATCCCTTATATGGGCAGCACTTCGAGCTAGCTGAGTTATTATCATTTGAATATCGGAAGCATCCGCATCCTCCGGCCAATCGTCTTCATCAGACATATCAGCAATTGCTTTTAGGATCCCATATTCAATCTCCTTTTGCTCAGTTTTGGAAGAACGAGAGTTATCCTGTTTATTTGTAATAGTCATAATTGCCAACCTTTCTTGCAATTTGGGCTTCAATACCTATTCCATCTTTTAACACTAAAATAGTGCCTAATACCAAGATATCCCGTAAATGACATTAAGGGGAAGCGAATGACTTTTTATTAGGTTGTGACAATAAACTTCTATAGATAAGAAAAATCTATGAACACATCAGGTGTTGATAATATGTCAAATAAGAAAACAAGCAATCCCTCTCTTATAAAACTAGCAGAAAATCTCTCTAAAGGGAACAAAAAAGGAGCATTATCAGCAATCAGATTTAGATTGAGTAGCTCTTTTGCTAACTATTATCAACATATAGTCTGGAAAGGATGGGAAAGAGCATTGAATCGAGATGAGCCCAATGCATTAATCTTTCAACTTCTAAATGGTCTTGCTTACAATGATGCAAAAAGAACATTTCAAGATCTCAAAAAGAAGAAGGCTGAAATCCTAATTCGAGACCATACACAAACAGACTTATCCAAACATTACATCTCTAGTTGGGTTTCTTTACTTGAAATTTATTGTGATATTCATCAAGAAAAACAATAATTTAACTGATTGTTCAATCTTTCATTGTATCTATTCGAAAAGTTCCACTAGAAATAAAGGTTAGTAAATTTTATATATGATGAGTACGATATCAGATATGTAAAAGTTCCACTAGAAATGGTGGTCTTTCCACTATTTACCGAATTATATAACTAAACTTCTATGCAAAATAGTGTATCAATAACAAATAGGAGACATGTAGAAAACAAATGTCAGATCACCCATTAGACGCAATATTTGATAGATATATAACAAGTCCGAGCATATTCAAAAATCATGAAGTACTACGACCCAGTCACATTCCTGATAAATTACCACATCGAGATTATGAAATACAATTTCTAGGAAAAGCTTTAGGAAGTGCACTAAGAAATAATAGACCAAGTAATATTTTCCTGTACGGTAAAACAGGAACAGGGAAAACGATAGTTTCTAAGTACGTTACTAAGTATCTACGTCAAAGGGCAGCATCAATTGGAAAGAATATCATTGTGTCGCTTTTAAATTGTGTGGAAGTGGACACAGATTATCGGGTGCTAGCAAGATTATGTGGAGTAGTTGGAGAATCAGTACCCTTTACAGGATTACCAACAGATGAGGTTTTTCAAAGATTCAAATCAAAATTGGACTCAAAGAAACAATTGCTTATAGTAGTAATTGATGAGCTTGACAAGTTGCATCATAAGAGTGGGGATAATGTCTTATATCAATTGACACGAATCAATTCGGATCTCAAAAAAGCTCAAGTCTCTTTAGTATGCATTACTAATGATCTTTCGTTTAAAGAAACTCTTGATCCAAGGGTAAGATCAAGTCTATCAGAAGAAGAATTAGTATTTAGACCATATAATGCGGGTCAGCTAGAAGACATTCTTAGCGAACGGGCAACAGAAGGATTTAATGATGGGGTATTAACAACAGGAGTAATTAGTTTATGTGCAGCACTTGCAGCTCAAGAGTGGGGTGATGCAAGAAGAGCTTTAGACTTATTACGCGTTGCAGCAGAAATTGCTGAAAGAAATAGTGAAGAGAATGTCTCAGAAATTCACGTACGAAAAGCAACGAAGCAGATAGAGAAAAATACAATTCAAGAAGTTTTGGTTTCTTTACCTGTTCAAACAAAAGTTGTTATGTGGTCAGTCTATGTCTTGGAAAAGAGCAAATTAAAGGTCATTACAACTGGCGATATTTACAAGGTTTATCAAGAGCTTTGTAAAATTACTGCTTTAGACCCTATTACTCCCAGAAGGGTGAATTCGCTGCTAAATGAACTTTCTATGCTGGGAGTAGTCAATACTAAAGTTGTTAGTATGGGTCGTTATGGACGTACCACCAAAGTTTCTTTGTCCGTTTCACCTCGAGAGGTTCGTAACATTTTATGTGAGGATTTCCATATCAAGAAAGTCTCTGACTTTTCTGCTGAACATTTACTAGAAACAAATTAGGAATTTTTTTCCATCTTATCTTCATTAGCTTCCAATACTTTCGTTTATCTCCCCTACTAGAGCGCATATAATACTCCAATCATACCAACAAATTAGAACTTTCGTCTTAAACTGTAACATGCAACAAAAAAAACTGATGGAAAAAGAATATTAACTATAGATTAATCATGAACATATATGCTAAATTGATATTAGTGGTTAAGCAAAAATTAAATTAGCATGAATATTTGCTTTGATTGACTCAAAAAGAGAAAGTTAAAGTATAATAAAGCAGGTGGATATTGTTTGAGTGAATTTGATCCCAACTTGGAATTACAAAGAATAGTCTTTGATTTTGAAGAAAAGCCAGTTCAAATTAAATGTCTAGTTGACAACCCAACAGTTCAAATTGGATATGGTTCTATCAAACTAATTAAAGGTTCAGAGTTTAATGTTCCCTTGTGGATTGCTAGAATTCTATCTGAACAAAAAGTAGCTGAAGTCAAGAACATGAAAACCTTTGATATTCCTTACATGCAAACAATTTTGTGGGATGAATCCAAGAGTCAAACTCCTATTGAACTTGATCCAGACTTTTATCCTGTTGTTTCTTTACAAATTGAAGAATTGTCTAAGAAAACTGATCCCTATGCCTTACGAGACAGAGAGCGAATGGAAGCTCTTCTTAAGGATATCATATCCAAGCGCAGGTTCAAAATTATCAAACTTTCACAAAAAGCTGGCAATCCATCTCCTTTCATTAAACACTTAGCTCCAGAAGAACTCTGGCTATTCAAGACATTACGTGATCAACTCCAAGAGTGGGAATCCTCTCTAGTTGATTGTACCAAAACTAATCCATGTTTTTGATAAGTTGCTATTCATAGTCTAAAGAGGGTTAAATTAAAAAAAATAAAGAAGCTTAATGAAGATTGAAGAAGCGGGGAAAAATAAAGTGGTCTCAGATACAACCGACCCCGTTGCAGCCTATAATGAATTCATTAGAGAATTCCGCAATGAGGAAGGTAATTATATTTATCGTCAACAGATTCAAGAAATGACTGTTGAAGGTGAAATTTCTCTAAAAGTAGATTTCGCTGATGTTATCAAATTTAATCCTGATTTGGCGCGTAAAACAATCGATGAACCAAAGGAGTTCATTGTTGCAGGAAATCGTGCAGTCGCAGAAGTAGTTGAAATCGAAGATTCTGATTATGCTTTCACTACTCGAGACTTTTTCATACGATTCTATAATATGGCTGAAGGTGAAACGATTTCTTTACGAGAGATTCGTGCTGAACATGTTGGCAAATTAGTCATGTTGAATGGCATTATTACTCGAGCAACCGAGGTAAAGCCTTTGCTTATTGAGGGGTTCTTTCAGTGTCAGAATTGTAATGAAATAATGATAAAAACTCAAGAGGAAGGTCGTTATAACCCTCCACATCATTGCGAAAATCCCGGCTGTGGTAGAGCTGGACCGTTCAAATTACTAACAGAGGAATCAAAGTTTATTGATTGGCAGAAAATTTGCATTCAAGAACGTCCTGAAAATTTACCACCAGGACAAATGCCCCGATCAGTAACGATACTGCTCACTAATGATATGGTTGATACAGTTCGTCCAGGAGATCGTCTAGCAGTTGTTGGTGTGTTAAAATCCATACCAGATTTCTCTCAAAAAACAAGTGGAAAATTAGCAACTTTTCACATTAATATGAATACTAATTATATTTTACCAGAAGAAAAGGAATTCGAGTCAATTGAAATTTCTGAGGAAGAAGAACAAGAAATCTTAGAATTAGCTAGAGATCCTTGGATTCATAAGAAAATCATTGATTCAATAGCACCATCAATTTACGGTAATGAAGACATTAAGGAATCAATTGCCTTACTCCTTTTTGGAGGTATTCCCAAAGTTTTACCAGACGGTCTAAAGATAAGAGGGGAAAGTAACATTCTAATGATTGGCGACCCAGGAACAGCTAAAAGCCAAATTCTTCGGTATGTTGCTTCTCTTGCTCCAAGAGGATTATATACCTCTGGCAAGGGAACTTCAGCAGCTGGTTTAACTGTTGCTGTTCTAAGAGATTCAGATACTGGAGATTTTACCCTTGAGGCTGGTGCGTTGGTATTAGCAGATAGAGGGGTATGTTGCATTGATGAGTTAGACAAAATGCGAAAGGAAGACAGAAGTAGCATACATGAAGCACTTGAGCAAAGAACCGTTTCAGTTGCTAAAGCGGGTATTGTCGCTACGCTTAATGCTCGTTGTTCTATTATTGCTGCTGCAAATCCTAAATTTGGTCGTTATATTCCTTCCCGTAGTGCTGCTGAAAATATTAATCTTCCAGTTACCATTCTTTCAAGGTTTGATTTAATCTGGATTGTCAGAGATGAACCTGAAGGTGATTCAGATCAAATCAAAGCCAAGCACATCTTACGATTACATACTGTTGGTGTAGCTGAGAAGGAAGCACCCATTGATAAAGAGCTTATAAGAAAATACATTAGTTATGCTAAGCAAAACTCCAAACCAGTACTTTCTGAAGAAGCTTCAAAACGTTTAGAAGAATTCTATTTGGAAATGAGAAAAGCTGGTGAGACAAGTGATTCTCCCATTGCTATCACTGCAAGGCAACTTGAATCTTTAATTCGTCTCACCGAGTCAAATGCTCGCATGGCTTTAAGAAGTGAATGTTCAATTGATGATGCTGAAGCAGCCATACGTATACTAAAGGAATCTTTGAAACAAGTTGGTATAGATCCTGAAACTGGCAAATACGATATTGATGTTGTTATGGTTGGTACCTCATCCTCTACGAGATCGAAGATTGAAACTTTAATGGACATAATTTCTGAAATGGAAGTAGAAAATAAAGGACAAGCAGTTTCAATTGAAAGGGTCATTGAAAAAGCTCAAGACTATGGTATGAATCGTGAATTCATCGAAAGAAACATCGAACGTATGCGTCAAGATGGAATGCTGTTCCAACCCAAAGCAGGTTACATCAAACGAACATAATTAGTAACTATAAATTCAAAATTTCATTATAGTTCTTTAGAGTCCCTCCTCTAATATAAAATATCAATGAGATTTAATTATGAAAATAAAGGATCTTGATTTGCCTACTGAGGTTATTCAGTTAGTTTTGAAACGAGGTTTTTCTTCCCTCTATCCTCCTCAAGCTAAGGCAATAAAGAGTGGTTTATTGGACGGAGAGAACCTTGTTTTAGCTGTTCCTACAGCATCTGGTAAAACACTTGTTGCTGAACTTGCAATGTTAAAAGCTATTCTGTCTCGAGGAGGAAAAGCACTTTATCTTGTTCCTCTTAAAGCTCTTGCTGCAGAGAAGTTTGAGGATTTCTCCGAATTTGAAGAACTCGGAATTAAAGTTATACAATCAACAGGTGATTTTGATTCTTCTGATTATCAATTGGCAAAATATGATTTGATTATTTGTACAAATGAAAAAGTCGATTCCCTTCTTCGACATGATATCAAATGGGCAAAAGACATTCAAATTATTGTTGCTGATGAAGTTCATCTTATTGATGATTCACATCGGGGACCTACACTTGAAGTTGTTTTAGCTCGATTGAAGAAAATGCTTCCTTATACTCAAATTCTTGCTCTATCTGCAACAATTTTTAATGCTGATGAAATCGCTGAATGGTTAGATGCTAAACTAGTTCAATCTGATTGGCGACCTGTTAAACTCTCAGAAGGAGTCTACTGGCAAGGAAGAGTAGGTTTTTCAGATGGACATCAAATACAAATTCCTGTTGTGAACACAAAAAATCCTGAAGTGGATATAGCATTTAATACTATAAAGAATGCAGGACAAATTCTTGTTTTCGCGAATACTAGAGCTAGCTCTCAAGCTGCAGCAGAACGCATTAGTCAATCAATCAGTCGATTGCTAACTTTAGAAGAAAGAGACCAATTGTCTCTTTTAGCAGATAAAATGCTAACAGCTGGTGAAAAGACGAATCTTGTAGAACGATTAGTTAAAGTGATTCGAAAAGGAGTTGCTTTTCATCATGCTGGATTAAAACCTGAGCATAGAAAACTAATCGAAAGTAATTTCCGAAAAAATCTGATTAAATGTGTTACTGCAACACCCACTCTTGCTGCGGGAGTAAATTTACCTGCTAGAAGAGTTGTCATTTTATCGCTTACTAGATATGAAGTAGGAGTTGGTAGCAAACCAATTAAGGTTCTTGAGTATAAACAACAAGCAGGAAGAGCCGGAAGACCAAAATATGATAGCGAAGGGGAATCAATTATCATTGCTAAGAAACAAAGAGACGCTTCTCGTTTTATGGAGATGTATTGTCTTGGCGACACTGAAATGATTTGGTCAAAATTAGCGAATGAAAGTGCTCTGAGATCACACATTTTGGCAGCAATTGCTATAGGATATGTTGCTAATTTGAAAGAATTAGCTCAATTCATAAAAGAGACCTTCTTTGGCTATCAGAATGATATTAGCACAACCGAATTTCTAGTAAAGAAAGTATTAAAATTCTTAATTGATGAAGGAATGTTAGCAAATGATGGTTCTAGTTTATCAGCTACAACATTTGGTAGAAGAGTTAGTCAATTATATATTGATCCTTTATCAGCAGTCATATTAAGAGATGGATTAAAGAAAGCCAATGAAGCAGAAGATGAAATTACTGATATTGCGTATTTCCATCTAATTGCATCCACACCTGACCTAAGAAACTTGTATCTTAGACAGAAAGACCAAACTGAGCTTCAACGATTCTTATGGGATTATACAGATGGTTTTCTCTCAGATACCCCAGAAGAATGGGATCCTGATTATGAGTACTTCTTAATGACTTTAAAATCAGCATTATTACTTCAACAATGGATTCAAGAGAAATCTGAAGATGCAATAACGATGAGATTCAGCGTAGGAAGTGGAGACATTCTATATCTTACGGATAATGCCAAGTGGCTTCTTTACTCATCTATGGAAATAGCTAAACTCTTTAACTGCACCAATATTTCAAAAAACCTTAGAGAATTACATCTTAGAGTTGCTCATGGCATAAAGAAAGAACTTGTACCTCTTGTCAAGTTAAGAGGAATAGGAAGAGTTAGAGCTCGAATGCTATTCAATACTGGATTTAAAACAATAGCATCTTTAAGGAAAGCAGAAACAAGGGAACTTTCCCGGATACCATCAATTGGTCCTGAAATTGTTCGAAGTATTAAGGAACAAGTTGGTGAACCAATGTTAGATCAAGAGCTTGAAGTCTAACAATTGCTTTAAAAAGCATGCTTTACACCAAGCAAAAAGTAATTATCTTCTTTCGTTAAAGTACTATTTTACACAGAAGTTGTTGTACAACTACTTGGTTTTGTACTTAGGTGAAGGAGTTGCTTGAAAACCAGTCTTTCGAATATGAAACATTGTGCCCTCTATGCAATAAAATCATTAAATTTAAGCTAGATGACAATGAATTAGAGAAAAACATGAAAGGTGATTTAGCAGTTCTTACCCTAGAACCACATGGGTCACCAAAACATATTCTGACTATTTATATTAATAAAGAAAGAATCATTAAAGGAAGCTATCCATTTTTAGTAGACAAATCATTAGGGATAGGAAAAAGAGGGTTAAAATACAATCATATTGTTGATGCAACTTCAGACCTAACAATTGAGGAAGGGAGAAATCTTGGCATAGAAGTAATTCCATATGAGGTTATAATAAATGGTGATTCAAGTAAAAATTACCCAAATGAAATTACTCCTCCAGAAATTATGAACATGATTGTTCAAAATAGAAAAATAGAAGCTAAAGCTATTTCAACTGAAAAGTTCCTTGAGACCTTTAAGAGGATTGATTACGATAGACCAATAATTCTCAATACCATTAGTTCTCAAATGAATAAGACCTACAAAAATGCTGTGAAAGCAAAGAAGGTTTTAGCAAAAGAAAACAAGGCATTAGCTGAAAGAATACACATTACTGATTCAAATGCATCTGGATCTATTCTAAGAACTATGGCAAAAAATGCTACTGAAATAGACAGAAAAGGAAAGGATTTGAAAGAAGTTCTGAAATATACTGACTGGCTTAGCCACTATCATCGTACTTATTTCATTGTAGATGATATTGAAAAAATCATAGGAAGCAACTTTTTAGGGAGATATTCTGGATTTTTTGGTGGTGGGCGTGGTATTAAACCCTTAATAACTTGCAATTCTGATGGTATGGGGAAAGTAGAACCGTGTAAGAATGTTCGTACTTTTAAAGATGGAATAACTGAAATTGGTAGAATGATTAAACAAGATTTTCTTAAAAGAGACTTTGAAGGCACAATATTTCATGCAATGAGCGAAGATAATGCTTACAAATTACTTGAATATCTTAATATTATGTTTAAAGTGGATAAAAACGATTTTACCATAGAAGCTTGTTGTTCTACTTTAATAGTTAACAGTGGACCAGGCATTTTAGGTCTGTCAATTTATCCCAAAATTAAAATTTAGAGGATATCTGTAACTTCTATAATTGTTATTAATTCTAAAAATTTCTTTGAGAAAGCTTTTAGGCAAACTTGACTCTCTATTATTACGAATGGGAGATGGATGTTCAAACCTGAAGCAAGAAGAGCTCTGAAATACTTAGGAAATACTCGAGGAGCTATTTTTGTAACTCAGATTAAAGAATTCATCAAAAGCAAAAACTGGGAGGAAATAGGTTACAATGTTGCAGCTTTTCTTTTTCTATTGTTTATTGGAATGTTAATTCGATTGCTTTTAGCCTATTATTTTAGAGAGAATTACTATCGTTATCCCTTAGAAATCATTTGGAACAGAAATGTAATTTTTTACCCTAATGACATTAATTTTGCTGGATATGGGGATTTCCAATCATACTATTTTTCTTGGACTCAAGCTTGGTTTGAGCAAGATTGGTATCCATTCAATGATTGGCAAGAAACAGTTACTCATAGAGATGATCCCCTCTATATGTATTCATATCCTCCATTGTTACTTTACTTTTTATTAATAATCTGGAGACCAGGTATGACCAATCTATGGATTGCTATCCCAATGATAGTTACAGATGCTGCTTGCGCAGGCATGGTTTTCTTGATTCTCAAAGAAATAATTAAAGGAAGTAAATCCAATCTATTTGCTTTTGTAGGAGGGATTATTATGGCGTTTTCACCTATCAATATTGTATATGTTGGAATTTACTGGTTAAACACAGGTCCTGTTACTTTGTTTACACTGGTTGCGCTATATTTTGTGATTAAGAAGAAATGGTTCCAAGCTTTTTTCTGGTTAGCAATAGCAACAATGACAAAACAAAATGCATTATTCCTCACATATCCAATATTTATGATAATGGTTGGAGAGAAGGTTCAACAAATGAAGTTAAAAAAAGCTATTTTTGAGAGTATTTCAGTTGGGTTAGTATTTGTTATAACTTGTTTCTTTGCAGCAATACCATGGATTTTTATCACACCTATTCAAGTTGGAGCCCACATGTTATATCCGGGTCAAATGCTAATGCTCAATACAACAATTCTTGAGCCAACAATTCGAAAAGCAATTTCCTTTTCTTGGTCATTATTACAACTTGGAGTTGATGGATTCTTTCTTGATATAATTGCTTTTTTGCTTAACTCCATGTTACTAATGATTATAGCAGCAACAGCTATTACAATTCCAATGTTTTGGAGGAGCTATAAAGGAAAGTTAGATGAAATTGAATTCTTCGAGTGGATATCAATCTATACAATAATAACACATATTTTCATGCCAAGGGGCGTTTACAAATTCTATAGTGCATATTACATGCCAATTCTATTAATAGCGTTAATAGGAACACTTCTTTATTATAGTGAAAAAATCATCTCTTCAATATTTTTAATGTTCATAGTGATTTGCGTATTTATGGGATTAAGCATCTGGCACTTAACAATTGATCGTTACTTTACTCCTGTTCTTTTGGCTTTAGTATGTTTGATTATTGGTTTCCTAACAGGTTTACGTGGTTCATTCAAATATTTAGAAAGAAAAGATCATCTGAAAATACCTTTTTAATATCATCAGTTTTTTTCTAAAAGGCAAGAAACAATTTTATAAACTAGAATTAATATTTACATGTTGCTCAGAAAAAGGACGATTGAAAGATTATGACTAAGAAGAAATCTAGTTGCCTACACCCAATTGATTGGCGTTATGGCAGCGAGGAAATGAGAGATATTTTTTCTCGAGAAAAGAGATTAGAGTTATTACTAAAGGTTGAAGCAGCAATTGCATATGGACATGCCATGGTCGGGAATATTCCAAAGAAAGCAGCAGAAGAAATCGAGAAAAAAGCCTCACTAAAATATGTGAAAATTAAACGAGTAGATGAAATTGAAAGTGAAATCTCACATGATATTGCATCTGTTGTTCGAGCTTTTGCTGAGCAGTGTGGAGAATATGGAAGATTCATTCACTTAGGAGCTACTAGCAATGATATTATTGACACTGCTGAAGCAGTAAGAACAAAAGAAGCTCTAGGATTAGTCGAAGAAAAAATTATCAAGGTAATTAAAAATCTGATTTCAATCATTAAAGAACATAAAAATACTGTCTGTGTAGGACGAACACATGGGTCACAAGCAGTTCCTTATTCTTTTGGTCATAAAATCGCTATTTGGCTTGATGAAATGGTTCGACACCTAGAAAACATACGTAACCTTTCAAAGAACCGAGTAATGGGTAAACTTTCTGGAGCAGTAGGTACAAGAGCAGCATATGGCGTTCATGCAGATAGGATTGTTCAAATGGCTATGGATAAGCTAGGCATAAAACCAGCAATAATCAGTCATCAATTGGTTTCAAGAGAAGTAATTGCAGAAGTTCTAATAGAATTGATTCTACTTGCTTGCTCATTAGACAAGTTTGCTACTGAAGTTAGGAATTTGCAAAGAACTGAAATTGGTGAAGTTTCTGAACCATTCCATTCTAAAAAACAAGTTGGTTCAAGTACAATGAGTCATAAAAGAGATCCTGAGAAAAGTGAAAGAATCAGCTCATTAGCTAGACTTATGAGAGGTTATACAACACCTGTTCTAGAAAACATCATCACATGGCACGAACGTGATTTAGCGAATAGTGCTAATGAGAGATACATTTACCCAGAGATTTTCTTAACAATTGATCAAATGCTCGTTGATTTTGATTTTGTTACAGGTGGTTTAGTTGTAAAAATGGAACAGATGAAAAAGAATCTTGAGATATCTAAAGGTCTAGTAATGGCAGAAGCAATCATGACGGAATTAGCTAAAAATGGTATGAATAGGCAAGAAGCACATGAATTGCTAAGACAAAACTCTATGGAATCTATAGAGAAAGACAAACATCTGTTTGAAATTCTTAAAGTAAACAAAAAGATTGCAGAATATCTGCCCAAAAATGAACTAAAAGAAATCTTTGACTCGCCTGAAAATTACTTGGGAACAGCGAAAGAACAAATAGAAGTAGTGTTACTTGTAGCCGAAAAAGCAATAAAATAGTGTCTTTATTCCCTATGATAATGCTTTCTCTGTTTAAATACACAAAAGATAAAATAGAGAGAATGATTTAGAGAGATGATGATGTCTTACTCTTAAAAGCAATTTCCATGAGGGAAAACCAAATTGATCACTTTCATTGAACACGATGATTATTACAAACATAAAATGCCTCAGATTTTAGAAAGTCCGAGAAGACTAAAGGTTATCATCAAGGCAATAAATGAATGTAAAATTTTAGATCAACCAGATGTAAAAACAGTATCGCCCGAACCAATTAAGGAAACGGATTTATACACAATACATTCTGATCAATTAGTTGACATTGTAAAGCATGGTAGTATGGTAGGTTTAACAGCTATTACTGGAGATACCATAACAAATGAGCATACATTTAAAGCTGCATTACGAGCTGCTGGAGGAGCAAAACTTGCTGGTGAAATCGCTTTAAAACAACCAAATAATGTTGCCTATGCTTTAACTAGACCACCAGGTCATCATGCAACAAGAACCAATGCAATGGGATTCTGTTTCTTTAATAATATCTCTTATGCTGCTAATTACCTTATTAAAGAAAAAAAGGTGAAACGAATAGCCATAATCGATTATGATAATCATTACGGAAACGGAACAGCTGACTTGTTTTACGATAGAAATGATGTCCTTACTATTTCATTGCATTCTGACCCACATGTTAGTTTTCCTTATCAAGGGAGACCAACTGAAATTGGTGAAAGAGAGGGAGAAGGTTATAACATTTGTATACCATTACCTGTTCAAATTGGTGATAGAGAGTATTTACAAGCATTTGACAAAATTGTACCTACTGTTATTCGCGACTATAAGCCAGAGTTAATTCTTGTTTCTGCAGGATATGATGGGCTTAAAGATGATCCTTATGGATACTTGAGTCTTTCAGTTTATGGGTTCCAAGCAATTGCTGAAAGGATAAATGATTTAGCAAAAGAAGTATGTGAAGGAAAAATAGCTCACACACTAGAAGGGGGATATAAATTCGATGAACTTGGTAATGCATTTTTAGCTAGCATTTCACCTTTTGTTAAAAATTATACTTTTGATAAAGACATCAGTAAGAAACTAACATCAAGCGGAAATAAAACTCAACTAAAAGAAACGTTGGTTGAAATAAAGAGAGTCTTGAAACCATACTGGCGTATAGATTAACAAGGAGCTCAATATGAAACTTATAAAAAAAGCTGACAGCACTATATGTTGTTTAATTCCTAAAGATGACTTCCCAAAAGCAATCCTACTTACAAATATTGCTAAAGAAGAAGGAGCAGCATTTGTTGAAATAAGAGTTCCCATAGAGCAAACTAACTTTGAAAACTTCAATCTCGCAGAGCTAAAAGTGTATACAATTCTAAGTATTGAACCTCTCGAGTATTTGCAAAAGTCAAACAAAGTAATTTCTGATCAATTGAAAGTTATGATTAATCTACAACCAAACTACATTGAGCTAAATAGCAGTTTAGAAGGAAATACAATTCAAGAATTAAGTAAATATGCAAATGAAAAACAAGTTGGAGTTATTATCTCCAAATATTTTGATGAATTTCCAAAAAAGAAAACATTACTCCAGCAATTTAAAGAATTGCAAATTGCAAAATCAGATATCATCAAAATTATTGCACCAGCAGAGAATGAATTTGATGCAAATGAAATGCTCCAATTGTATAAAAGTAAAAAAGATTACAAATTAGTAGCATTATGTTCTAAGGAAAGTGGAAAGTTTTCACAATTATTAGCGCCAATTTTAGGAGCTGAGTTCACTTATGGCTATATAAGTAGAAAAAGTGATGAAGCGCAAATTCCTCTAAATATACTAAAACAAAATTTAGAAGTACTTTATCGAACCTTAATGTAAAGAAAAATAAAGAATGGTAATGAGAATAAACAACCTAATCCTCAAATTTCTTGTACATTCTTAAAACCTGGGAAAGAGCAATTGGTTTTCCATTAACTAAAGTATTAATCTCAGTTTCTTCAGCTAAACCACTGCTATGGAGCTTTGGGAGAAAAACTTCTTCGACTTGGAAAACTCCTGCTTCAGAGAGCATCATTATATTAATTCTAAGAGGTTTATTTTTATTTCCTTTAGTTATTTCGACACGCTGAATGCTCAAAGCTGAAATGGAATGGATATCAATTTTTCCCATATCATACGGTTTGCGACTACGTCCCTCGCACATGTCTAGTCCGTCAGCAATAGTAACAAAACCTGCTTCTGGTGTTAAACATTTAATATCCTCATCATGGGCTAATATTGCATGTTGAATGTGTGATAGAATATCTAGTCTTTTTTCTGCATTAGGATACATCTTTTTCAATTTACCATAAAGAAGATCTTTTGCCATAAGAGATGATGATAACTCATGAAAATGCCTGTGGATGACATGACCAACATCGTGAAGGTAGCAGGCTGCAAGGCATAATACTGCAACATCATCTAAATCACCAATATCCTGCTTAATAATGGCTGGTTGTATTTCTTCACTTATTACTTCAAGAATTTGTAGAAGATTTCTACATACAATTGTTACATGGTCTAATCCGTGGTCAGTGTATCCTAGGTACTTGACTGCTAACCGATTTGATGCCTTAATTGAACCTTGTATTTCGGAAGCAGTGGTTAGAAAATTCCACATACCCTTTCCTTTCTTAAATCCTTGTTGATCCAATAATTCAGTTACTTCTTGAGAGACTTTAGCTCTGTCTACTACTTGCAATTTTTTCCTCACCTGTTAAGCAAATACTAGATAATTGATAGAAGAAGTTTTATTCTTCAAGTATTTTTACTATTCGATAGGGGAAGGATAACGAAAAAGAGTGTAAAAAACGAGTTTTTCAACAAAAAACTCACAAATAAACTAGAAATAAGCGCCTCAACAAGAAAAAATGGTTGATTATTTGAGCAATAAAATGTCACTTTCGAAACTCTTTTTTTATGTTAATTTACTATTTATGTGGAATCAGAAAAGAAAACGTGAATAAATATGTTAGTAGAATGTTATCTTGTAGACGAAGAAGGCGGAGAAAATAAAGTAGAACCCAGTGAACTGAAGATTACTCATAAGACCTTACTTATTATTGTACATCACGATGACCATTATATCTATGTCTTCAAAGGAGCAAATGTTTCCATAGTTCAGAAGTTCGCTTCTGCTAGAAGAGCATCTGGCATGAGATTACAACATGGTTATAAAATTAGGCATATTGAAGAAGCAGAAGGAATGACTGAAGCAGATCTTGAACTTTTAGCGCACTTTGGTGGAATTATTGATGATGCAGGAGCACCTGTAAAAGTAGCAAAGGAAAAAGCTGTTCCAGCTAAACTCAAAACACCAAAAGCTCCTCCTATGAAAACATTTGCAGCTAAAAAAACAACCACTACAACAACAAAGAAACCAGCTGCAGTAAAAGTAAAAACAAAAGCTATAGCACTTGAAGATCTACCACCTAAATTATCTAAAGTAGTCAAGACAATGATGAGTTTGGAACCACCTGAGGGATCCAGTTGTGATTATATTTTAGCAGGTACAAAATTATACATCATTCTTGGTGAAAATAAAACTGATTTAAGAAAGGGACACTTCAAATTAGAAGAAATCTCAACACTACCAGAAGGAGTTTTTCCAGCAGAGAATTACTATCCAAGAATTTTGGTAGCAAATCAGAAAGTCTTAGGAGTCGAATTGTGGGCTCGACGTTAATTAAGGAATTTGAAGATATTCAAAATGTCATATAACAAATGACTAATATAATAAATAAGCTACAATTGTAACAGTTGAATAGATCAAAAGTAAGGAGAGGAACAAGATTTCAAAACCAAGAGTACCAAGATATAAGCACTTGTTTAAGGTAATTATAGTTGGTGCTGGAAAAGTAGGAAAGACAAGTTTAACAATACGATTTGCAGAAGATCGTTTTAGGGAGTCTTATCTACCTACACTTGGAGTAGATTTCTTAGCTAAGAGCCTCACAATCAATGATGCAATAATTAAACTACAATTGTGGGATACTGGAGGACAAGAATTCGTAATGTCTCTCCTACCTTTCTATTTCTCAGGAGCAGCAGCAGGAGTTTTAGTTTATGATATAACCAATAGAAACTCATTCAATAGTTTAGATTATTGGCTAAAACAAATCCGACAGAATGCTGGAAATGTTCCTGTTGTTCTAGTAGGTAACAAAATTGACATTGCTGATCAAAGGAAAGTATCATCAGAAGAAGCACAAACTTTTGCTACTAAGAAAAACCTCATTTATTTGGAAACTTCAGCAAAAACAGGTGTACGCGTACCGGATCTCTTTGAAGGTCTTGTTAAAGTAATTATGGATAATGAAGCCAAAAAAGTTAAACAAAAAGAAAAAGCTGATAAACCAGCAGAGGAAGAAGACGAGTTTAATTTCTGGCAAAAAGCGTAATTCAAAAATAGCTTCTTATTTTGGTAATTTTACATCTTTAATTGATTTTGCTTTTACCCAAATGGTTTCACTAAAACGTTCCCACAACTCAGCGAAACTCTGATTATCAGACCAAGTTGCCATGATTCCTAATTCGATTCCTCCTTCAAGTTGAGCATAAGTGCCTTGGAGGATTTCTTTGGAGTCAATAATTACCCAGATGGCGTGAAAATTCTCAGAGATACGAACTTGAGTAAATTTAGACAGTGCTTTTAGGACATTAACTTCATTTGGGTTATCGATACCATCTTCACCGGTTAATATCTTGATGCTTTTCAAATGACCACTAGCTTCATTTAAAACTTGATCAATACCATAAAGGTGTAAATCAAAGGGACTATCAATGCCAATATAAACATCTTCATTAGCGTCCATAACCATCTCTTTTATTTTGCTAAAGACTGCTTGTGAACCTCGTAAAATCCACATTTCAGGAATGAAAGTTTTTTTGCTTCGCTCATATAAAGCAAATAATTTATCCTCAGTTTTTTTAAAAGCTTGCTCATAATCATTCCTCATGTCTTTCATTACTGAATCAGGTGAACGAGGACGATAACGATTTGTACTAGTATCACTCTCTTGAGCAAGAACTAATCCCTTTTTCTTCAAACTATCTATAACAGAATAAACTTTGTTTGGAGGTACACCGCTAGCTTGTGAAATTTCAGAAGCTGTAGCTACACCTAGACCAACTAAAGCAGTATAGATCTTTGCTTGGTATTCATTGAAGCCTAATTTTTTTAGTTCTTCAATTATTTCTGCGGTGAAGCTCATTCATTTACCACCATGGTAGTATATGGACTCCTACCATAAAAGCATTTTCGTTTAAAATAGTTGCGAAAAGAACAAAATTTAAGGGAAAAAACAGCAAAAACCAGCCTATATGATAAGAAAAAATATCATACATTGGTAATAGCTTGGCAATATTGGCATATACTTGTAAAGGTACTTGTACGACTATATCGGTAATATCGGACTTTATAATAGAATGAGGAGAATAGTAACATACCTCACCTCGATAACTGTCCCCCTAATAGGGGACCAGTCCTCCACTACATCCAAAGGGAGGGAACTTCTTTATCCCTCCCCCTTAACCCCTTTGTCAAAATCAGCTTAGCCTAAATGAAAAGAAAAAGAGAAAAAAAACTACATTGAAGCAATCGTCTTTTCCCAATCTTGCATGGCTTTTTTGAGATTATCAATGGAACTTATACCACGTTTCCAACGACGATATTCTACTTGCATTTCATAGAATACTCGAGAGTGAGGTATTAAATCCATTAACTGTTCTCTTAGGTTAAGAATCTCCATTTTAATGTCGTCTTCACCAATCTTGGACTTCAATTTCTTTTTAAAATCATCAAAGAGCTTGGCTATAGTTGGATCAAGTTCTTTGATTTTGGGTTCTGGTTTAGGTTCAGGTGTTGGTGTAGCAACAACGGCTGTTGGTTTGATTTCATCCTTTGCAGGAGTAATTTCTTCTTGTTGAACAGCTTTCTGAGAAACAGCTGTTTTTGATGCTTCATTAATTGCTTTCGTAATTTCGCTAACATCAATATTATGTTCAGTAAGAAGATCTCGTAAACGATTGTTCACCATTTCTGATTGTTCAAGGAAAGTTTCTATCCTATCGATTTCCTCCTTCAAATATTCAATCTGTCTACTCAAAATGTCTGTATCACCAGTTGATGCTGTTACTGTTGGAGCTGCTGAAACTGGACTTTCTTCAGCTTTTGGTTCATCCATAGTAGTAGCAAAATTTGGAGGTGCAGGAGCAGAACCTGCATTAGAAGGTTTTTCGGGTTTTGCTTCAATTGTATCTTTTTTAAATTGGCTTAATTTCTCTTGTAGCTGCTTTTTGGAGTCAGCTATTACTTTCCTAATATCTGAGACAGTATCTTGAGCTTCTTCCTCAAGTTCAGTTGTCCCTTGTTTAGAATCTGAAAGTAGCATAGCATTTCTTAAATCACGATTTTTCTCACGTAAAACCTTAGTTTGATTTCTATAAAATGCTAGTTCTTTTTTCATTTCTTCAGTGTCAATTTCTTTTTCGCTCAATACAATCGATCATCCTATAAATTAATGAAATGAACAATAATGTTTGAATTATTTTAGCTGATAATAATATAAGTGTAAAATAATGTTTTCGTTAGAGCTATAAAAAGCTTCCAAATACAAAAAGTAGTTATTTTCGTGTAAATTTATTCACTAGTCCAGAGTTTTCCACCAGACAACAAATAAGCAAAAACAGTAGCTGCGATGATATCTGCTGTGGTTCCGGGATTGACTTTTTCGATTTCTTCCCTAAGTTCTATATCCAATTCTTCTAGTTCTCTTCTTCCATCCACCGTTAAAGCTCCACCAGCTTTAATGATAGTTGTTGCTCGTTGTGAGATTCCTTGTGCAACTTGTTTACCAAATTTCCTAATGATTAACGTGTCGGGATGTTTTGAAAGAATAGCAAGATAAGCATCAATAATTGCTAAATTTATGTCTTTACTAATAATCATTGAATTATTTAGAGTAGCTAAACCCACATCAAAGGTTATTGGATAACCTAATGCCATTTCATGACAGATATTATCCCAACCTTTGCAAATATCCATCAATTTTAGCAAGTTAACATTATCAGATTCTAGTTCTTCTCGAAGGTTTGATTGATTAACATCATAATTATCAGCTCCACCTAAACCACCTGGTGAAACAAAAGCTATCGCTTCTGAAACAAAGATGGAATCATCTACAGAAGTGTTATTCATTACCTCAAGAACATTCTTTTGTAATACATTAATATCACAAACAAGATTATCTTCATGAATACTCATACCAGCAGCAACGCTCAGAGGAGAGAGGAGGAGAATAATCCCTAAATTGGTGTTTACACGCTGATGGAACAAATTGCTTTGTTTGACAGCTTTATGTATAGTTTTGCCTAATTCCAATTGAAACCAATCAATCTTTTCCTCTTTTAGAAGAATGCCTTTCATAGCAAGTTCTTCAAGCCAAATACCAAAAGAAATGCTGGAAGATAAGAAATCCTCATACCTTGTATCATGAAAATCTCTAAAGCGATGTACATTTCCAGGTTTTGGAGTAGCACTAACTTCAAGGAGACACGCCAATTCTCCACACATACGAACTTGATTTGCTAGACGTCTGAATTTATTAGTATTGGAAAACATTACCTTCAAGTAAGTTAATAGTATTCGATTCATAAAAATTTTTTACTTAAAAATTGAAGAAAAAAGCTATTTTACTATGAGGGGAATAATAAACAAGGAAAAAGAATTGAAGGTGAGAGAAATGAAGGATTTGAATTTACAATCAACTGCTGAATTGAATAATGGAGTGAAAATTCCTTTGCTTGGTTTGGGTACCTACAAAGCAACAGGAGATAGATGCTACACAGCAATTCGTCATGCAATAAAGATAGGATACCGTCACATTGATACAGCATCGTTGTATGAAAATGAGGAAGAGATTGGTAAAGCAATAAGACATTGTGATGAACCTCGAGAAGAAATCTTTGTAACAACAAAATTGTGGAATTCTGATCACGGTTATGAAAAGGCAAAAGCAGCATTTGAAGCAAGCCTAGAAAGATTAGGATTAGAATATATTGATTTGTATTTGATTCATAGGCCAGTTCAAGAGCTAAGATTAGAATCATGGAGAGCATTAGAAGAATTATACAAAGAAGGAAAATGCAAAGTTATTGGTGTAAGTAACTATATGGAATGGCATTTAGAGGAGTTATTGAAAGAAGCAAAAGTTGTTCCAGTGGTCAATCAAGTGGAGTTCAGTCCTTACCTATATTTGAAAGAATTGCAAGATTACTGCATGGCAAAGAAAATTTGGATACAAGCATATAGTCCATTAACAAAAGGCAGAATGCTCAATGATCCTCCGTTGATGGAAATAGCTAAGAAATACCAAAAATCAACTGCACAAATACTTATTCGCTGGAGCTTACAAAGAGATACAATTGTTCTACCAAAATCAGCAAATCATAACAATATATCTGAGAATATGGAAATCTACGATTTTGAAATATCAAATGATGATATGAAAACTTTAGATGCTTTCCATTGCAATATGAGGACTACTCGGGATCCATCAACCGCTCCATAGAAGAGATATTTTAGTTGTTAGATTAAAATAGTGAGTTATGCAGGATGCCAGGGTGAGTGGCATTCCCGCAATAATCTGGAAAACCTTATAGGTCTCTAAAAGGGAGAGATCAACTCGGAATGGTATGAAGGATTTCCTCAAAGAATCAATGCGACCTTTAACTATTTAAAGTACTAAAAGAAGTAAAGTTTGCTCTAATCATAGACTAATAATTCTGAATATGCTTTTACTTTCAGTTCTCTCTCCAATTCGAGCTTAAATAAGAGAGAGAATCAATACTGGTTGGAGTAATCTCCGGAGACCAAAAGAAATGTCATCACATCACACATACATACCATGGTTCCAAAGTGATAAAGAGGAAGAACGAAAAATATGGGAAAAAGAAGCACAGGAAATGATGAGAACACAAAGACTCTGTGTGAAGTGTGGGCAATTTCACTTGTTCCAATTCATTAAAAAAGAAACATATTATATACACTTAAATTGCCCAAATTGCTTTGAAGTAATCCAGCTTCCTCGAAAACGTAATCGCATGGAAACAAAATGGGCAAAACCAAAGTGGAAGTAAGGGTAAACACATAGATTGTTAGAAAAAGAGAAACAGAGAATTAGGTTGCTCCTGATTGTCTTAATTCATCTGCAAGCTCTATTTTCTTGATTCTTCTTACTAACCTTGTTGTAGCTAACCATATTGAGAATAGAGATAGGAGTAAAACAATGGGCCAAGTAAACCATGGAACAGATACAGGGACATAGAATTTATCCTCTAACATGTAATCCAAACTTAAACGATAGAATAAATAGCCAAATGGTATGGTGAGAATAAGACCAAAAATACTCAGTATAGCATTTTCCCAGAAAATCATTCTTCGTATAAATTTCATTTTTGTTCCCATTGCTTTGAAAGAAAGGAAATCTTGTTGACGATCCACAAATGCCATATACATTGATTGAAAACTAAATATTACTCCAATAGCAATACCTATTGCTAGAAATAAAATCATTATGCCCATCATTGCTTCCATTAAGGCTCTAGTTGATTTTAGTGCTACTTCTGCTTCTGTCCATTGATTTATACTAAAAACTTCATCAAAAGCAGTTCTAAGAGCTGAGAGATTAGTGTTGTCTTCTACAGATAAAACAATGCCATTCACCCACCCTTTTGGTAAACCAAAATAATCAGTTATATTGCTTTGCTGAAATGATTCATAAGTCCAAAAAATTGAGTAATCGACTAATTCACCTACAAAACCAGTCACTTCTACTGTATAATTTCCTAAGATACCTATTGTAATATTATCAAGTAATTCGATGTCATATTTCCCTGCAATAGCGTTTCCTAATAAAACCTTTGTGGATGTCAGATCAGTTTTTTCTTCAACTATTCCTTTGATAACATTATAGTTTCGTAAGGTAGAATTCTCTTGGTAACACTCTAATTGTGCCCAACTAGCGAACTCTCCTTTATGCGTTACCTTCGTATATAAATTAATGAAAACTTCTGAGTGAGTGATGTAATTTGTTTCAGAAATTGTTTCATTGTTAACGAAAGAAAGGATTTTCTCTATGGGTTGAGGTATCTCGAGATGTATTTGAACATCGAATGTATTAAAGTCTGTAAAATTACTCATCATTATATCATACATGTTATATTCCATAGCTAATGAATCAACCAAGAAAACCATAGATGTGGTGAGAGCAAAAATTGTGATGAGTGTTTTCTTCTTCTTCATAAACACCTCTCTAAGAGGAACTGACATATGAATTGGTTTAAAGATTGGAATCCAGCCAAAAAGTTTCTCTGAAATAGATTTACCTTTAGTTTTAATACGAGTAAACACTACGGTCATAGCTTCCCTTGGTGTTACAGTTGTAATTGGCCATGCACTAATTATAGAAGCAATTAGACATATGCCAAGAGTAGCTGATCCACCAATTAAGAATTCATTCGGTGGCAGATAAAACGCAAATTCGTGCGTTCCATACATTCTACCAACTATCTTTGCCATACCATAAGATAGACCATACCCAAGTGGAATGCCTAATAAAATACCAAATACCGCTAATATTAGGGTAATTAGAATATAATGAGTTAGTATTGTACGTCTTTTTGAGCCCATTGCGAAAAACAATCCTATGTTTTTTCGTTGTGAATTTACTAATTTCGTAAGAGTGTTAAGAATAATAGTTGCACATACAATCATTCCAATTATTCCGAAAATCGATCCCATGCTATCAACTGCACCAGCATCACTAGTAAACATCTTATAATCAGCAGTTTCATCATGAATTTCGAATTTCAAAGAATTAGCATCAATATTATTACTGGTAAAAATGTATGAAAGCTTGTCTGCAGCAGCAAGAGTCATATCCTTATTGAATCTCTCCTCAACAGTATAGAGTATTTGGTTAATCCAAGGATTGCCACCAAACAAGAACTGTTGAATAGTTTCA
>JAHLVW010000052.1 GCA_019058275.1 Candidatus Heimdallarchaeota archaeon
GCGTCTGTTTACAAAATAAATAACAGTCACTCTCTCTTACTAAATCATTTAAAATTACAATAAATACAAAAGCATCTTTTAATCACAATAAAAAAAATATCTTATAATTGCTTAGATCAGAAGATACTGCTACCATCTCTACCAAATTGTATTGATTATTATTACTCTTTAAATCTTAATAGATTGAGTTGAGGTTATGCAAAAATCAAGAAAATCGCTAAATTTGCATCTGGTTAAAGCAAAGGTGTTTAATGCAAAGATTATTGTTCATTTGGATTTTTGATAATATTAAGACATAGAAGAGAATTCAGTACTAATAAAAATCAGTCCATGTTTTAACAAGTAGCAAAATTGAAATGATAATCATTGTAGATGAAATAAAAATAATAAGATTTCTTGATTTGAATTTCTTTTTTAAAAAGGTGCCAAAGAAACCTCCAACGACACTACATGAAGCTATTAGTATCCACAACCAGAGAGAAAAATGACCATAGGCAATATGAATTATACCATTTACAGTTAAGGATAAAGTTGTCATAAATAAAGCAGTAGATATTACCATAGGAGGTGGTAAATTATACAACAAAATTAATAAGGGTGGAACAGCCCACCCACAACCCAGACCTATTAACCCAGAAATAGTCCCAATAACAAAACCAAAAATTGTTAACAAAAACAGATTTATAGAAATAATTACTTCTTTAACTTTTATTTTTATAACTGGTTTCATAGAATTAATCTTCATAAAAAAGCTTGGTTTATTGGTTGTATTTTCAGGTATGTTATCATTACTTTGAAGCACAAATGAATTTTGACTTATTTTTTGACTTCTCCATTTTAAAAACATCAGAATTGCTAAAATGATAATTAATATAGCAAAAGTAGTCGTAATAGTATTTTCGCTTATCAAAGTTGTAATATAAACTCCTAAGTAGTTACCAGCAAAAATTGGTATAGCAAAGATGATTCCTAAAAACCAATTAATTTCCTTGCGTCTAATATTTAGAAGTGTTGCTATTAATCCAGTAAAAATGGTTCCAGCAGCATTACTTCCAATAATATCAACAAGTTCAAAACCATAGTGGGTTAGAGTTAATGCAAATATTGGAAGCATTAATACTCCACCTGCAAAACCAGCTATTGCTCCTATCGTACAACTTGCTATTGCTAATATCACTAAAACTAATATAATATACCAAGGAACAGTGAGCATAGTGGTTCAAAGTAATAAGGTAATTCAATCAATTTTAAAAAATTTCCATTTGATGAAAGAGTGAGTAATCGAATATGATTTTGTTGTTTATCTATTGATGAAAACATAATTTCAAATAGTATCATTAATTTACATTATTCAAGGAATTGGAAAAGAATCATAGGATATTTTTAATAATCAAAATAAACAAACAGTACAAAAGAAAATGTCAAGTATCCAAATAGTGAAATTAAGTGAAGAGAATCTTGAAGAGCTAATATATTTCTGCATTCCTAAAGAGAGGAGAAAAGAAGAGGTTTTTAAAAAAGGTCAGGAGTTGAAAAAGGAATATATGCATTATTATCTTGATAAGTTTAAAACAGGGGTTAAATTAGCATATATCGATAAAAAACTTGTAGGTATGATTCAATATCTTCCTAAACCCAACGAACTAATAATCGAGATTCAATGCATTTTTGTACCGAATGAAACAAACCAGCAAAAAGGTATAGGAAAGAGATTATTACAAGCAGTAATAGAAGAGATGAAGGAACCAAAAGAATATTTTAATAATCAAAAACCTCTTGCATTAGTAACTTTTGCTTTTCAAGTACCTGAATTGTATCCACAACATATATTTTATAGTAAAATGGGCTTTCAAAAGATTCATGAAAAGAATCCCTACTATCTCTATTACCCACTAAAGAAAGGTTACATATATGGGTCAAAAGTATCAGAATCGAAATTTGAAGCGCTTCCAAAAGATAAAGGGAAAGCAATAATCATAATTGATCCGTTTTGTCCATTTTGTTTTTTCTTTGCAAAAGATTGTGAGAGAGTAATTAGAACAGTAAAAGAGGATATTAAAGTTGATTACATTAACTCCTTTTCACAAAAAAAAGAACTAGAAAAGAGGGGAGGAATAGTACCATCCTATATAGTTAATCAGAAACCAATCCATGCATTCTATAAGGAAGAAGAGGCATTCATCAAAGAAGTGGAAAATGCATTGAATCCAAAATCATAATAGTTTTTTTCAGTTTAAGTTAATGAATGCTATGAGAAAAAGGGTGATCCTTTTAAATTTTTTTAAGTCATAAATATTTACTGATTATTTTACTGATATATCGCATGTATCTTGTTTCTCGACTGAAGCTTTTATTTCCGAATATCCATCTAATAAATCGTGAGATTTCATTAACAAAAAGGGGATATCTAATTGCTAAGGACATTTGTTTTTACAAGCGCCACATTCTGTATACAAATCAACTGTCTCATCACTAGCAATCCAAGAATTATACCTTAGTTGTCCCTCAGTTAAATCATCAAACATATTTGTATCATTGTAATATTGAAAAATTTGAGGAATGTTAACATTATTGGACAAGGCATACAATATTGACATTTCCCACAGCAAATAAGATGCTTATCAAGAAACTTGTTACGAACTCTTTCAACCAGATTTATTTCATCAGATGTTAGAGAATTCAGAGAAGAATTACTAGCGCTTACTAAATTCTGTTAAACTTGTTCTAAGATTTTATCCCACTAACAACAACTGAAGAAGGGAAAATAGCTCTACACTAACTACTTCTTAAAGGATTGATGATGTTGCTAGTAAGTGTAACAACAAGGAGAATAATCAAAAGAAAAGTAAGATAAAGAAAAAATGGGGAATAGATACTCAAATCTATTTTCCAATTATTAATTTTTTAAATAGAAAAAGAAGAAAGGGAGGTAATCCCTTGTTCAATTATTTCTTTCGTTTAACAACTAGAACAATTACAGCTGTTACAAATAATCCACCTATAACTGGAAATAGATAGAGAGGGATTGATGCAGTATAAGCAGGTTCATTGACATCAATGATAGGTTCAATGACACCAATGGTTGGATCATGAACCATTTTATTGTCATCACCGTAGTTAGGATAGGTCAAATAGAGATGAGCTAATCCTTCTGCAAAATCAGGAGCTTCAGGGGGAGGTGTTTTTAAGCAATCGAAATAAGCAGTTCCAACATCAACAGTATCAATAAGAGTATCAGCATTATCATAGATGTTAGCGTAATTGAGCCATTCGTAGTAAGCAACAATATCGTAATTGTATTGATTACTTATGTACTCCATGGTTCGTTTGAGAGTTCCATTCTCTGCAACAGTGCCATTTCTAAGGGAAACTTTGTTTTTGTGCTCAATTTCAGTAAGATAACTTTGGATAGCATATCCTTGAGCTCCTTCAGAAAAGACCCAATCATCAATAATGATATCGAATTTTAGCTCAGAGAGAGCATCAACAATGTCATTTGTGTCGGGGATGGGAGTATCATAGTTGTAAATATGCATAACAATATACATGTCTGCACCATTGAGGAAATCAAGAAGACTTAATGTGATAGTAAGATCTTCTTCAGTTTCCTCGATCAAGTATTCCCAATCGTTTTTGATTAGTTTAAAAGAATTATTGTTAAACTCGGAACAATCATCAAGAACAGTATCAGCGCCAAAAAATTCCCTTATTTTAACAAATTGAAGCTTGAAAGTCTCATCAGATTTAGATTTAGAACCATACCACCACATAAGATGAGCTTGATTAGGGATAATCACAACAGTCATCTTTTCAGTTGTAACTTTAACAACATCACCTTCAGTAACCTTGATGGTAATTTCAGCATTTTCACCTGAAACAAGCTGTGTGCTGGCTGGAATTAAAATCATAGCGATGAGTGTAATGCCAATTGTTAACTTTTTAATATTCATTTTTTCTAATTCTCCTTCTAATTTTTTCTTTTATCTCATGAGCATGAGTTATTCAGAGGATTGAGGGGTTAATCACTCCAAACAAACTCATTTTCACTGATGAGAGTATTATTATCAGCAGTTAATTATTAACAATCTCAAGCAACGGTTTGCTGATGGTCAACTAATCGTTTAGAAACATAAACGAAACCATCTTTTTTTGAATTAATATAAGAAAATAGAAAGCTTAGTCAAAAAGCTAAACTTTCATGGGTATTGTTAGTTATTTTTTACCTTTTTTCTTTGTAGTTTTCTTTCCTTTATTCCTAGTTGCTAATAGAACGATCAATGTTATGAGATATAATACTCCCATACCAATTATTATCCATAATCCCCATTGAGCAAGGAAAGGAATTTCTCCTATACCACCATTTCCGGGTGGCGGTGTAGATGCAATTGTTATATTAAGATCTAAACAATAGAGAGTGTTTTCTGGATGTGCAACTGGAACTATTATCTCATATTCACTATCAGAATCTAGATTTACAACATTAGGTTTTCCAAAGACCTCTCCGCTGAACGTGTAATTCCATAGGTGATTTCCTTGATAGTCTAAACAATAAAGATGTCCATCATTAGCACCTAAGAGTATTTCCTTGTAAGAATCACCATTCAAATCCACAGATATAGGATGACCAAGAGAAGAACCTAAATAAGTATTCCAAAGCAAACCTCCTGTACCATTAAAACAGAAGAGAAAACCATTATTTGATGAGACAATAATTTCTAAATTAGAATCTAAGTCCAAATCAGTTATAAAAGGTTCTCTTAACGAACCACCTGGAAAGAATACCCATTCATTTATTCCTGGATCTCTAAATGCAGATAGTCTTCCTCCATGAGTAGGTACTACAACTTCTACAACGTTGTCATTATCAATATCACCTGCTGCAGCACTCCAACCTATTGAAGAATAGAGAGGATAGCTCCAAAGATAAGAGCCAGTGTTATCCAAACAATAGAAATATTCATCATAGGAACCAAAAAGGATCTCCTCCACATTATCATCATCAATATCAACTACTAGTGGTCTAGTATAGACATAATGACCAGTAGAATAATTCCATTCTTTTGTTCCTGTATCCGAAATACAATAAACATTTTTATCTAAACAACCAAATAAAACTTCCAAAGTACCATCGTCATCAAGATCAGCTGCAGTGGCACTGCTAACAATGGTAGTGCCTGTATCATAATTCCAAAGGTGATTTCCATCATAAGAAATGCAATAAGCATTATGATCTAAGGATGTAAAAACGACTTCTTTATATCCATCATCATCAAGATCTGCTACCAAAGGAGTTGGTTCAGCAGAAGAAGAAGCAGAATAATTCCAAAGTTTAGTACCAACTTCATCCAAGCAGTAAAGGTTTTTGTCAATAGAGGTGAAAACTATTTATAGCTCACCATCGTCTTCTAAATCAGAGACTTGGGGATTACTATAAATCCCTGCTCCAACAGCATAGCTCCATTTTTCTGTGATTACCATTTCTGCTTTAACTTCAGGCAGATGATTGAAATTGGCTATTATCACAATGTTAACAATTAAAAAGAGAATAATAATATTAGTAGTGTAAAATTTCTTTCGCATTTAAAAAACTCCACATGAAAAGGTTTAATCTATTATTATCTTATCTTAATTTAAGCTTAAAACAATTTTCTACCTTATAGTGAAAATAAGTTTCCTCAGCAAATTTCAATGATTTAGTTTAGCTAATATGCTCAGAGATGATACTTAAAAAACAAAAGAATACTCGCTTTTACTGAACATTTTTCACTACAGATTTTGAATATCCCAAGAATAAAGATAATCATCATCAAATTGATCAGGTCCCATTATCTCATCAGGAGCAAATGCAATGCTGTTAACTATTTTATCTTTGAAGGTAACATTAGCCTCTGCTTCTGCTTTCTCTCGAAAAGCATAACGAAACTTAGGAATGATTCTGATATTCATCCTTTGAGTTTCTCCCTCAAGGGGGATGACTTTAATAGTAATGGATCTAGCTCGTCCCTTATTCTCATTTTTTGGATCAAGAATTCTACTCTTATAGATTAAAGTAAGGGATCGAATTTCACTCCACTTGAAACTTGTGCGACCAGATAACCAGCTAAATGTTACTCCGGTAGAGCTGATAACAACCATTTTCCAGGTAATGGGTATTAGCATTAGAAGTGCAAGAATCACAAAGATTATGAGAAGAAAGACTATGTTAGGCATTGCTGGAATGGCATCTACTTTCTGAACGGAAATGGCAATGCTTATGATGGTAGTTAAGAAAAACGAAATCCCAAGAGAAGTGGTAATGTTGTGGAATCGTTCAGTTATGCGAATCTTCCTATCATAAGTGAAAATCTTATCCATGGTAAACACTCCGATTTCTTTTACAGGTTTGAAACAACCTTTGAACATTAATTCATCTTTAATTAAATTTACCATTAAATGATGGCATTGAGTTTTCGGAAAAAAAAAGATGAAAGAGAAATTAGTCTACTTTGATTCAGGTTCTTGGTAGACTAATTCAACGATATTGTCACCAGAAGTAAGAATGACAAGCTTTTCCACTTTACCATCACTCAAGAGAACAAACCTAGCAGCTTTTAGATACTCTCCTTCAGATTCCAATTCATTGTAAGGATCAAAAAGCTCTTCATAATCACCCATTTTAGCGATTAGCTTATCCTCTTTGAAAATGATTTCAACAACAGATTCATCCTTTGTATAGTTACCTACAAGCTTTGATAGTGCTTCGGGTTTGACTTTAGCTTTTTTGTTCTTGAAGAATTCAGTCACTTTTTTCTATTTAGGATATTTACCAACTGGTTGAAGGAGAACTACAAATTCATCCTTAGGTTCAAGTTCAAATAGCTTATCGATTTTATTCTGTTCGTAGTAACCAATTGCACAAGTTCCGAGCTTTATTGCTTCGCAAGCCATATAGAGATTTTGACAAATCAATCCGAGATCAACGGCAATGAATTTGTGAGCGAGAATGGTATAACGCCATTCAGTTCTATAAGGCACAGCAGTCCAGCAAAAAATGACAGGTGCTTTACCAACAAAATTCTGGTTATAGGATAACTCACCAATAGTTTTCTCAGCATCTTTTATTTCTTTAATAAAGTATAACTTATGACTGAAAGAGATGTAGCGGTATAAACCCGGATCCAGACCTTCAACTCGATTAATCACAAGATACGTTTCAAAAGGACTTTTAGCTCCAGAAGAAGGGACAGTTCTTAGAACTCCACGACCAGATTTCAATTCTCTTTTTAACCCTTGAGTGCACCAAAGCAAGAATGAAAGTTCTTCAAGAGAAAGATGTTCATCGGTGTATTTTCTTCTACTTTTCCTGCTATTAACAATTTTCAAGAAAGGAGTTTTTCCAATTTTAAATTCTTCAGGAGGAACTAAGTCAATTAGAATAGTATCTTTGGGATAAGCTTTTTGAAAAGGTGGGGGAGGAATCTTTTTCTGTTCATCAGACTCTGGAACTTCTTTCTCATAATCTTCACTATCAAAAAATTGTAAAAATTTTCTTTTTTCTTTCATAATATATAAACAATGATTACTAACTATTAATTTCTTATTGGTAATTGAAGAAGACAATCAAAGAAAGAACAGATAGAGAGTTTAAAGTAATAAAAATACAATCAAATGGCACCTTAAGGGGCATAGTAAATAAAAAAAGAAGAGAAAGGAAATTTCTTCTTGGTTTTTTCTTTTTCCGATCAAAACTGAAAATACTTTTTCCTAGTTCTTACTCTTTCGCAAGGTATTGAGCTATCACAGCATTAAAGGCTATGCTCGGTTGAATACAATTAACGGGAATGTTCTCATTCGGAGCATGACCATTTAGACCGGAGGTTTCGTTTGCTGCCATGCAGAGAGCAGTGTGTTCAGTAAACAGATAGGCAGGACCAGAACCATAAGCAATAGGAATAGTATAAACGGGCATAGGAGCAAGAATTTCCTTTGATATTTTCCTAAGAGTCTTAACATAGGGATGGTTCACAGAGGTTTTAGCTGAATCATACCCAGGCAACAACTTGATATCTAAATAATCAATTCCATGCTTAGCGAAGTGCTTGAGCAGCAGTTCATGAACTTTTTTCTTCGTTAAATTAGGAACTAAGCGAAAATCTACTTTAGCCATTGCTTTTGCTGGAACGATAGTTTTGGATCCTTCACCTTGGAAACCGCTTTTCAAACCACAGATGGATAAAGAGGGCTTCAAGCTTAATTCAACATTAATATCCAATCCTGTTCGATTCAAGAGCAGCTTATCC
>JAHLVW010000053.1 GCA_019058275.1 Candidatus Heimdallarchaeota archaeon
GTGTATCAGTTCCAAAAGGATATTTCAAGCTTGGTCGTTCATCAGCTCCTCCACCTCCGTATTTATCAAAAAGTGGTGCCAATGAGGTTGGGTAATCTGGTGATATTACTGGAGCTAAGATTGCCAAAATAAAAACAACAAATATGACAAAGAACCCATATATAGCTAGTTTATTCTTTTGAAATCTTTTCCATACTACAGACCAATGTGTAGGTGATTTTTCTACCGGAGCTTCATCACCAACTCTAATTAGATCTGCTGCACTTCTTTTTTTGGTTGGATCTGTTTCTGTTGAAGTCGTCATATTTCATTTCCTCCATATTTAAAGTTCAATTCTCGGATCTACCCATACATATGCAACATCCGTTATTAGATTAGCAATCAAAATCATAAGAGTAATAATCATACTAATAGCCATAATTAATGGATGATCTAATCTCAGAATATACTGAACGAATTTTGCTCCAAGACCGGGATATGAAAAGACAGTTTCAGTTATTGGTGTTCCCGCTAATACAGCTCCCATAAATAACCCAATGTAAGTTACTACAGGAAGTAAAGCATTTCTTAAACCATGACTAATTAACACAGCCCTTTCTGATAATCCGTTTGCACGCGCTGCAAGAATGTAATCTTGTCTTAGTATTTCTAGCATGTTTCCACGAACAAGTCTTGTGAATAAAGCAAGGCTAGCAAAGACTAGAGTGCCTACAGGTAAAACCATATACCAAATAGTATCACCCATGTACGTGAAAAATGTGCCAAAGAACGTTCCAATATTACCATTCCACAAGGAACCCCAATCAATTGGCAGAACGCTTGTACTATGAGCTTTGCCAGCAGGGAACCAATCCAGATTTCTGCCTGCGAATATGAAAATTAAAAGATTTCCAAAAACGAAGATGGGCATAGATAATCCTAACAAAGCTAATGCACTTACACCTGAATCTATCCAGGTATTTTGGAATTTAGCAGCTAATACTCCTAATATAATTGAGATAATTAGTGAAATTAAGAACTGAGTTATTTGAAGCTTTAATGTTTCGGTTAGATATGAACCGATTTCTTCTATGACTGGTGCTCTACTAAAGAAAGTCGTTCCCATATCAAATCTTACAAAACCCCAAAGCCAAATAAGATATTGTTGTACTGGGGGCTTAGCTAAACCTAAGGATTCTCGCAATCTATCAATGTCAACTTGAGTAATGTGGGGATTTTGCTGAACTAAATATGCCAGAGGATCACCGATCATATACATCAATGCAAATGTAATAACAGAAATACCAACAAATAATGGAATAATTGTTAGAACTCTTCTAAAGCTGTAAACTAGCACTCTATTACTAGCTAAACCTCTAAACCAAAATCCGATATTCTCACCCAAACTTGTGACTCTACCAGGTGGAGTCTCATCGACTAATTCAACAGCTTGTACTTCTGACATTCAGTTTTCAGCTCCAAATTTATAAGTTGGACTAAATATAACATATGCTTTGATTATATATTGGTTCCTACAAATATCAAAGTTATCTTAATTCTGCTTATTAGTAGTATTTATAGATTCCTTCCAGTTAAAAATGTTAAAAATTAGTAAGAATAAAAGTTTTGGAAAAGAAAGGGAAGCGAAAAAAGTTTATGTGATAACCATACCACAGTTTTTACAAACTTGTGAACCCTTTTCTACTAAAGCTCCACAAACTGAACATGTTAAAACTTTCTTGACTTCATAAAGTTCATCATTTGGAATACTTAAGTGAATTTGTTGTCCAACTATTTTTGCTTTGAAACTTCGAGGACTTCCTAATGCCTTCATCATATCTTCGGGAATTGCTACTCTATGCTGATTATCAACTGCTAAATTCCTTGTCTCTGCTAAACTTCTCAAACGAATACTGCTACTGTGAGTTGCATGAATGATTCCATCTTTAATTTCTATAATTCTTTCAGCTCGAGAAGCTACTTGCTGTGCATGAGTGGCCAAAAGTAAAGCAACATCTAATTCTCTATTTATATCATCTAATACATCCAGAATTTGTTCGCTGGTTAAAGGATCTAATGAAGCGGTTACTTCATCAGCAATGATAAGTTTAGGATTGGTTATTAAAGCTGCTGCTAAGGCAACCCTTTGACGTTCTCCACCAGAGAGCATACCAGGACGATGTTTCTTACGATCCCCTAAACCAACAAGATCAATTAGCATCTTAGCTCTATCATCGATTTCTTTTGAATCCATTCCAGCAAGATAACCTCCCAATTTAACATTCTGGGTAACATTAAGATGAGAAATTAGTTTTGTTTCTTGAAAGACTAAACCAGCAAATTGCCGTCTTGCTCTTACAATTTGCTCAGATGATAATCGAGAAATATCTCTTGATATACCAGACCAGAAAATCTTCCCAGAAGTTGGAGGTAGTATGCCTGCAGAAATATTAACCAAAGTAGTCTTCCCTGCACCAGAGGGGCCAATTAATGCTACTTTCTCACCAGGATAAATAGATAACGAAACACCCCTCAAAGCTGCTGTTTCAGTTTTTTCACTCTGATATATTTTGTAAACTTCTTCAATATTTAGAATTGGCATTTCAATAGCTGATTTTGATGCAGTCATTTCATCCCATCTATTATATTGTTTACGAATATTTACTTTTCTCGTCTACATAAGAGTAAATTCTCTCTTAAGTTTAAACATGAATAGTTATTTAAATCATTCAATAAAATTGATTTTCTTTAGAAAATGATTGTTCAAACAATTCTAAAAGATAATGCATCGAAAAAACCCTCTTATTTATATAAGATAATTAAATCCGAGATGAGAGAAAATATTAAAAGGGTTAAATGGTAAAACGATTCTATGAGCACTATGAACGAGACAAAACCAGTTGAAGCAGATAATGCTGAAGAAGTTGAATCCCGTATAGTAAAAGCTTGGAAAGAAGCAAGAAAATTCCCAGCTAAAAGAATGGTAGACTATTTAGGTCCAACGGGAATCTGGATTTTTGCATATTACTTCTCATCCTTGTTTATAATGATAGTATTAAACATAGCAAGATTAGGCTGGTCGCTTGAGGCTATATTCTCAGCTCCAACATATTTTGCACAAATTTTCCTAAATTATGGATTAAATTCAGGAAAAGTAATTGCTGATCCATTAGATACAGAAAATGATTTTTACTATCAAAAAATAGACTTTGAAAATGCTTTAACTTCAGCTTCATGGATATCTGCACCATTTATAATTTATGTGCTCGGATTATTAATTGCTATTCTGCCAGGTTCAGGATTCCCACAACCTATTGGCGATTATGATTATCTTGTAAACTTCCGATATTTCCATCATTTCGTTCCATTCTTGACAGAAAGGGCAAATGGAACAAAAGGCGGAGGATTTTATTTCCTTATAGCATGGTTACCAATTATTATGTCAGTCCTAATTAGTGCATTTGTTGCAAAAAGAGTGTTTTCAGGAGAAGAAGATCAAACAAGAAATGTTAATGTTCTTAAAATAATGCTGTTTAATTTACTTATAGGATTTATTATAGGAATGCAGATGGGCACATTGACTGGTACTGTAATGTTTAGGTTCGGGGGAGCGTTAAAATCAATATTCACAAGTTCATATGATAATGAAGGATACTTCTTTGATGGTCAATACAATCCAAATACCATTTTAGTTATATCTTGGTTTATTAATTTCATTCCTATGAGTTTAGCTGCTTTATGGCATATAATCTATTCACCATTAGAAGATGCAATAATCAAAGGAGCAAATAATTCTGGAAAATGGATTAACTCAAAAAGGAAGAAAGAAGCTCCAGGAAAATAAATAAAATACAAATGTAAGATAGCGAATCATTCCGCTATCACCTATTTTTGTAAAAAATAAATACAAGTATAACTAGTTAATTCAAGTTATTCCCAACTAGCTATACTGAATGTCAAATTTCAATACCTTTTAGCTAAAACAGATTGATGTCCTTTTGATTGACAAACGATACATAATCGTTGTATGGTTTTTGATTCATGGTCATAGCCAAGTAAACTGAAATTAGTTTTGCTCTCGATTTTTTCAGCACATACCTTTCTACCACACCAATTTATCAGATAGATTCGATCAGTCTCCAGTAGTAAATGATCAAATGCTTCTGTTATCGTTTTATAGCATGTAAGATCTATTTGTCGTTCAATGAAGTCTTTAAAAACAATGTCTTGCTGCGTTTTCCTTATTTGTTTTAGCAACTTCTTTATTTCTCTCTTAAGATTCTTCGTATCTAAATTGAAAATTAATTTCTGGAAGGTATCTCTTCTAATAATAGTCATTTCCTTATTTTGGTATTCTCTTTGACCTACTTCAATTCGCAAAGGATAGCCAAAGCGTTCTGAACGATAGAATTTATTTCCAGGTCTTGTTATTTCATTATCATCTAGTTCCACAGTAAAGCCAAAAGTTGAAAGGTGTTTTTGGACTTTCCTAGCATAAGATAAGATTGCATTTCTATTTTTGCGATTAAATATTGGAATTATTATGAAATTTTTAGGAGCGATACCAGGTAGTAGTTTCAATCCACGATCGTCACCATATAATGCAATTAACGATGCAATAATTCGGTCAATTGAAGGACCATAACAGAGTAAATGAGCTAGTTGTTTTGTCTTTTGCTCATCTAAGTATTCTATGCTAAAGATTTCACTAAACGTTGTTCCAAGGTAAGCAGTAGTGAATAGCTACATTGATTTACTTCCAGGCAGAACCACATATCCATCAATAGTTTTAGTAGAACCAGCAAAACGTTCCCATTCAGGAACTTCGATTAATTTGACTGGTATTCCTAAATCGTTGAATAATTTCATATAGAATTTCCAAACTTGTTTTAGAAATTCTAAAGCAGCTTCCTTAGTTGCAAATGCAGAATGACCTTCAATAAATCCAATAGTTTCTCTATTTCTAATTAGAGGTCGTGTTTCATTTGTTTCACAACGAAATATGCTTACATTTTGAAAAACCTCCATAGGCAAGTCTCGCCAACTTCGAATCCATTTGTTAAACATAGGATAGATAATAAGCTCAGATGTAGGACGAAGAGCTAAGCGTTCGCCTTTTGCTAACGCTTTCGTGCCTTCACGATCAACCCAGAAAACATCGTTTTCAAAATTACGTATGAAATCAGTTTCTTTAAGAAAAATCTCCTCTTTAATAAGTGTAGGAAATTGCATTTGGTTATGCCCTGATTGCTCATAAGCATCTTGTGCTAAGGAATAAATATTCCTAAAAATTTTGTAGCCCCAGTCTAACCAGACATAACTACCTTTGACACTATATCTAGTGTCCACTATTCTTGCTTCTTGAAGAATCCAGAGAAACCATTGCCAGAAATTATTTTCCTTGCTAACAATCTCTTTCACTTCATTTTTGTTATTCTTCTCCGTAGATTGGTTATTACGGAACACATTCACCTTGTTTCAAAAGTATTTTTTCCTCCAAAAAAATATTGAGAGAATGTGAGTCATTGTTTGAAAGACAATAACAATGAATCCACTTTCCTTTGTTGAAAAACAAACAATCGTAAAGATTATCTCGGAAAGTGATATCTTGCCATTGTAATGACCTAACATGTAGTCTGATTCATTCCTATAAATACTTTTGTTCTATTCGTTAGAAAAAAAACAAATATAATTATTACAAGTTACTAAATGATATTAATGACTCGACCTCGTTGGTTTATTGAATTACTAAAAAAATCATTTGCAAGTCGATTCATTTTGGCAAAGCTAACTCAAATTCCAGGTTTTAGGTATGTCATTAATAAATTGCTATTCGAAGATGATATACTCATTTACATTCCGAATGATGATATAGTAAAAAACGGATAGACAAAGAACATCAAGATTGACAAAAAAATCCTTCAAAATGAAGATATACTCGTGCCATCTCAAATAATTGACAAGTTCATAGAACAAGGAAAATATCTTTGGCAAATGAATTTTTGTTTGTGTAGAGAATCAAACAAATGTTCGAGTTATTCTCGAGATAAAGGATGTTTGTTTATTGGAGAAGCTGTTTTGCAAATTGATCCTTCATATGGAAAATTAGTGACTAAAAATGAAGCTAGAGAATATATTAAGCAATGTAGAGAAGAGGGACTAATCCAGCTAATTGGTAGAAATAAATTAGACAAACAATGGTTAGATGTAAAACCAGAACACAAACTTTTGACAATTTGTAATTGTTGTGAGTGTTGCTGTCTATGGAAAATGCTTCCTAATCTTGACCTAAAAATAAGTTGAAATATTACCAGAATGCCAGGTATAAAAATCACTGTTTCAGAGAAGTGTATTGGTTGTGGTGATTGCCAACAAGACATTTGTTTTATAAATGCTATCTCAATGAAAAATGGTAAAGCTGTAATCAATGAAACCATTTGTCGAGGATGTGGTCGTTGTATAAATGTCTGCAAACAGAAAGCTATCGAACTTACAATATTTGATCCAGAATTTCTAAATGAGTCGTTAAGAAGAATATCTTCTGCAGTAGAAGTGGATTAATTTTTAATCTTAGAAATTCTTTTTTGTTATAAAGAATAAAAGAAAATAGATTGAATTTAAGGAGATATAATTTTGGTTTTAATAAAAATTTCAGAAAAGAAACATAAAGAAAGAATAGAGAGAGTTAGATCTACTCTCGAGAGTAAAAATTTGAAAGGTATGATCTTTTTCAATACCAGAAGCATCTTTTACCTTGTTGGTTTTCATCACATCCCTACTGAAAGACCAATTGCATTAACTTTGCCAACAAACGGAGAACTAAGCCTATTTGTTCCTGAATTAGAAGTAAATCATGTTAGAGATCATGTTCCACTTGTTCCGGATGTTTTCAATTATTTTGAATATCCAGATGTAATTCATCCAATGAAGGTATTTGCTAAGGGATTAGAAGAACGAAAGCTTGCTAACAAACCAATTGCTGCAGATGCTCCAGGAGCCCCTAGTTATTGGGGTTATCAAGGACCAATGCTTCAAGAAATCATTCCTAAAGCAAAGATTACGATACTAAATGAATTGATTATGGATATGCGAGTAATCAAAGATGAAGAAGAGATTGCTTTAATCACTGAAAGTTGTAAATGGGGTAATCTTGCACACCAGCTTTTACAAGAATACACCTATGTTGGAGCATCAGAAATTGAAGTTGTAAATGAGGTTAACTCAGAAGCTTCAAGGATTATGTTAAAAACTCTTGGATCTTCCTTTAAACCATTAGGAGGGGCAATCTCAGCTGCAGCTGGATATAGAGGACAAATTGGTGCTGGATCAGCAATACCACATGCTGCAACAGGAAATAATTTCTTCAAAAAAGGTGATACATTAGTTACTGGAGCAGGTGCCAATATGAATGGATACAGAAGTGAGCTTGAACGAACAATGTTCATGGGTGAACCATCTAAGAAACAGGAAAAGTACTTTAGCATAATGTACAAAGCACAGACAGCAGCTATTGAAGCCTTTGGACCAAATGTTAAGAATGCTGATGTAGATAAAGCTGCCAGGCAGGTTTTCAAGGATGAAGGAGTTTGGGAGCTAGTTCAACACCACACTGGTCATGCAATAGGAATGGAAGGACATGAACGACCATTTCTTGACATTGGATCAAAAGTAGTAATGAAACCAGGAATGGTCCTTACAGTTGAACCTGGTATTTATATTCATGATTTTGCAGGATTCAGACATTCTGACACTGTTCTAATTAGAGAAGATGACAGTGAAATGCTGACTTATTATCCACGAGAAATTGAAGATTTAATTATTGATCAATAAGCAATTCAAACCGTCTTTAGGGATGGTTTTTACGATTTTTGAGCAATTATTAATCCACCAATAATTAGTACTCCACCTAAAGCGAAAAACCAAGTTATGAGTTCACCCATTGCTAATGTGAATAAAGTAGCTATAATAGGAATCAGAAATTGGAAAACACTTGCTTTCTGAACTGAAATTCTTCTTATAGTTTCAAACCACAGAGTAAAAGCTATTGCAGTAGGAACAATACCCATGAAGAGAATTGTAATGTAATGATAGTATTTAGCTGTACTGCTAAACCAACCATAAACTGAAAACATTACAATTGTTAGAATTACTGCACTAATACCTAAAGTCCATGTTGTAGTTGTAATTGGATCTCTTTCTTTGAGGAATTTCTTTAAGCAAACAGAATAAGCAGCCCAAGCAAATCCTGACAAGAATGCTAATAAACTTCCAATAAGCTCAGCAGGTGAGAATGTTGTTTTAATCTGATCTATAGGAATAGCAATAAAGAAAACGCCTGCAAATGCGATAAAAACTCCTAAAGCTCCCCACCATTTATGACGTTCCTTTAATACGAGAATTGACAAAACAAAGGTAATTATTGGATTAACGTTTAGTAGAAAGGAGGAAGCATTGGCATTAATCATTGTTACAGAATACATTTGAAATAAAACAAAAGATGTTAGTATTAATGATGCGATAATTAGATGAATGTATTTTTCTTTGAAATCTAAAATTAACTGTTTACCTCTTTTTGTTGCTAAACAAACAATAACTAGAGTTAATGCTGCAGGTAGATAACGTAAAGCGCTGATTTGTATTGGTTCAAGATCTGTTGTATTATCGATGTATTTACCAATAACATTCGGTGTAGCCCAAGCTACTATTATAACAATAAGCATTAAGATAACTTGCCATGTGAACTCTTTTGCAGGTTCTATTGGTAAGTCTAATTTTTCCTGAGGTATGGCACTTTCAGTTATTTCTTCTGCGTTACTAGTAATTGTTTCCAAATTCTCACTCAATTAAAATCATCCTTTGAGCATTTACAATAGATTCATAATTTAAAAAGATAGATGATTAACATAGAGTATCTATTCAAATGTTTTGAGGTTATTATAATGACCTATATTGATTGTCATTTCCATTTCGCTGATAAGTACTTCTACAAAAGAGTTGATGAGCTTGTAAAAGACTGGCTCAAATTAGATATTAACAAAATTGTTACAGTAGCAACAAATCTGAAGGAGTCGCATCGAAATATAGAATTAGCAAAGAAATATCCAAATATAATTTTTGCTGGTATTGGCAGACATCCATGGGGAGCTCATAAATTTAGTGAAGAAGAGTTATTCATATGCAAAGGTTTAGCTCAAAAACAAGAAGTATCAATTATTGGTGAAGTTGGTTTAGATCATTATTTTATTAAGGATAAAGATAGATGGAAAAGACAAGTAACAGTTCTTGAACAATTTATACAAATGGCAAATCACAATAAAAAATCCTTAATGTTACATTTGACTGGTGCAGAAGAAGAAATTTATCAAATATTGACTTCATCAAAGCTTGAAGTTAATTTTTGTTGCCATTGGTATTCTGGTTCTACAAAAATTCTAAAGAAACTTAGCGATTTAGGAAGTTATTTTACAGTAAATCCAGCTTTTCTTAGAAGTAAAAAACACAAGAAGGTCTTGGAATTGGTAGATAAAGCTTATTTACTAACTGAATCAGATGGACCTGTAAAATTCAAAGGTGAACCTGGAACTCCGGTATTAATACCAATGCTTTGTGAGGTAATAGCAAAAGAAATCAAAATACCTATTGAGGAACTAAATACTATAATGCAAACTAATTTTCTGAAATATATTAAGAACCAGTAAATTGTTCTTGCCCTCATCAAAAATCTTTTCAATAAAAATCAAAATTATTGTTAATGTACCCAATTGACAGAATTCTTTCTAGAGATGAAACATAAGTCATTTGTAAAACTCGAAACTATCATTATAGGTGAATTCGCTGGTGAAAAAGATAAAGTATGTAAAAGCTTGTCCATTTTTGCGAGACCTTGGTGATAGTTATCTTTGTGTCAATAACGACAAAGTTGAAGAGGTAGTTATGGATCCGCTAATAAGTATTGAATGGAGTGAAGAAATATCTCCTGTGGCGTCAGATACTGAAGGAATTACAACATGCTTATTTGTGCTTGACATTCAAGATGATGATAGATTATTTTGCATCAGTCGTAAAATGTATTTGAGTATGGATAAAAAAGAAATAAAATGGAATGATATAAGGGATGCAGTATTTCTCCTAAATTTAGATCAGCAAAGCGAGGTACAAAACAATGACATCGACTTCTGTTCAACTTGTCTTTACAAAGTATTAATCGCTTCTAGTTCAGCATTTCAATCAAAATTAACTTTTAAGGAAAAAATGAAACTCGGTTGGAGTTATATTTTAAACAAAGCAAATGAAATCTACTCAACAATAATCAAATTGAATATTAGTTTAGCAAGTAGATCTGAAAACAAATTAACTTGTAATAAGGATAAACCAAAAGAAGTTATATTTAAACATCAAATAACTGCTTTTAATTGGATAGCTTGGATGATAGAAGATGAATTGTTCGATGAAGAATTTACTTCTCAAATATTTGAATGGCTCCAGAAATTTGATGAATGGGGATTGGTGGTATCAAAAATAGCTGATGCAGAAACAGATGAATTGAGGCTGGATTTCGTTGAACAATCGTATAGATTTGCTGCAAGGTTAAAGGAGATATCTTACGATTTGACAATGAAAATCGTTTACTATAAGACCAATATCGCTGATGAAATTACTTCACACTTAAAAAATGTTGAACGAATTATCACAGTTGTAGGTGTACAATTTGAGGATTATATGTTCATTTGCAATCAATTTTTAGAAATAATTAAAGAAAACTAGAACTTCTTTACTATTCTAGTTCCAGCTTTATCTTTTAATGCAGCTAAAGCATCTTTTGAGGAAGTTATTATAGATAATCGCCCGCCATGTTCAATGAAACTGATGGCAGATTCAACTTTGGGTCTCATGCTTCCCTTTGCAAAATGACCTTCATCGAAAATTTCTTTCATTTCTTTAATCGAAATTTTATCTATTTTCTTTTGATTTTCTTTACCATAATTTAGGTATGCATTTGAAACATCTGTAAGAATCATAAGAATGTCAGCATCTATTTGTGTTGCTAAAACATCAGTCGCTCTATCCTTGTCAATTACTGCTTCTACATCAACAAAATTACCATTCTCTCGATCAACTGGAATACCTCCACCACCAACAGCAATGACAATATCTCCTTCCTTTACACAACGTAAAATTGTATCGCCTTCTAAAATTTGTAATGGAATTGGTGATGAAACTACTTTACGAAATCCTCTACCTGCATCATTGATATATGTGTCCTTTGTTTTTCTATGTAATTCAATTGCTTCTTCCTCTGTGTAAAAGGGACCAATTGGTTTTGTTGGTTCTTTGAAAGCAGGATCTTTATGATCAACGAGAGCACGTGTAATAATAGCCACAACACATTTATTGACAATTCCTTGATCAAAAAGCTGTTCTTCAAGTGCGGTTTGAATCATAAACCCAATTTGACCTTGTGACATTGCTCCGCAAACATTTAGCGGTTGTTCTGGAATACCTTCGATAACACCTGCTTTCTGCTGAACTAGGATATTACCAACTTGAGGGCCATTGCCATGTGTAAGTATGACGTCATAACCTTGCTTGATTATATCTACGATTACTTCTGTTGCTAAACGTAGATTTTTCATCTGTTGCTCATAGGTCATTGGTTGACCCTTTTGTAGGATCATATTTCCACCAAGAGCAATGGCAACTAGTTCTTTTGTCATGGTATGCAAATCCCCATTCTGATTTCAATTTAGTCATAATTTAATGGTAAAGAGGTATTAGCATACTTTATTTTCTTTAAAAATTTTCTTAAAAAGAGGTAAAAATCAGAATTATTTACCAATAATTTAGTTAATTGCAAAAAGAAAATAAAGGTAAACCCCTAATATGTTGTTAACAGCTGGGATAGTCAAATGGTTGAAGTTAAACTAATAATTAAACAACTAGCTGATGCTAACGATAAAGAAACAAAAGTTAAGCTAATATCCCAACTTGGGAGTTTGGGTGATGAGGATGCTATTAGAATTCTCATTAGAAGCTTGAATCATGAAGAGGATATTGAGATTAAGAGTCATGCAGCAGATGCTTTAACAAAAATTGGTGGAAAGCAAACAACATTTTTACTTTTAAGGTCATTGAAAAATCACTCGTGGGTTACTAGAATGAAAGCTGCAGAAATTTTAGGAGAGTTACATAGCAGACTAGCACTACTACCACTTGTCAAGTTGTTGAAAAATGATCCAGAGACAAGTGTAAGAGAATGGTCAGTAATTTCTTTAGGGAAAATAGGTGATAAAAAAGCTGTAAAACCATTAATTACAGCGTTAGCAAAAGATCCTAATTGGGAAGTGCGAATGGAATCTGCAATTGCATTAGGATCCATAGGCGGTAAGAAAGCAAAAAATTCTCTCATTAAAGCATTTTATTCAGATTCTGTATATCGGGTGAGTTGGGCATCAGCATCTGCTCTTGCTATGATTAACGATGCAAATTCTAAAAAATTAATTAAAGAATTAACATCTGAATTAACGAAAATATTGCAAACAGAAAAGGATGAAACTGTTCTCAGTGCTGCAGCAAAAACACTAGGGGAGATTGGAAATGAAATAGCAGCAAAAACTATGCTTATTACCATGAAAGTAAGCAAAGAATTAGTTCGACTTGAAATCAATTTGGCACTAGGAAGAATGGCAAAACGATTTAACTACAAAAACAAAGAAGAGTTCATTAAGAATATTCAAGTGAACAACTAAATAAATAGACAAGATGTTTGAGAAAGGGAAATACTAGCGTATTTTGTGGTAATCACAGTCTTTTTAACTGGTAAGTGAGAAAAAATAGTAAGTGAGATGACTCCAAATGGATGCGTCGAAGGTTTATTTCTACGATAATTTATCGAATTTAAAAGCAGGTGTAAATAAAATCTTTAAAATGATTGCTGATGAGGTTGACATAGAGGAAACAATGGGAATAAAAATCCATTTTGGCGAAGGGGATAATGATACACATGTAAATCCAAATCATCTACGTGATGTAACAAAATATTTTAAAAAACCGGTGTTCGTTGAATGCAATGTTCTCTATCGAGGTAATCGTTTACGAAAGGATAGCCATCTGAAACAAGCTGCAGATCATGGCTTTGATTTTATAGAAATCGATATTTTAGATGGTGAAATGGGCGAAGATTATAGTGAAATAGAAATAGAAACTAAAAATACAAAGAAAGCAAAAATTGGTCGGGGTCTAAAGAAATACGATAATCTAATTTCTATTGCTCATTTTAAAGGTCATATTGTTTCAGGTTTTGGTGGAGCGTTAAAGAATGTTGGTATGGGACTAGGCTCTCGAGGTGGCAAATTAGATATGCATGCAGGAGTATCACCAAAGATTGATGAAGCTAACTGTATAGCATGTGGTTCATGTGCTGAACAATGTCCTGCTGATGCAATAACAGTAGATAATTTTGCAGTCATAAATCAAGAAATATGCATAGGCTGTGCACAATGCATAGCAGTTTGTCCAGAAGGAGTTATTAAGATACCTTGGGGAACAAGACCAACAAATGAGTTTTTGGAGAAAATAGCTGAATATACTTTAGCTTGTGTTAAAGATAAAAATTGGTGGTATATCAATTTCTTAACAGATATTACAATGAAATGTGATTGTGTAGGTTCAAAACAAGAACCATTTATGAAAGATATTGGTATTTTATTCTCAAAAGATCCAATAGCGATAGAGAAAGCATCAATGAATCTAATAATTGAGAGAAATAATGGAGTAAATCCATTTAAGACACACAACAAGAACAGTATACACATTCTGAAATATGGAGAGGAAATTGGTTTAGGTACAATGAAATATGAGCTTGAAAATGTGAAATAACCAATAGCTTTTTCTTTTTTCTTTAATTGAAGGACTATTAATGAATGAAATTATTGCTGAAATTGATAAACAATCTATTACAGATATTGATGATAAATTAAAAAAAGCACGATTAGTTACGATCATCAGTTTAGTTTGTAATTTAATTCTCGCAGGATTAAAAATAGGATTTAGTATCAAATCTGGCAGTTTGTCTTTATTAGCTGATGGTTTAGATTCAGCTCTTGATATTACAACTACAATATTTGGGTATGTAGCCATACAAATCGCTATTAGACCACCTGATAGTGATCACCATTTTGGACATGAAAAATTTGAAAATTTCTTTTCATTAGGAATAGCTATTATCTTAGTTGCTTCTTCAGGAATAATTGGTTATCAAGCAATCAATAAGTTAATAGAAAGAATAGCATCAGAATTCTCTATTGCTAATGTAGCAATAGCATCATCTAGCATTCTTCTAAAAGGATTTCTTGTTTGGTTAAATGTTTCAATTGGTAAACGAATTGAATCACCATCATTAATTGCAAATGGTAAAAATTTCAGAACAGATGTTCTAACATCAATAGCTGTACTTATTTCAGTTACCATTGGAGATAGATCAATTGGGACATTTGATTTGTTTTGGGTGGATCCAATCATTGCGTTAGGAATAAGCATCATAATAGTCATTACAGCAGTAATTATTGCCAAGGAATCAGCAGGAGTATTATTAGATCAAAGTCCAAGTGAGTCATTTATAAAAAAAGTTACTGAAATCACAAATAATCAAAAAGGTGTAAAGAAAACCGGTAATATTAGAGCTCGAAAGGTTGGTTCAAATATTTTCCTAGTAGATATTGATATCTTTCTAGATCCTTGCTTAACAATTGAGGAAGGACATAAAATTGCTTGTCAAGTAGAAGATGTAATAAAAGAAAAACTACCAATAAAATACATTCAAACTCATGTGGAACCATATTACGAAGAAGAACACTTGAAAAGTAATCTTGAGGAAGAGCAATGAAAGTAGAAGGTAAAGAGGAGAATAATTCTGGATTGCAATTCAAATCATATTATCTAGTTTTGTTTGTTTTAGGAATTCTCATTATTTCAGCCAGTATTTTAGCTGCATCGATTTATTTATTCATAAGTCCAGGTGTAACAAGTGGAATTGTTTTTGCTCTTGTAATAATTCTACTATTAATCTCTCCAGTTACTATAGCAATTATTTTTTATTTTAAAAAGATTAAGGGTTACAAATCTGTGTCCAGTGAAAAGAAAAAAATAAAACTTGTTGAATCTGAAAGAATTGATTTAATAGATAATTGAGAATATAGCAACTGTCAGTTTTTAACAAATTTCTGTCTGTTAATTACATTGAAATCAAATTAGAAAATCTTTAATTACGATTTAAAGAAACAAATTATAAAACAATTTCAATCTATAAAAAGCGTTGATTACTAGCTATATAATGAGTTGATTAAAATTGCAAAAATGTAATGTAAATTTCCTTTTGATATGGTTTGTTTTGGTATTAACGATACAATTCACAGTTGGCTTTAAATCACTAGGAGGACAGTTTGATTTAAACAATCGACTGAATATAAGAGATAGTGTCTTACCTGTTAGTCAAATAGATGACCCAGAAAGAATCAATGATCAAATTCTTATCCTCTTTGTTGATGGCATGAGATATGACAAAATGCTTGAAGCTAATACTCCAAACATGGATAAATTGATAGTTAATGGAACAGTTTTCTCAAACTTTCGTTCAGAACTACCCAGTTATAGTTTAGTGAACTATGCTGCATTTTCCGCTGGCTCTACAACAAACATAACCAATGTTTTTGCAAATGGATATAACAAGCAATTGGAAATACCTACTCTTTATAGCTTGATTGATAGTACTGATTTGAATAAAAGCCTAATTACAGGTGGAGATTCCTGGATTCGTTTTATCGGAAACTATTCAGATGTAGTTGTCAAAGTTGAATCGGAATATCATTCATTAAAAGAAGGAGAAGCGGTTAGGAAAGCAGTTTTTGCAACTATTCCTGGAAATTTCAGCAAAGTACAATTCATAGGGTTTGAGGATGTTGATGCAGCAGGGCATGAATTTGGAGCTGCTTCTGATGTTTACATTGATACGATTGAAACAATTGATGGTTATATTGGAGAAATACTTGATCTTTATGATTCGCTGGATCAATTGGAAAATACAACCATTGTTCTTTTTAGCGATCATGGACATGCTAACATAGGTGGTCATGGGGGAGAATCAAGTGATCAAACACATGTAACATTAGTTCTCTCAGGAAAAGGTGTAAGATATAAGGGATTGACATTTAGCGATAGAACATCAATTAATGCTGTCACACCTACATTATTGAGTATTTTAGGAATTCCATTAGCACCAACTATGAATGGCAAGGTTCTATCTGAGCTAGTAGACACCTCAGAAAGCACTAAAGCTATTTATGCAATACAAAAAGCTGAAATCATGAACCAACAATTCAATGCATCAATCAATTTGATAAATAGTTTATCAGCTTCAGCTAAGGAAAACTATCACCTAGAAGTTTTAAATATCAAACTTAGAATAAACGAAGCTAAAAATGATTATGGAATTGCAAATTATAGTTCTGCATACGATAAGGGAGAATTCGCAGAGAAGTATGCAAGATTTTACTTGAGAACCCTTTATTTACAATTAAATTCAATTTTGAGATTAACTAAATCACTTCTATTTCTGGGATTAACTGCTGTCTGTTTATTTATTTTCTTTTACTTAAATAGAAAAGGAATCATTGATATTGGTCACCAAAAAGTTTTCAAAAGGACATTGATACTACAACAGCTTCTAGGAGCTTTTATTGCTATTTCTTTAGCTAATATTATTATGATATCTTTTGGAGCAGATTTTAGTGCAACTAGCTTTAATAGTGTAAGTCAAATAGTACCACCTATTTTAATATCATTTTTTGTATCAGCTTTTGTAGCAATATTCCTACCTTGGCTCTTCGTTTTTTTATTGAATAGAAAGGAAGGAGAAAAAAACACTTTCAAGGATTGGAAAAAACAGTTCATAAGATCATCAGTAGGGTCATTGTTTTTTGTTTCATTACCTGTTATTGGATACATCTTATATGCGATTATTGGATTTGGCCCTTGGCCTAGCTGGATTATACCTCCAATTGGCGATATATATGCAATAATGATAATAAGCATCCTCCCAGGTTTACTCTATATAGTAGCTATAATCTTAATGTTAGTATTGTGGAAAAATGAGAGAAAAGCAAAATCAGCTGATGGAGCTGTTTAATGAATAATAAATAGCTCTAATTTTTTCACCAAATTCTTTTTTAAAAAACAAAGAAACTATCAACCAAATAACTTTGGTGTAATACTATATTCAAACCTTTTTTTCTATTCCCATTCGATAGTAGCAGGAGGTTTAGAAGTTATATCGTAAACTACACGATTTACTTTCTTAACTTCATTAATGATTCTATTAGATATAATTGCTAAAGTCTCATAGGGTATCTTAGACCAATCAGCTGTCATTGCATCAACAGAATCAACTGACCTTAAAACAACAGTCCATTCATAGGTTCTGGAATCGCCCATTACTCCAACAGATTTCATAGGAAGCAAAACTGAGAAACTTTGCCAATAATTATTATATTCTCCTCTCTTCTTTAATTCTTCAAGAAAGATAGCATCAACTTCCTTAAGAGTATCAAGTCGATCTTGTGTTAAATCTCCAAGAATTCTCACTGAAAGACCGGGACCGGGAAATGGATGACGATCAATTAATTCACTCGGGATTTTTAGTAATCGTCCCACTTTTCGAACTTCATCTTTATACAATTCTTTCAATGGCTCTACAACTTTCAAAGACATTTTTTCTGGGAGAGCTACATTATGATGACTTTTTATTTTAGCAGCAGTTTTTGATGGTTGTGCAGATTCAATTCGATCAGGATAGATAGTTCCTTGAGCTAAAAATCCGAATGAACCAAATTTCTTCACAAGTACCTTTTCAAATTTCTCAAATGTCTCAATGAATTTGTAGCCTACAATTTTCCTTTTTTCTTCGGGATCATGAACACTCTTTAATGCTTCAAGAAATTCCTTTCTTGCATCAATTTTGTAGAAATGCTTGAATTTTAGATCATCTTTGAAGTATTTTACAACTTGCTCTGGTTCATTCTTCCTCATAAAACCATGATCAACGAACACACAATGTAATTTATCTCCAATACTTCTCTGAAGTAAAATTGCTGAAACAGTTGAATCGACACCCCCACTAACTCCAATAATAACACGATTATCACCAACAATCTGACGTATTTCTTCAACTTGATGTTCAATGTAACTTTCCATTGACCAATTCTTCTTGAGGTTACTAATGTTAAATAAGAAATTAGCGAAAAGTTGATTTCCATTATCAGTATGGACCACTTCAGGATGGAATTGAAGACCAAAGATTTTTTTTCCTAAGTTCTCAAAAGCAGCTATTTCACAATTATCACTCGAAGCAGTAATAATGAAATCTTCTGGTAGCTCAGAAATTTTATCTCCATGAGACATCCAAACTTTGCTCTTTTCTGTAAACTCCTTAAACAAATGATCATTATTATTTATATCAATAATAGTTGAACCATATTCTTTCTGATTTCCGGGAATTACTTTACCACCGAAATACTGGGAAATGAATTGATGACCATAACAAAGTCCTAGAATTGGAATATTATTTGTTAAAAGATACTCCATGACTTCATTAGATAATTTTGGAACCTTTTTTTCATAGACACTATTAGGTCCACCAGAAAAGATTATAGATTTAACATTGTTTTCTGCTAATTCTTTGGGAGTTGTATCCCAAGAAAAGATTTCAGAAAGTACTTCTAAATCTCTTACTCTTCTAACAATTAAATGGGTGTATTGTCCTCCAAAATCAATTACTGCAACGATATTATCAATTGACATTGTAAATGCTACCGATCTAAATGAGAAAATTCTCTTTAATAATTGTTCAGTTTACACAATTATGTTAATTTTACAAGTATGAAATTTGCTAAATAACTTTGATTGAATCTAATCATAAATTCACTAACAAAAATTTTTGGTCTATTTACTTGCTCATTTCTTTTTATTTTTAGGAAAGCTGATAACGAAGGTTGTCCCCAATCCTTCTTCGCTTTCAAAACCTATAGAACCATTATGTGCTTCGATTATTTTAATTGCAATCAATAACCCAAAAGATGAAAAACGTTTCTTAGTCCATATTTTTCTAATTTCCCTTTGTTTCTCAATAGACATCCCTCGACCATTATCAGCTATCTCAATATGATACTTGTTTGGAAACTCTTTGCCAACAATTTTCACAACAGTTGCATCTGCATGCTTTACAACATTGAACAAGAGATTTTCTAAAACTTGCTTAAATTTGACTTTATCAACAAAAAGTGTAGGTAGATTATCAATCTTTATCTTTAAGTTTGGATCTAGAGAATTAATCTCAAGTTTTATTTCCTTAACTAAATCATTAAGATTTACTTTGGATTTCTCTCCGAGAATTTCACCCTCTTTTGCTAAAAGTAATAAATCTTCAAGGAATTTTGTTATCTCATTAACTTGCTGTTCAATTTTATAACCATATTCAGATTCGCACATTGAATTATACATCATAATTACTTGTAATTTTCCTCGAATGTCATGAGCAATTGTTGAAGCAAAGGATTCCAATTCGTCACGTTGTTTCTTCAATTCTATTTGATGGTGAGTGATTGCTTCTTGAGCTCTTAACTTTTTAGTAATATCTTGAACAATAGCAAGAAAAGCAGTAGGTTTACCATCTGTATCAACTAAAAGTGAAACATTTAATTCAGCAATATAACTCGAACCATCTTTTCTAAGCATCTTATATTGAACATTCTCAATTTTTCCTTTTTTAAGTGTCTGCTCCAGATTCTCCATAGCAAGTTTTTGATCTTCTTTTGCAATGAAATCAAAAGCACTCATACCAATCATTTCTTCTACATTATCATAACCTGAAAGTGTCAGTGATTCTTGATTTACAACTATGACTTTGCCTTCAAGATTCGTTACAAGAATGGCAAATGGATATGCTTCAACTAATTTACGATAACGCTCCTCGTTTTGTCGTAGCATTTCATTTGTTTTCCTTCGTTCTAAAATAGTAGCGAAGAATCTTACGATGGTTTCAAAGAAAATCCATTTTTCATCTGGTATATCCTTAATCTTTCTTGATGCTAAATGAACTACTCCCAGAAGTTCATTAGTTGAACTTGTGATTGGCCAAGTAATTATAGATTTAATATTCATCAGTTTAATTCTATTCTTGAATTGTTCCAATTCTTTACTCTTAATAGCATCAGGGGCAATTATTGCTACTCGTGATTTGGCTACATGGCTGGACATGTATTGAGATTCATCTATCTTATGATCGACAACTAATTTCTGCTCTTTTGGAGATAAACCGTAAATAGCATAGATTTTAAGAATTTCTGTAACAGGATCATATAACCGTATTGTTCCAAAATCAAAACTTAATGTTGTTATCAAATCTCTTAAAACATCAATACATAAGGTAGTTAGTTTTGTTTTACTAATAGCTGATTCTGCAATTAATTGAAATGCCTTTCTTTCTAAATTCAATGTTTCTTCTATAGTTTCAGATAAAGGGGGACCATCATTATCATCTAATTTTTTCCTCAATCCTTTTCTTATAACTGATTTCTCAATGTAATTTGCTAGGATTTCAAGCTGTTTTGTAACTTCACCTTCTTTTTGAATGTAGTAATCTGCTCCTTGATTCAAAGCTTTGATTAGAACCTCTTTTTCGACTTTTTTAGTAAAAAAGATAAAAGAAGTATTTTGACCTAATGAACGAATGTCACTAAGCAATTCTAAACCATTCATTTTTGGTAAATCATATTCAGAGATAATAATATCAAACTCATTATCTTTTAGCAAATTTTTCGCTGTTGTAACTGATTGAGTAGTAGTAATCGCATATTTAGCGTTTATTTTGCTTAAATATTCTTTTGTAGTTGCCAAGAATTGCTTCTCAGCATCTACAAGCAGAATTTTTACATTCACCAAAAGATAATCCCTTAATAATTTAGTATTTTATCAAATAAAAAAATATTTAACTATGCATTTTCCTTTAAAAATATTCATTTAAAATTAAAAAGGTTGGAAATCTGATTTTAGAAAATTGTTCATAAATTATTATAGAAATAAAAGATGGTAATTATTGGTTAAACAGCATTGGGGGACTAGTTGTTAAAATACAAATCCTTGTAATAAACCAAAAACACAGGAAAATGTCAAGAGAAACTAATAAAAGATAATCGAGAATCAAATAAGTGAGAAGATTATGCTACATTTCTTATGGTTTTTTCAAGACTAGCCTTTTTATTTTTATAGCTTTTTTCTCTTTTGTTGATTGGAGTTATTCATGTTAAAATTTCCCAATTCTTGTTTAGTTTTAGTTCTTGTCCTTTTTAGTAGTATATTAACTCAGCCATTATTAACTACAAAATCTGAAGTTGAATATTGGCCTACTGAGGAATGGTTAAAATCTTCTCCTAGAAAACAGGAAATGGATGGTAAGCTTTTGGATGATATGATTGATTACATGGAAGGTTTAACAACTCATGTTGATTCTATTGTTGTTATCAAAAATGGGTATATTGTTCAAGAGGGTTATTTTGGTCTTTATGAATCTTCTTGGAAGCATGCATTATGGTCAGTCACTAAAAGCTTCATATGTTCTCTTATTGGTATAGCACTCAAAGAAGGTTATATCGAAAGTGTTAATGAAAAGGTTCTTGATTTCTTTCCAGATAGAAATATCTCGAATTTAGATTCAAGAAAAGAAGCTATGGAAATTAGGCATCTATTAGCAATGACAACAGGTATGGCTTATCCTGGTGATGATGAAATCTGGCCTGGTTGGATGACTAGTGAAGATCAAGTACTATATATTTTAGATTTACCAATGGCAACTGATCCAGGGGCTATTTTCAATTATGATACTGGAGGTACACATCTCTTATCAGCTATCATACAAGAAGTAACAGGAAATACAACTTTGGAATTTGCTATTGAATACCTATTCAATCCTTTAGGAATAGATGATATTCATTGGGAAAGAGATAGAACAGGAGTATATTATGGTGGGCATGGTTTATTTTTAACTACTCGTGACATAGCAAAACTAGGTTATTTGTATTTGAATAATGGAACATGGGATGGAGAACAGATCTTACCTGAAAATTGGGTAGAGGATACAACTAATCTTTATTGGAATCTAGGTAATGATTGGGCTTATGGCAAGCTTTGGTGGTTACACCCAAGTTTGGGTATTTATCATGCAGCAGGTCGATATGGGCAACATGTTTATGTTATTCCAGAACACAACATCATTGTTGCAGTAACAGCATCATTATCTGTTTCAGATCCCGAACCTTATCTATATGTAATCCAACAATATATTTTGCCAGCTGTAGAGAATGTCACACTACCTTTAGACTACATTATAGGTATGAGCATTCCGATAATTTGCATTATAATCATTGTTAGATTAAAAAAATCGAAATAAGCTCTTAATCAATTATGCAACCTGCTAATTGAAGAGTGATAAAAATGAAAGATAGTAAGTTAAACCAACCAAATCCTATGGACTATGCAAAAGTTCTTTTTCAAGTAGGTAAGTTTGAAGAAGTGGAAAAAGTAGCCAATGATGTTATTCAAAGTGATGCTGAAAACTATCAAGCTTTACTTTTGTTAGGAAAAATATTGTTATTCAAAAATAAAATTGAAGAGTCTAAAACAAAGCTACTGAAAGCAAAAGAAGTAAAACCAGATGAGAAAGAACTAGATGTTTTACTCAGCGAACTTTATTTTAGGATTGATGATTATCAGAATGCATCTAAACATCAAGAAGCTTTAGATAGAAAAGACAATGCAAAAAGACTACTTAGTTTTAAAGATACAATTCCATTCGAAGTGAGAAATGAAAAACATAACTACAGAATTAAATTACTTCGAGTTGATCCCCTACCAGTTATAGAAGTGAAGATTAACAATCAATCATCAGTTAATTTCTTGATCGATACTGGAGCAGCAGAAACAGTAATCGATCTCGATTATGCGAAAGAACTAGGATTAGAAATATTTGGTTCTGATGTAGGAACTTTTGCTGGTGGTAAGCAAGCAGTGACTTATAGTGGAAAAGTTCAATCATTTACAATTAGTGATTTAACAATTCATAATATGCTTGTCCATTTACTACCTGTTCGACCTGTATCACAGATGTTTGGTGGAATGCAAATTGATGGAATAATTGGTACAGTTCTCTTTTATCATTTTATTACAACACTAGATTATCCAAATGAGGAAGTAATTTTCCGCAAAAAAACAGATGAAAATATGAAGAAATACGAATCAAATATTGAGAAATTGAATCCTATAATTGTTCCTTTTTGGATGGTGGGTGATCATTTTATGGTTGCTTGGGGAAGTGTAAACAATAGTGATCCAATTCTTATGTTTCTTGATACAGGTTTAGCAGGTGGTGGATTTATAGGATCAAAAACTACCTTGGATAAAGCAAGTATAGAATTAGATGAAAGTAAAGCTTTCATTGGTTTAGGTGGAGGAGGTAAAGTAAAAGCTATTCCATTTGTTGTTGATGAACTCAGTTTTGGCGATGCTCAAGAGAAAAATATTGGTGGAGTATATACTGCCAACTTTCCTTTAGAAAATATGTTAGGATTCCAAATTGGTGGAATAATATCGCATCAATTCTTTAAACCATATGCACTTACTTTTGATTTCAAAAACATGAAATTTATTCTGGTAAGAAACAATACGAAAGCTACTCCATAAAAGAAGCTGCTTCCTTCATTTTATCTATCACTGCTACATCAAATGGGCATCTATCTATACAGTCACCACATTCAATACATTCAGATGCTTTAACTTCTAATTCATTATAGCTCATCTGTATGATTTTTGTTTTCTGTTTTTTAGCTAAATCATATATTCGAAACAGAGGACCAATATCAATATCTGCTGGGCATGGCTGGCAGTGATTACAATATACACAAACACCGGTGATATACTCATCAAATTCTTTTAGAACAAGAGAATAATCTAGTTCCTCATCAGAAGCATCGTAATAACTCATACAATCATCAAGCTCTTCGATGCTTGCAACTCCAAGCACAACTGTTGAAACTCCCATTTGTGATAGAACATAACTCAAACATTTAATCGAAGTTGCATCTTTAGATATCATCTTCTTTGAAAAATCTTTATTTCCTGCTGGATCATAAGCCCCGATTTTGTATCCACCAATGGAAACTTTACTGTCTGCTTTCAATAATGTTCCACCAGCAAAGGGTTTCATAGCAATAATGCCTACTTCATTTTGTGCACAGATTGAAAGCATCTCAGAACGATAAGGCATGGCATTGCTAGCCATATTAAGCTGGATCATTATAGCATCGATTTTTCTACTCTCTGCAGTACGAATAGCAACTTTGGCATTATGTGTGCTTAATGTAATAAAACGAGCTTTTCCTTCTTCCTTCAATCGAAGAGCTAAATCAAGAACACCATCAGGCTTTATACATTCCTCATATTGTTTTTCATTCATTACGAAATGAACGAAGAGAATATCAACATAATCTGTATTCATTATCTCGAGATAATTGTTAAAAACTTCTTCACATTTCTTTATGCTTCTGGTTTTCATATATTTTGTACTTTTGTAATAAGACCCAAGATGATGAGTGAGGATTAATTTATCTCTTTTTCCCTCAATTGCTTTACTAATCTTCTGGAGGAATTCAGGGACATTAAATATAATATCAAAATAATTGACACCATAATCAATTGCTTTAGTAATAACCCCGATAATAGAATCAGGTGATTTCTTATACAACCATTCAGTTCCTACACTAATTTCACTAATATCCAAATCTGTACGTCCTAGCTTCCGATATCTCATAATTAATCTCTCTTAAGTGTTAACAATTACACTAGCTACTATTTAATAATAATGCCCAAACTAATTAGGTGGTTTCAACATAAAGAAGAAGAAAAATCAGCTAAAAAACTTACATTAAGAAGTTTACTAATTTCTTAATCGTGATACTAAATACTGTCGTTTTTCATCAAATGCTTAATATTTGCTAAAAGGATATTAGCATTTTTTTGTAATGTGTAGGTAACAGTTGTTTGACATTTCTTTGCTGATTATGGAACTATCTTAACTGCATCAGCTTCCACAAGAACCTGTAAATGACTCTCAATAGTTGATCTATGACGATTCATTTTTCGGGTAATTTCACCTGGATTACCTATCCCTTGTTGAATGTAATTCAATAGTTCCAATCTTGTTGCAGAAGCAAAACCTTTCATGAGCTTTTCTAGTTTTTTGTAATCAGACTTGTCAGCAACACTCGTTGTTAAGCAATAGTAGTTTGTAGATTAAGAATCAAATAATAATCTTACTATTTTAATTAATTGAGATTAGATTAAATAAAAAAAAGGAGGAGAAAATAATCACAAGTTTGTTTTTACTCTTTCAACAATCCTTGTTAAAATATCTCCGATCTTATCTTCAATTTTTATGGCAACCAAATTATCAAAGGGAGTTTCACCCACATTGATTAGAATAGTTTTTGCACCTTTCTTTCTAGCTAATTCAGGTAGATCTGCGGCAGGGAATACTACTAATGAAGATCCTAAGATTAGATAAACATCAGCTAATTCTGAATGTACTCTGGATTTATAATAATCCTCATCTGGCAAAGGATCTCCAAAATTAACTACAGAAGAAATAATTCTACCTTCACAATGAGGACAAGTAGGTTGTCCATCTCTAGTGGGATTTGTTCGGTAACCAGCACCCCAATACCGCTTATCCCATTTATCTTCCTCGTGAGATATTTTCTTATCACAGGATAAGCAAATCATAAGTTTACTATTACCATGTAACTCAGCTATAAGTTCAGGCTTGATGCTTGATATCAAATGCAAACCATCAACATTTTGTGAAATAAGGAATTTTAATAATCCTAAATTCTGTAATTCAACAAGAGCCAAATGACCTTTATTTGGTCTAACTTCATCCCAATCCTTCTTCATTTTAGGAGGAGGTAATCCCTTGTCTCTTCTAGTCCATGCCCCATCAGGACCTCGAAAATCTGGTACACCTGATTCTGTACTTATACCTGCTCTGGTAAAGGCTACTAGATGTTTTGAGTTTACAATCCAATCTGCAATTTGGTTTATTTTTTCTTCTAAACTTTGTTCAGTTCTATTATCCATAATGTTAAAGTTCGCACTATTTAACTAATTAAATATTACCAAATTCAATTCATTGACTAATTTCAATTAGAATTTCTTTTAGAACTTTAAATGAAGCTTTGAGATAGATAGTCTGGTATTTAGGATTAGGAATTTCTATTGTTACCGTTTTTGTATAGTTCATTTCACGAAGTTTTGTGAAGAATTTTGTAAAATTAATAATCCCTGTTCCTAACGGTAGATGTTTATCAGAACTTTCATTATAACCACCGAGATTGTCATGAATGTGAATATGTTTTATCTTTTTTCTGAAGCTATCTAACATAGAATATATTTTATCATCTGCTGTTTTGTGTTTAGAATTATGAAAGAGAATATTGGCATGACCTATATCAAATACAAAATCAAGATCTTTATGTCTTTGAAAAACTGGTTTCAAATCATTTACAGATTCATCTGTATTTTCCAATAATAACTTCATTTGATATTTTTGAGCAGTATTCAACCATTCAATTATTGCTAAATCTTTACTCTTATCGATTTTCTTTGAAGACAAATCATCTGGATCTTCACTTCGACCAAAAACACCATGAAATACAAAGGTGTTGGTAATTCCTATTTGACCAATAACAGCAATTTGCTCGGACATGCGGTCAATATAATTTGTCCAGAGATCATTTTCCAAAATTAAACTAGTGTTTAGATGAGGTAAATGAATTACTGAAAATAAGTCATATGAATCCATAATATCCCTGACAGCAATTAATTGCAGTTTGAGTTCCTCAAGATCAGTCCAAAATTCATTGATATAAAATTCTGCAAAATCAAAACCAATTCGTTTTATTGCTACTAAATCAGAGATTTGTAACTTTTCAAGAGAAAAGGAAGCACCAAATTGCATTTTCTAAACTCCAGGATTGTGAATATTAAAGCTTTAACCTTTAAGTTTCTTTTTAGATATTTTTCTATCAAACCAATTGATTTAAATTTTGAGTAGTAAATTACGCTTAAGGGGAATACTTTATATTATATTTTTCTTAAGAAATAAAGTGAATTTCAAATAAATATAAAAGGAGAAAACTTGTTGCTTAAACCAAAAATTGGATTTCTTTTTGATGTAGATGGAACATTAACCACCTTCAAAAGAAATGACTCAGTTGTTGATTTATTAATAATCAATGATCTTGAGTTAATTCGAAAAAAGAAACATCCTATCGGTTTAGTTACAGGAAGAGGAGTTGATTGGGTTAGAAATTTCTTTTTTAATCACATAAATGAGACTTTAAGGGAATACATTCTAATTTTCGGTGAGTACGGGTTAGTTAATTGGTATAAAGGAAAAAAAATTCGAAAGCAAATTAAGAAAGAAATTAAAGAAAATTTATTTTTAGCAAAGGATGAATTTACCAAAGAAATTTGTGAATATTTAGAATTAGAATCATATGTGAGCTATGTAGCACCTGATAAACGATCACTCTGGATTGAACCAAAGGAACTCATGATCACTTATCGTTCTTTACCTTTTTTTGGATTAATCCCAGAAAGATTTTTGAAAATCATTAATCCAATCCTTGAGAAATATTCAGATACATTGAAAGCTTATGTAAGTGAGCAAGCATTAGACATATTACCTGTAAAAGAAAGTAAGAAAACTGCTGCTGAGAAAGCAATAAGAATTTTAGATCCAAACAAGGAAATTGAATTATGGTATGCTTTTGGTGATTCAGAATCAGATGAAGACATGGCTTTAGCTCGAAATGGTAATGTTAAATTCTTCAAAATCGAAACAAGTATGACAAGTGATTTACATAGAATAATACAAAAAATATTGGCTGGAGGAACATTCTAAATATTTATGACAGTAATATTGCGAGTAGTATTCCAGCTAAGATAAATACAGCAATTAAACTTGCTAAAATATAGGTCTTTATTGATGTACTCTTAAACCTCTCTTTAGCCATCTTATTAGAAGATTCTTTATCTGCCTATGATGGGTTTAATCCACCTTCTCTTGGATCATATGATATTTTATTCCTCATATTTACTATAGTGTTTTCTGTATTTATATTATTGAAAATAGCATATATAGAGCATGTAGAAAATGAAAGAATTATAGCATTAGATTTACAATACTGAGTACTATAGCTAATATTGAGATTAGAAAAGAGAGAGATGCTATAAAGAAGCTAATGAATCTTTGTTTTTCAGCTATTCGAGCAGCATCAATATTTGCTTTAACCATTTCTCTAATTATTTCTGCTAAATTCATTAAAATATCATCATCAATAGCTCGCATTCGCTGTCGAGTGATTGACTTTTTCACATTACGCATACGACGCATTTGCTCATAAATACCCCCTTGATAGATTGCATTGATTAGAGTTTGTTTAAACTCAAGTGGAATCCATCCATCACTAAAAACCATAACACTCCTTACACTTAATCGAATGAAGTGTTCTTTGAAGCTAAATAGATTGAACCATTTGCCCCTTTCTGGTAAAGTGTAAGTTAGTGATGTTGTTGGAATTGAGAATATAGGGTCTATTGAATTTACTTTAGAAGCTAAATATTCTTCCTTAATCATTTTTGCTCCATTCCCGATAATGATTAAGGGATAGTAAAAGACATCATTTATTTCCCAAGGTTTTTCACCAATTCCTTCAGGATCCTCAGCTGATAGCTTAATTCCTTTCAAATCTTCGAATACAAACTTCAAATCTCTTAAAATATCTTCTCTGTGATATCTTAATTTGAAGAATTCTTCAAGACCAATTGTTAATCGAATTATTAATCTTTGGTTGTAAAATCCTATTAAAGGAGATCGTCTTATATCGATATAAGATTTATAGTTTGTAATCTCTGCAAGCATGAAAGATTCTTCTACATGGGGCATATCAATTTCTTTTATATCCCCTTTTACAAAGAAATCCTTTTTTGGCAAATTCTTCTTGAACGCTTCTATAATTTTACGCCAAAGTTCATTTAGCTGTCTCTGAGAAAGATTAGAAATCGGAACACCAAAATCGAATAATGCTAAAATGTACCAAGCTACGTAATCAGTTTCTTTTTCTTTCATTTTAACTCGACACCCATGAACTCATTATTTACAGTATTTTATATTACTTTGATATTAAAAGAAGTTTCATCAGATTATGATAAATTCGCTTCAATTAAAAATAATTTAATTGATTCCCGTCCTTCTTTAACCTCATCTATTTGGGTTAGTTTGTAATTAATATTTAGTACTAGCTTTTCTAGTTCTGCTAAATCTGTTTTACTTGAGACTACAATATAACATCTACCATTTCTTTTTAAGATCCTTGGTAATTGTACAATGAATTTTTGAGTGGTTTCTAAACCATATTTTCCTCCAGACCAAGCAAGAGCAAGTTTTCCATTTTCATTTAAAGGCAAGTATGGAGTATTAAACAAGATAATATCAAAATATGCTTCAAAAATTTTTTTCTCAACAAATGAACTCATAAGGTCGCAATTAACAACTTCTAGATGTAAATTATTCTCCTTACTGTTTTCTTTAGTTGCCTTAGCTGCAGCAAAATTGATGTCTAAACAAAAGTAATCTGCTTTTGGATATTTCTTCGCCAAATAAAGAGATACATATCCAGATCCTGAACCCACTTCCAGCACTTTGTTATGATTGATGATTTCAACATTTTCTGCTAAAAGAAAGGAATCTTCAGCTGGATCATAGACATCTTTAGGGATATCAACTATTAATTCATCAATCAATTTTCTCAATCTTAATCGCCTAGCAAATTTTTAGTACAAAAGCAATTTTGGTTTTGTTTCTAGAAATTCAACTAATTCTCTAGTAACTAGAACTAAATCTTCTATTAATAATTCTCTAACTCGTGTCTTTGCGAATGTTAATTTACTTTCCAGGTCTCTTCTAAAAGTTAGTCGATCTTCTTTGGGCAATTCTCGTTTAAAATAATCGTAGATAATTGTTGAGACCAATTTATTCTTAGTATTAAAGAGAACTAATGATGTTTTTCTGAAAAATTCTTTAGCAACAGGTAATTCTTTGTTTAAAAGTTTAATTTCTACTAATGCACTATCAACTTTTGGTATTGGATAGAAATAACCCTTTGGTACTCTTTCTAAAATGCGTACTGTTGCTTGATATTGCAGATTAGCTGATAATCTTGAGTAATCATTTGTTCTAGGTTTCGCAACCATTCTTATGGAAAATTCATGTTGATACATTAAAACAGCTAAATCAAAATCATAATCTAATATTTTGAACGTAATTGGCGATGAAATATGATACGGTAGATTTGCGACAATTTTATTAGCCTTTGGCAAATCTATTTTCAATATATCAGCATGAATAATCTCTATATTTTCATATGATTTGAATTTATTCTCGAGAAATTTAGCTAATTTCCTATCGTACTCTATACACAGTACTTTTTGAGCTTTTCTTACAAGGAGTTCAGTTAGAACACCTATTCCTCCACCTATTTCAAGAACAGTATCTTCTTGAGTTACATTGGCATAATCTACCTGCCTTTGTAGTACATCTTTATTGATAAGGAAATTTTGACTTAAGCTCTTTTTAGGGCTTATACCAGCTTGAATTAAAGCATCTCGAGTCTTTATTATCAATTCTGTCATGATTAGGTACCTTTAAGCTATCAACTTAATTAAGTACTATTATTATCGCTTTAATTACCTTATAATAATTAAATATAATTTTTGTTGAAAAAGAAAGAATGGTAAGTAGTTAATACTTACCTCAAATCATTTACTTTTTAGTCTTAGCAGATATTTTCGCAGCTTCCTCTCTAAGAGGTCTGCGCAATACCTTACCCACTGGACTTAATGGTAGTTCGTCTCGATATTCAAAGATTTTTGGAACCTTGTATGGAGCCAAATTTTCTTTGCAAAATGCTTTTAATGTCTTTGCAGAATGCTTTGGTGATCCTTCAGGTGCGACCATCACTGCTTTAATTACTTCATTATTTTGTTCATCTGTAAATGGAATTACAGCAGCTAAGGAGATATCAGGATGCTTACAGATTGCTGTTTCAACTTCTAAAGGCCAAACTTGAAAACCAGATGTGAAAATGCAGTCTTTCAAACGATCAACAATGGTAAAGAATCCTTGTTCATTCATTTTTACTACATCACCTGTCTTTAGCCAACCATCAGATGTCAAAACTTTGTCAGTCTCTTCTGGATTATTCCAGTAGCCCTTCATCACTTGTGGACCTCTTACTAGGAGCTCCCCTTCTTTAGTCAAATTATCTTCTTTTGAGAATGTTTCTGGAATATCTTCACCTGTTTTTAAATCGATTATTTTTGACTCTGTGTTTGGTATAGGAACACCAATACAAAATTGTCGCAATTTCTCGTCTATTGGATTGACATGTGTTACTGGAGAAGCTTCAGATAAACCATAACCTTCAACTAGAAGTGCTCCAGTTTTACTTTCAAAAAGCTCCATTGTACTTGGGAATAATGCACTTCCACCTGAGATACAGCATCTAATGGATGACCAATCATATTTGGTAACCTTTGGATGCTCACCTATTTTTTGATATAAAGTTGGGACACCCATAAAGAAGTGAACACCATATTTCTGAACAGTCTTCATAATTTCTTCAAGTTTTCTTGGATCTGGAATTAAAGCAATACTACCACCAACATACAATGGCCAAATAAATGATGTTGTTAGACCAAAAATATGTGAAAGTGGTAAAGCACCGATGTTTGAATCTTGTACACCAGGTGTTTTTCCACCAATCCATTCCATCCAGTAATCAAGAACGATTGCTTGAGAAGAAAGGTTGAAGTGTGTCAACATTGCACCTTTTGGTACTCCGGTTGTTCCACCTGTATATTGCAGTGCTGCTAAATCTTCTTTAACATTAATTGTCACTTTTATCTCTTTGTCGGCTCCTTTTTTAACTAAGTCTTTGTAGAGCAACTCAGATGCAAGAGGTTTAGGATTTTTTCTAGCAATAACATTCTTGTACAAAAATCCTTTCAAAGGTGAAAGTCCATCGGCTACAGAAGAAACAATGACATGTTTCAAATCGGTTTCTTCTCGTATTTCTCTTATTTTTTCTACAAATAGATCTAGTGTTACAATCGCAACTGAGCCACTATCTTTTAGTTGAAATTGTATCTCTTTTTTGGTATAGAGTGAACTAATAGAAGTAACAATTCCACCTAAGTAAAGAATTGCTAAATAGCTAATAACAAATTGTGGACAATTAGGCAAAAGTAAGGCAACTCTATCACCTTTTTTAATGCCCAATTCAGTAAAGGAATTAGCTAGTTTTCTAACTTCACTTGCTGCTTCACTATAACTCTTTGTTGCACCTTCAAAAAAGATAAAAGGTAATTCACTAGCTTTTTCTGCAGACTCAAAAAATAATTTTACAATATCCTCATTAGGGATATCCATTTCAGTGGGTATTTTTGGATGATAAACAGATTTCCAACGAGCCATAAGTTACTACTCCTGTTTTTTTTATCCAATAACTAAGTAATAGTTAGTCATTGCTATATAAGTTACCATTTCTTTTAATTTAGACATTTTTAAACATTCTTATTTTCAGTCATAAAATCTGACTTTTCTTATTCTTTACACAAAAAATTGATTTTCATTCCTTTTTAATCAGTTTCTGCCAAGAATCTGCTTTTATTTGTATTAGTTTATGCCTTATTAAGAAAGTAATGTTTGGTAACGTTCTATTCAGAGGAAAGTAAAGAGCTCATTTTATCCATATTAGGAAATCAAATTACCGCATTAGGAAAACCTTTAAATAGATTAATTAAAAAACAACAATGTATAGGACGGTAAATCAAAATGAAACTAATGTATAAGTTGATTACCATAGGGATTGTCGCGCTAGTTGTAGGAATTGGCGGTGGCATTGGGATAGGATTCTTCATAGGAAATAATACCGGAGCTGACATAGATGTTAGATATGGAGGTCAGTATTATCCAGGAGAATTCGTACTTAAAGGCATTTCAGAATATTGGACCAAATATGGAATAAATGTTGATCACAGAATTTTCGCTTCAGGCGGAGAAAACAACAATGCTATGATCGCAGGAGAACTTGATGTTAACTGTGGTTCTGATAGTAAAACTGTTGGCTTATTCGGTTCAATTGATAATGCGTTAATTATTGGAACAATTCAAAGAGGAGATCGTTATTCTACAATCATTCCAACTGCTTCAGCATACACTTCATGGTATGATTTAGTTGGATTACAGGTTGGAATTAAATGGGGAACCGGTGCAGAACAAGTTTGTGCAAGATACTTCGATACCGTTTCAGATCTCGATTTTGATAATTTCACTTGGATACCATTAGAAGTTACTCAGATGGTTGCTTCCTTAGAAGCAGATGATATTCAAGCATTCACTGCTTGGGAACACACACCATCTGTAGCTGTTGATCAAGGTGTTGGTAAAGTGATGATGAATTATGGTGCTTATGCTATGACACCAGCTTCACTACACACAACAACTGATTTTGCTTATGCAAACCCACAATCAATTATTGCTTTCTTAGCAGGTCATCTTGACAAATTTGATCTAATAACAGAAGACAAAAATGGTGCTGCCAATGTTGCATCTGACGCTGCAGAAGAAATTGGTGTTGCCATCTCTGCTGGTGCATTTGAATTGATATTTGACAAGATTAATTTCCAAATTGATTTCAATGAAACAGTCATAGATGCTATAGAAGACACTGCAAACTTCCTCTTATCCAAAGAGAAAATCTCTGAAGTACCAGACTTAGTTTGGGATGCTCGATTCATTGATGCAGCAAAAGAATTGCAAGAAGACTTTGGAATACCAGCAACCGGAACCTCAGTTGATTCATATGGACAAGCTTTAATCAAAGTAACTGAGAAATACTTCGGATTAATGTCTGATAAAACAATATTAATGGGCTTCTTTGCATGCACATTTGGTATCGGTGCAATAATAACAAGAACAACATTAAGAAAAAGAAAAGAATAAAGCTTCGAGCTTTTTCTTTTTCATTTTTTAATGCAATTCTTAAGAAGTATAATTTCGATACAATTTTATTCCTTCCTAAAGGTGCTAGATTGAAGTGGCAGATAAAAATTCCATTAAAAATGAAACTAGTTTAGAATTTGATTCTGATACTAGTAAATCAAAACGTAAAGAAAGTTTTTGGATTAGATTAGACACTTTATGGAGGAATCTTAACAAAGACATAAAGTCTGTAATTTATACTATTTTATCAATAGTTATTTTCTTATCAGTATGGGAAATTCTTTGTGTAACTAATATTTTAAGAGAGCCACAAATCTTTCGACCAACTGATATTTTTGCTGAACTCTGGGTTTTACTAACAACAAATAGTGCAGCATTTGGTAATCTAGGTCTCCATTTACTAGCTAGTTTTACAAGAATGTTAATAGCATTTCTTATTGCTGTTATTCTTGGTTTAGGCATTGGGTTATTGATGGGCTGGAGTAAAAGAGTTTACGAATTTTTAGATCCAGTTGTAACATTCTTGATGCCGATACCGGGTATAGCATGGGCACCATTAATCTTAATTTGGATAGGATTTGAACCTTTATTTTCCAGATGGGGATGGGTTACAAGTTCTGGTTGGTGGTGGGATTATGGTTTGGGAAATCCAGTTTTGATCTTAATAGGGATTATAGCAGGTATTTTTCCAATTATACAAAATATTAGCATGGCAATTCGTGCAACTGATAAGAAATTAATTTGGGCTGCAAGAACTATGGGAGCAACTGAACAAATGGTTTTCAGGAAAGTTTTGTTCCCAAATTCTTTGCCATATCTCTTTACAGGTTTAAAATTAGGTTTAGCAAGATGCTGGAGAACGATAATAGCTACTGAATTTTTATCTGCAGCAGCTGTAGGATTAGGTTGGTTCATAATTGGCTTAAGTAAAACATTAGAGACTAGAGAAACTAAGCTGTATGTCTATGCAGGTATATTCGTCTTATCAATTGTGTTTTACTTAATTGAACAGGGTATTAAACAGATTGAGAGACAAACAATCGAAAAATGGGGGATGGTTCGCAAAACAGAAGGAGGATTTGAATAAATGAAAAAGGATTCAAACATAGAAAATACTGAAGAACCATCAAAAGAGGTTATTAAAGATACAAGTGCTAATGGCGACGGTTCTAGATTACTAGATAAATTAAATGATGCGCCAAAGTATTTTCTAAATGTTGGTAAAACATTATTACCCTTTTTAGTCATCTTTGCTCTTCTTGAAGTTTTATTATTAATTCTTCATGCAACAATCCCAGACTTAAGTCATAATCTCTATCCAATACCTCATGATATAATTATCTACACCTGGAAAGCTTTCTTCCCAGGTAAAGATTCTGCAGCTACATCTGTATTTATACAAATTAGCTGGAGTTTTGCTAGAGTACTTCTAGGATTTGTTATTGGGACATTAGGTGGTTTAATTATCGGAATATTGATGAGTTTAAGTAAATGGCTCTATCGATTACTAAATCCAATATTTAGCTTATCTATTTCCATTCCCACTCTTGCATGGGTCCCAATATTGTTAATCATATTCGGTTTAAATGCCAGAACAATCATTGTTACAATTGTATTAAGTTGCTTCTTCCCAATTGTTTACAGTACAACAAACGGTATTAGAAGCATTGATAAGAATTTAATTTGGGCAGCACGAATTATGGGTGCAAGTAATTTGGAAATATTCTTTGATGTGCTTTTACCCGGATCATTAGTTTCAGTTATTACAGGATTAAGATTAGCGATAGGCTATTCTTGGAGAGCAATTGTTGGTGCAGAAATGTTAGTTGCATTAACAGATAACATTGGTATAGGTTATTATATTGTTGGTGGACAAATAGCAAATCAAATACCACAAGTAATAATTGGTGTTTTCTTGATTGCTTTAGGTGGTTTGCTTTTAGATACTGCGTTAATGAGACCACTCGAATTGGTAACAATAAGGCGTTGGGGAATGATAGAAAAAACAAAACAATAAAGGTGTTAGAAAATGGCAAAATATGATGATAGGAAAACAAAAATTCAAGCAACAAAACTAAGAAAAGTATTCAAAGAAAGACAGCATGAAGTTGTTGCAGTTGAAGATTTACACATTGATATTAAAGAGGGGGAATTTTCAGTTATTGTAGGACCAAGTGGATGTGGGAAATCAACTTTCCTTTATATGATAGCTGGATTTGAAAAAGTTACAGAGGGAGAATTGTTGCTTGATGGAGAGCCAGTGTTAAAACCTGGTAGAAACAGAGGATTTGTTTTCCAAGAATTTGCTTTATATCCATGGAAGACTGTAAAAGGTAATATCCGAATGCCATTAGAAATTGGTGGTGATATAAGTGAAGAGAAAATGGATGCCAAAGTTCAAGATTACATCAATCTAGTAGGATTAGAAGGATTTGAAAATGCTTATCCTCATACCTTATCAGGTGGTATGAAACAAAGAGTTGGTTTAGCGCGTGCATTAGTTTATGATCCTGATATTTTGCTTCTTGATGAACCTTTTGGATCTTTGGATGCTCAAACAAGAAAGATTATGCAGCAAGAATTAACTAGGATTTGGCAAGAAGTGACTTCTCATAGTGAAAAGAAGACTGTTGTTTTCATTACTCACTCTGTTATTGAAGCAGTTTATCTTGCAGATAGGGTCTTTGTTATGAGTGCAAGACCTGGACATATTAAGGCAGTAATTGATGTAACTATTCCAAGACCTAGGTCTTATACTGGAGATGAGTTCATACAAATTAGGCTAGAAGTTCTTAATCATCTCGAGGAAGAAGTACTAAAAGCAGCTGAAATGAATAAAGGAGAATTATCTGCAAAGTAAAAGCCTATTTTGGTTATATCTTTGGTTGAGCCTTTTTCAAGGCATTAACTAAAGATTCTTTACTAAAAGCTATACCTATCACAGGAATTTCTAAAATTCTTTTCAAGGTGTTAGCAGCTACTGGACCACAAACAATTGCGTCCACACCGTCTCTGACTGCTCTAACACCAAGTATAATTCCTTCTTCAATAGTATTGGCTAAATATTCTCTTATTCTAATTGTTTCACCATCAATTTCTATAACATTGCCAAATTCATCAAGAACATCTCTGGAGGTAATTAATCCAATAACCTTTCCCTGAAGTTGCTCTTTTTTCTCCTCTTCTCTTACAAAAGTAATCAGTTTCTTAAAGGTTGATAACCGAGTATCAGCTTCAGCTGAACTCAATTTATACATAGTGCTTATCGGAATATTGGCTTTTTCAGCTAATTCCTTCAATGTTAGATTTAATTCTTGGGAGACACTTTTTAATATTTCAGCAAAAAGGGTAGTATCATCTACAATTGCGTATAATAATTGCTTCCACAAAGGTAAAGCTGAATCTGAATAAAGATTTGACACATTAATTCTTCCAGAGTTTTCTATCTTCCTTTTGATTAAATACAACTCTATATAATTTTTGTATAGATTCCTATAATTAGACTTAAATAAAAAATCATAGTGATTTCATAAAGGGAACATATTTATTAACAGTTCAGAGAAGATTTAACAATGAGCAAAAAAAAAGTCGTCGTAGTAATTTCTGCGAGAAATGAAGAGAATTTTATTTCTAAAACAATTGATAGTTTACTTGCTCAAGATTTACCACCTGAATTAATTGTAGTTGTTGATGACGGTAGCACAGATAATACAGCTAATATAGTTAGAAAATATGAGAAAAAAGGAGTAGTTTTAATCATGAGGGAAGATCGTATAGGTGATCCCAGTCTTTTAGGAACACCAATGATGGCTATTCCATTCTATATAGCATTTAAGTATATTGAGAATTCAAATACAGATTTTGATTATATTATGATTTCTGGGGCAGATTGTGTTTATCAAACTAATTATATTGAAAAGCTTACAAAAAGATTGGATGAAAAGCTAAAATTGGTTATTGTTTCAGGATTTCAACATGGTGAGAGTTTGAATAGAGATCATGCTCGTGGAGCTGGAAGGATTATTAAGAAAAGTTTCTGGCAAATTTATGGTTCAAAATATCCGTATCCTTCTTATTTGTGGGAAAGTGGAATTATATTCACTGCACAAATGCATGGTTTGCAAGTCAGAGGTTATCGGGATGTATTCTTTACTTCTCAAAGAATAAGTGGAACAAATATTAACATGATTAGATATGGTCGAATGTTAAGAGCAATCAAATACCCATTTTTAATTGTAATAGGACGAGCTGTAAGAATTATTAAGAAGACAGGAATAAAATCAGCAATTGACTTGCTTGCAGGATATTGTCTGAAACCCATACAGTCTTTTAAAGTAGACAGAAAAATTAGTGAATTTATTTCAAAGCATTATCTAATACAAAAAATACGTAATTTTTTTCTAAGATATGATAAGAATAATTTAAAGAGCATTTAAACCCTAGTGAACAAAATGAATAGAGTACTCCTAGTAACCCACAGTTTAACTCCTGATAAACGAATTGATCAAGAGGCAATGTCATTAGTGGAAGCTGGGTATGAAGTCTATTTGATTTGTAGAGGTAAAAAGAAAGATAAAATTCCTGAATTTTACAAAGAAATTTTCCTTGTTCATCTTACAAGAAAACAAATGGCTTATTTTCCAGGTGCTGTAAGAAAAGCACGAATGAAATACACAGAGTTAATAGAGAATGTCAAACCGGACATAATTCATGCAAATGATCTTCCAGCAGCAAACATTGTAAGAAAGATCATACCGAAAGGTGTGAAGTTTATTTATGATGACCATGAAGTATGGGAATTATATTATAAGCTATATGCTGAACGAACTGCTGATTGGTTTAAAAAAATTCAAAGAAAATATTTGCAATTAATAGCAAAATATCTTTCTAGAAAAGTAATGAAACAAGCAGATTTAGTAATTTTTGTGAATGAATATTGGGTTAAATTTTATAAGAAAAAAGGCATAAATCCTAATAAAATTATTTTTATTGAAAATTTTCCCATGAAGAAGGATATTGATACTGCTCTTAGTACTAACATTGACTTAGATGAATTCTTTAAGAAAGATCCCCGTAAGAAAATTGTTACAGCCTCTAAATTTGCTAAATTATCCGAGGGAACATTGAGAAACATTGACAATATCGCAAAAGCGGTCAATGAGCTTGATGATTGGGTTATTGTCAATTTTGGTGTTTCTGATGAAAAATATAAGAAGTTGGGTGTAGTTTCTGTTGGATTCAAACCCAGATTTGAGTTCATTGCTAGTTGTAGTAAATGTGACATAATTCTTAATCCTCTAATTTTAGATGAGCTTATGCACCATAGCTCACCAAACAGACTTTTTGAAGCAGCTTTGTTAGGTGTAAGGATTATTTCATCAAAAGTGAAAACCTTAGTGGATAAATTTGATGATTTACTAATCTGGGTTAATTCTGATACACCAAAAGAAGATGTAAAGAAAATTTTGAAGAATGTAGATGAATATCCTTCTGGAGAAGAAATCCGAAAAGTAGCTCAGATATTTACTTGGGAAAATGAAGGAAAGAAACTGATTGCAAAGTATAATGAATTAAGCACTAACTGAATATCAGGTTTACATTGATTCTTCTATTATCTTTACAATTCTTTTACTGGTATCCTCATAACCGTAAAGGTTCTCATCAAAGTCTATGTCCTTCGTTGTGATTTCTTCAAATCTTTGATGTATAGTATTAGGTTCTGCCAAGAAATTACCACCACTTCTGATAGTTTCAAGCCATTCAGTACTATCCCTTACAGTAATACAAGGTGTTTGATTCCAATAAGCTTCTTTTTGAACACCACCAGAATCAGTGATTACAATTTTTGCTTCTCTTAATAATTTTGTAAACTGAAGATAACCTAGAGGTTCAACTACAATCAATTTTTCTTTTACTTTATCAAATAAATCAAGTTCAATCAATTTACTTTTCGTTCGAGGATGAATAGGTAAGATTATCGGTTTTTTAATTTTAAATAAATCTTGAACTATAATGGGTAATCTTTCTTGATTGGTATTTTCAGCTTGGTGAATGGTTAAAAAGATAAATTCATCGGGCAATTCAAAATCAATTTTAATATTTTCAACTTGCTTTTTCATTTTCATAGCAATTTCAAACATTGTATCCCCTACAGAGTAAACATCTGATGTTATACCCTCGTTTTGCAAATTTTCTATTGCCACATTTGTTGGGCAAAATAAAAGATTAGAACAATGATCTGTTAAAATACGGTTGATTTCTTCAGGCATTCGTTTATCAAAACTTCTTAAACCAGCTTCCAAATGACCTAATTTTACATGGAGTTTTGTTGCTGCTAATGCTCCACCTAAAGTTGAATTTGTATCACCAGGTACAAGCACTAAATCAGGTTCCTCTTTTAGGATTACATCTTCAACTCGTTTTAATATCTCTCCAGTTTGATAGCCATGTAGACCAGAACCAATGTCCAAATTGTAATCAGGCATTTTCTTACTAAGTTCTTGAAAGAATACATCAGACATTTGAATATCATAATGTTGCCCTGTATGAACAAGAATGTGTTCATGTTTGTTTTCAATAATAGCATCTATAAGAGGAAACATTTTGATGAAATTAGGTCTTGCTCCAACGATTGACAGAATTTTCAAAGTGAATTACCACATTATAGTTTTAATGAATATTATCAATTTAACATTTCGATTTCTAAAAGAGTTAATAATTCTTTCTGAGCGATTTTGATTGCTCTATTACTCATAAACAATGTAAATATTTATCTAAATGCTAGTGAATAAAAACGATTATTTTGTTAGCTAACTATTGAAGAAAAGCTAAAATGGCAAATAAAATTTATACTTAATAAAGACAACAATACTGATGTGAAATAATGGGTAAAATTCTAATGCTAAAACACAGCGATCTACCAGATAATAGAGCAGATCGAGAAGCTGTAGCATTAAAAAAAGCAGAGCACAATGTCTTTATGATTTGCACAGGGGTAAAGAACAAAGATTCTGATGACATTTACGAAAAGATTTTCTTTGTGGATAGGAATGGCAAAGTAAAATTTTATCTGCGTAAAGAAGTGAAAAAAGTAGCACAAAAATACCAACAAGTGATTGATGAAATAAAACCAGATATTGTTCATGCTCACGATATTGTTACAGCAAATGTTGTTAGATATTTAGATAAGAAAAATTGGTTTTTTGTCTATGACAATCATGAAGTTTAGGAATTATACAAAAAAGGGGATTTGAAAGAATTAAGTTTAAGATTAAATTTTTAAACAAGTAGTTCAGTTTAAAGTTGGAAAAATTGTTGTGAACAATATGGCAGTTTTAATAACAGATGGAGCTTACAAAAATGCTTTAGCTATTCTTAGAGCTTTAGCAACAAATGATGTAGAGGTTTACTGCTCAAGTACGAAAAAAAAGTCTGTCAGTTTTTATTCTAAATACTGTAAGAAGCACTTTATTTATTCAAATCCTGCTTCTCAACCTGAGAAATTTAAGAAAGAAATGTTGTCCATTGTTAAAAACTATGATATTGATGTTTTAATACCAGTAGGTGTATCTACAACTGCATTGATTTCTCAGCAAAAATCTGATTTAGAGAAATATACTCGTGTACCAGTTGCTGACTACCAAGACTTTGCTAAAGCGCATGATAAGCAAATTGCTAACGATATTGCTCGAGACAATAAGGTTCCAGTACCATTAACATATACTCCTACAACCGAGTCAGAGCTAAAAAAACATCTGAAAGAACTTGGTTTACCAGTTATGTTAAAAGCACGAAAAGGAAGCGGAATTTTTAGCTTAGCAAGAACTAAATCTGAAGCATTTAAAATTTGGAGAAATTACGAGAAGAAATCTAAAGAAACGAAAAGCATTGGGATAACAGATTATTTACCAGTTATTCAAGAATACTTGTCAGGAGAGATAATAGATGTCTTATTTGTCTTCAATAAAGGTCAACTTAGAGGATTATTAACACAAAGACGATTTTTGACCTTACCTCCAGAAGGTGGAGTAGGAGCACTAAATATTACAGTAAATGATCCTCAAACTGCTCGACATGCAGCTAATCTAATGAAAGCATTAAATTGGCACGGAGTAGGTATGGCAGAATTTAAACGAGATGTTAATGGTGTTCCAAAATTAATAGAAATTAATCCAAAGTTTTGGGGAACAAGTGAAGTATCAATAGCTGCAGAAATGAATTTCCCATATATGCTTTACAAGATAGCCATGGATGGTGATATAAAACCAAAATTCAGTTTCTTGTATCCAAAGAGATTTGGTTGGCCAGTTCCAATGGGTGTGAAACAAATAATTGAATCTGATACACCAATTGAATCATTAAAAGAATATTTGAAGCTTTTTACAGAAGCAAATAGTCATGACATCAGATTGTTGTCAGATCCAAAACCATTTTCATTTCAACTTTATCAAACAGCAAAAGTGATTTTGAATAAAATACTTCAAAGCAGATCAAAGAGGATTGATTTAGACAGCTTCCGTTAATTTTGCTCTTCTTTTATTTTACAATAGCCCAAAATCTTCTTGTAAATTGAACGCCAAGGATATTGAAATTGTTCAAATGAATGATTATGAACTAGAAATACAAATGTACCTTTATAGAAAGAAATTACATCTATTTGTTTCTTGATAGCATCTAAAACTTTCTGAGGTTTATCCAATTCAGGATAATTATCGATTATTGTCATATCCATTATTATGAGTGGGTACTCTTTTATGTTTAATTTTCTGTTTTCCAAGATATCAAAGAAATAGTAAGGATAACAAGTACCAGCTCTATAACCATAGCATTTTGAGTAACCTAAAGAAGAATCATGGACCAAATTTGCTTTCTCATAATTCCTGAGTGATTCAGGTACTTTAATTCTTAAGTAATGGTTTCTAACCCCAAAGTTTTCTGAATCTATAATATCTTTTAGGATGTTTTTCTCTTTGAGTAGTTGATCAAAATCTAAATATGAGCTGTAGGAAGAATGAAGACCAACCTTGTGACCTTTCTCAATTATTTTCTTAATAATTCCTCTAACCTTAGCTGAATAAGGATCATATCTATTATCTAACTTTGATGTACCATTAAGAAGAAAATAGAAAGTTGATTGAAAACCATATTTCTCAGATGTGAATAGAATATAGTTGAATGTGTTTTTACGTAATGTAAAAATCCAAGCGAAATTTCGCCATAATTCACTAAGAAAACCTCTAAGTGATTTTTTTCTGACAATCTGACTGATAATAGATCTAACCCGTTTCTTAAAAGTACCCAGCTTTAAATCATCGATGTCATGAGTTAGAAATAGTTGAAAATTCATTTCCTTTCTTTTTAATACTGGTTGCAGTTTCTTCAGTAAAAACCATAACAATTCAACATACTCATTAACTATTGGTCTCTCAAGATAATTCTCGATATAAGCTAAGCTCTTTTTACAAGGGAAATTAGCATCTTCATCAGTTATTTGATTGACAATTTCTTCATATCTTGTCAGCATAAAGAATGCTGAAGCAAAGAAATCGACATTTGTAATGATTTTTTCTTGTGAATAATCAATGAATGGTTTTTGTGGTTCTTTTTGTTCTCCAGAATAAATAATTGGTAATTCATCAAAATCAATAATATCTAACAAATCCTTATTTCGATATTTCTGTAATGGTGAAGGTGGTAAAGAATCCTTTTCCAGATAATTATCAATCCAAATTTTGTTGCTATAAATAATTAAATCAAAATCATTCTCGTTTTTTTTGTCAAATCCATAATAAATCTTGATTAAATGTTTAGAATCCTTTTGATAATCATTAATACTAATTAAATCATATTTAAGACCAAGAAAATCCTCTAGTAGAGTATTAATAACATATTGTACTGAAGGTTGATTAATTTCCGAATCAATAGCAACTAAAATCATTTCGAGTAATCCATTATTATTGTACTATAAATGATATATATCATAAGAAAGTACTATTTATCATTAGCTTTTTCTTTTATCTTTTTTTCTCTTTAGCTTTTATTTGTTTATTTCTAGAAGAACGTCTAATTCAATACTAATATCTTCTAATTCTAATTTTTCATGTTGTATTTTAATTCTATCCAACCTATCCTTTTCAGCCATTTTGAAGCTTTTAGCACTTTTTTTGCCATGTTAGTTTTCTCCAAAATTAAAATATCAGCTTTTAGGTTGTTTTAACTCTATTTCTCTTGCAAGAATTTATTGTTAAATTATATAGGGATTTCTATTTTATGGAGAAATAAAAAGAACCTAGCTGTTAAGCAACTAGATAGCTTAATCATAAGCAAGAAAAATTTTTAAATTTGTACCAAAAAGTACAATTAATTGATAGTTAATCAATTCATTAAGTTAAGTGAGTGGATTTTTTGGCTCCGTTAAAAGTTGGTTTACCAAGAGCGTTAGTGCACTACAAATTTTTCACCTTGTGGGAAACTTTCTTTGCAGAATTAGGCGCAGAAGTTATTGTTTCTCCTGAAACTAATAAAAAAATTCGCGAAATGGCTATTAGAGCTGCACCTGATGAAGATTGTTATTCTACAAAACTTTACTTTGGTCATGTACTTGCTTTGAAAGATCAAGTTGACTATTTGTTTATTCCTCGTTTTGGGAGTAATCACAAAATAAACGTTGGTTGTCCAAAATTCTTAGGACTTGCAGAAGTTTTACGATCAATATTCCCTGATTTACCACCAATAATTCGACCATACTATTCAAAGGCAAAAAGTGGTCACAAAAATATTCGTCTCTTGTTTATCGCCTTTTCTGTAGGTTATAAATTTACGAAGAACCCCTTCAAAATTTTACATGCTTTCCGGAAATCAGTTAAGGCCTATAAAAAATACAAAAAGAATCTAATTATTGATGAAAATACCCTTCACCAATGGGAACATTCAGAAGAAGTTCTTAATGATCGCCCCATTTTAACAGATAACGAGAAACCGCTTAAAATTGCTCTAGTAGGCCATTGCTATGTAATAAATGATGGTTATGCATCATTAGATATCAGAAAAAAACTATGTGAACTCGGAGCTGATGTTATTACTTCAGAACAAATGCCACGAAACATTATTGAGCAATATATGGAAACACTTGATTTCAATATGTATTTTGATTACGAGAGAGAAATACTTGGAACAATTATGCATTTCCTCGAATCGAAAACAGTTGACGGGATAATTCACTTAATGATTTTTGGATGTGGACCTGACTCCATAGTGGGAGAAATGGCTGCAAGATTCTATAAAAGAAAACCAGAAACCCTATTATTACAATTAGTGCTAGATGACCTAACAGCAGAAGCTGGTTTACGTACAAGAATAGAAGCTTTTATTGATATGATAAAAAGGAGAGAAAAAAAAGTTGCCATTCACCTTCCCACACTTCGGATCTCTTAAGTACGTGTTCAAAGTATTATTGAACGAATTGGGACGTTTTGATTTAATCATGCCTACTAAACCAAATAAGAAAACAGCTCAATTAGGAGCAATTCATTCTCCAGAATTCATTTGTACCCCATTTAAAATAACTCTTGGTACTTTCATAGAGGGATTGGAAAGAGGAGCAACGGAGCTAGGTATGGGGGGTTGCAATGCTTATTGCCGTTTTGGTTATTATTGGCCTGTACAAAAACTCATTCTCGAAGATTTAGGATACGATTTCAAATTTATAGCTCTAAACTACGAGTCTCCAAAAGAAATAATTCAAGTGATTAAAAAAGAAATAAGTCCAGATTTGAACCTACTTCAAATAATAAGAGCATTTAGAATCATGTGGTTAAAAAATCGTTTAACCGATTTAGTTGACAAATTAATCTACAAATATAGAGCTATTGAAACTACGAAAGGAAGCACAGAAAGAGTAGCCCAAAAAGCTTTCAACATGATAGTTGAATTAAAAGGTATTCGAAATATAAAGAGGTCAACTAGAACATTACCACAAATGTTTGAAAATGAAATTGACTATGATAAAAAAGCTAATCCTTTGAAAGTTTGTGTTAATGGAGAAATCTATGTTGTTTTAGAACCCTCATTGAACTTAGATATTATGAAAAGATTGAATGAAATTGGTGTTCATGTTGAAACTCCGATTAGTCTGGGAAGATACATTGATGTTGGTGTAAAACTGAATCCTTTCAAGAAATTTCATTCTCAACATTCAGTAGCTGCAGCAAAACCTTACGTCGAACATCGCTGTGGAGGAGAAACACAAGAAAATCTTGGAGACGTAATCATGTACAAAAAAGAAGGGTGGGATGGGATAATTCATCTTTATCCTTTTACTTGTATGCCTGAAATAATCTCGAGGAGCATTTTCCCACAGTTAAGTAAGAAATATGACATGCCAGTCATGTCTCTAGTTTTAGACGAACAAACAGCTGAAGCTGGTTTACAAACAAGATTAGAGGCTTTTATTGATCTTCTAGCTCGGAAAAGGGATGCAAATGGGAATTAAAACAGCAAAATGAGGAGATAAAATATGATTAAAAACAATAGAGAATATTATCTTGGTGTGGATGTTGGTTCAATTAGTACCAATTTAGCACTTATTGATAAAGATCGTGAATTATATGAATCAGTTTACATTCAAACAGAAGGTCGACCTGTAAATTCGGTTCAAAAAGGTATAACTCTACTTAGAGAAAAAACATAAAAATTTCTGAAGCAGAAGCGACAAGCAGTGCACGTCAATTAACAGGAGTAGTGATTGGTGCAGACATCGTAAAAAATGAAATTACTGCTCATGCATTGGCTTCTTTGCATTATCATCCTGATATACAAACAATTATTGAAATTGGTGGTCAAGATAGTAAAATAATCATCATTCGTGATGGTGTAGCAGTTGATTTTGCTATGAATACTGTTTGTGCAGCAGGAACAGGCTCCTTCCTTGATATGCAAGCAACAAGATTAGATATCCCAATAGAGAATTTTGGTGATTTAGCTTTGAAATCAGAATCATCTGTTTAAATAGCTGGTCGATGTACTGTATTTGCAGAAAGTGATATGATCCATAAGCAACAATTAGGTCATCCTACAGAAGATATCATCAAAGGTTTGTGTGAAGCATTAGCAAGAAATTACCTTAATAATGTTGGTAAGGGTAAAGATATTAAACCACTTATTATGTTCCAAGGAGGAGTTGCTTCAAATATAGGTATGCGAGTTGCATTCAAGAAATACCTCGAAGAAGATATTATAGTTCCAGAACATTATGATGTAATGGGAGCAATAAGGGCAGCTATTCTAGCTTTAGAAGATATGACAAAAAATCCTCATGAATCTTTATTTTATGGTTGGGATATTCCAGAAATGTCTTTTCAAACAACTGGTTTTGAATGTGAAGGATGTCTCAATGTTTGTGAAATAGTTGAGATTAAAAAAAATAATGAATTAGTAGCTCGTTGGGGTAGTAGATGTGGTAAGTGGGATTTAGCTGATTAGTTAATAATTCACTTCCTTTTTTCTCATTCTATAATGCTCAATCCTTAATATAAAATATGAACTTTGTTTTAGTGGTGACTAGATTTGAAGAACTATGATATAATAGCAATTGGAACTGGTTCGTCTATGAACATCGTTCCTACATTACTTAATTCCAACCCGGATTTGAAAATTGCAGTAATTGATAAGGATGAACCTGGTGGGATTTGTTTAACTAAGGGGTGCATTGCAACAAAGATTTTGTAAATCCATATTGCATACGATACAGCTGTCTGACTAGAAATTTTGGTACTTTCCAAAGAGTTCTAATTGTATCCTTTTTTTCCTTAGTTTAATTAAGCTCTATTTTTTCATCATTCTGTTCACTTTTTTTAGAGGTTTCTTTTGTCATAATTTAATTCTCCCATACTTGTAATTATTAACTGAAGCAATTGAGAAATATCTTATCTACCAAGAATTTATTATTAAATTATATAGGGATTTCTATTTTACAGATAAATAAAAATCATGTAGTCGAACAACGACTAAAGAGAGTAATCATAGATTACATCAAAAAAGAAAGAAAAAGATATCAATAAGTAATATATAATACAAATATTGAGATTATCAAATTCGAGGTGGGATGTTTATGTCTCACAAAATTGGAATACCAAAAGCATTAATTTACTATAAATTTGCTCCAATGTGGAGAACATTTTTTGAAGAACTGGGATTGGAAGTTATCATTTCACCAGAAACAACGAAAAAGATTAGAGAATTAGCAATTAGCTCAGCTCCAGATGAGGATTGTTATACAACAAAGTTATACTTTGGGCATACAATGTATTTGAAAAATAAAGTGGATTTTTTATTCATTCCTCGTTTTGGTAGTAAACATAAAACAGATATTGGTTGCCCAAAATTCATTGGTCTAGCTGATGTTTTACGTTCGATGTATTCAGATTTACCAGAAATTATTATGCCTCACTTTAATATTGCAAAAGGTAGGGACAATAAAATATCATTCTTTATCAAGGCATATTTAGTAGGATTAAGATTTACTAAAAATCCTATAAAAATAATTCAAGCATTTAGAAAGGCTATGATTGCATATAAACAATACAAAAAACAGTTAATTGTAGATATTGAAACTCTAAGCAGATGGGAACAATCAGAAATTATGGTTAACGATTTTCCTATACTAAAGAAAGATGAAAAACCATTGAAAATAGCTCTAGTAGGGCATTCCTATGTTATTAATGATTCTTATTGCTCATTAGATATTCGTAACAAACTAAGGGAACTTGGAGTTGATATTATCACTTCGGAGCAAATGCCACGAGAGTTGATAGAAGAACAATTAGCAGAACACGAAGCAAATTTATATTTTGAATTCGAACGAGAAATTCTTGGAACAATTCTTTATTTCATTAACAATAAAACAATTGATGGAATTATTCATTTGATGATTTTTGGCTGTGGACCAGATTCACTTGCTGGTGAAGTAGCATCTAGATTCTCAAGACGTAATCCTGTTGTACCATTATTACAGCTTGTTATTGATGATCTAACAGCTGAAACAGGATTGAAAACTCGAATTGAAGCTTTTATCGATATGTTAAGACGGAGGGATAGTAGCTTTGCCTTTCAGTTACCCGCACTTCGGATCACTTAATTACATTTTTGAAGTGATCTTTAGGGAAATTGGTAGAAATGATTTAATAATACCCAATAAACCAAGCAAAAAAACAATTCAATTAGGAGCAAGATATTCACCAGAATTTGTTTGTACACCATTTAAAATGACTCTTGGTACTTTTATTGAAAGTTTAAATAGAGGTGCAACAGAATTAGGAATGGGTGGAGGTAATGGTTATTGTCGTTTTAGGTATTATTGGTTTGTCCAAAAACTAATACTAGAAGACCTTGGTTATGATTGTAAATTTGTAACTTTTGATTATGAAGATCCTTTACAACTTTTGAGAACTTTCAAGAATGCAGGAAAAGATGTCAATTATTTGCAAACATTTAGAGCATTCAGATATGCCTGGGTAAAAAATAGGTTAACAGATAAAGTAGATGAATTGCTTTACAAATATAGAACAATAGAATCTGAAAAAGGAGTATCCGAAAAATTTGCAGAGAAATTATATCGAGACATAGTCGAAATTAAAGGATTTAGAAATTGTCGAAAATTCCTTAGAAATTTACCTGAAATATTCGAACAAGAGATTGATGTGATAAGAGATACTGACCCATTAAAAATAGCAATAAATGGTGAAGTCTATGTTGTTTTAGAACCAGCATTAAATCTGGACATAAACAAGAGGTTGAATGAACTTGGAGTCATTACTAAAGCAACAGTAACATTAAGAAAATTTCTTGATATTGGACAAAGATTGAATCCATTCTATAAAATGGAACATGAAAAAGCAATAAAATATTCACGTAAGTATGTACCATATAACATTGGTGGCGAAACTCGCGAAAACCTTGGAGATGTAATTTTATATAAAAAGAAGGGTTGGGATGGGTTGATTCATCTTTACCCATTTACTTGCATGCCTGAAATAATTACTCGCAGCATTTTTCCCCAAGTAAGTAGGGATTATGATATGCCTGTTTTGTCGTTGGTTTTAGATGAACACACTGGAGAAGCGGGTTATCAGACAAGACTTGAGGCATTTGTTGATTTGCTAAAACGAAGAAGAGATATTTTGCGAGAGAAGAAAAGATTAACATAATTTTTTTAAGAGAAAAAGTAGCAGTTTTTGTCTTTCAGTTTAAGCTTTTATTTTATTTTTTTCTCATATTCTAATACTTAATACTTAATATAAGTACTATTAATCATGAATTGGAGATGAAATCATGAAAGAGTATGATATAATAGCTTTTGGAACTGGTTCTGCAATGAATATTGTTTCAGCAGTTTTGGGAGCTAAACCCGAATTAAAAGTTGCTGTAATTGATAAGGATGAACCTGGGGGTATTTGTTTAACAAAGGGATGTATTCCAACAAAGATTTTACTTTATCCCTCAGAAATTATTAGAACAATTCAGAGGGCTAGTAATTTTGGTATAGATGTTGATTTAAGGAAAGTTGATTTCAAATTTGTGATGGAAAGAATGCGATCACTTATTGGACATGATATGAGCAATATCAGTCAGGGATTATCTCAAACAGAGGAATTAGATTATTATAAAGATATGGCAGAATTCATAGGACCTTATACGCTAAAAGTTGGAGATGAGAAGATAAAAGGGAAAATGATTCTTCTCTGTACGGGTTCTAAACCAAAGATTCCTAAAATTAAGGGATTAGAAGAGATCGATTACCATACAAGTGACAGTATACTACAGATTAGTGAATTACCAAAAACAATTGGTATTGTTGGAGGAGGATATATTGCAGCTGAATATGGTCATTTCTTTTCTACAATGGGATCAAAAGTATCAATCATTGGAAGAAATCCCCAATTTTTACCTCAAGAGGAACCTGAAGTTTCTGCATTAGCCAAAAAAGAACTGAGCAAACACATGGAGATAAGAACTAATGCTGAAGTTAAAGTAATTGAAAAAACAGCTGATGGGAAAAAGAAAATTATCTCTACAAACCGAGATACTAATGAAACAATCGAATTAATAGTAGATGAAGTTTTCATAGCAGCTGGAAGAAGTTCAAATTCAGACATTCTTCATCCCGAAAAAAGTGGTATTAAGACTGACAAAGATGGTTGGATTATAGTTAATGAATTTCTTGAGACAACAAAACAAAATATCTGGGCTTTTGGTGATGCAAATGGTAAATTCCTATTCAAACATGCTGCAAATTATGAAAGTCAGATTGTTTATTATAATGCAGTTCAAGAACAAGAAAATAAAGTAAGCTACCACGCCATACCCCATGCAGTTTTCACAGATCCAGAAGTTGCTGGTGTTGGTCTTAGAGAAGCTGAAGCAATAGAGCAATTCGGTATCAAAGATGTCATTATTGGTTTCCAAAGATACCAAGATACAGCCAAAGGAATGGCTATGGATGTAGAAGATTTCTTTGTAAAGATAATTGTTCAGCGTGAAACTATGGAAATTTTAGGAGCACACATAATTGGTCCACAAGCATCAGTTTTAATTCAAGAAGTTATCAACTTGATGTATACTAATGATAGAAGTGTTTTGCCATTAATGCGAGGAATGCATATTCATCCTGCTTTAAACGAAGTTGTGGAAAGAGCAGCTGGAAATCTAATGACTGTCGATCATTATCATCATCTATTAGAGCAAATGGGTTTGAGTGTTGATTAACCAAAAACTCATCCTACAATTAGCTTATAAGTATTAATGAAAACATTTTAAGAATGGATAAATCACTACATCGAGAGGATAAAAATGAGCGAAACTACTCCAATAGACACAGAGCTGAAAACAATCTTAACAAAAGAATATCGTTGGTCTACTTATTCATTTCTTGTTAATTTAGCTAGTTTTTCTACCCTAACTGTTTTGATTTGTGTGCTTATGCAAATGCACAAAATAGTACCTGATGGACATCCAGAATTAGAAAGTTGGATAATTATTGTCGTTGGAGTATCTTTAGAAGTTTTCTTTGCAGGTTTATCAGCATTAGATGCTTACAGACGAAATCCCAGTGATAGGAATATTAATTCACGAATCTTTAATTTACCTGTTTTTTCAATTGCCGCAATTATAATAGCAGTAATCTTTTGGGGACAAGACATACAACTAACAATAGTCTATGGAGGAATATGTGGTGGTTTTGCAGGATACCTAGCTGGGGGATTGGCTTATGCTAATTTCTTTATCCATATCAAAGATATTGTTTACAGAACAATTTTTGGAGGTTGGGTCGGAACTTTCCTAGGAGCTATTTTTGGAGCACTCATAGCTGGATTAGTGGATCCAGTTTTTGGCGAGGGTTTTGGAGGGATTTTCATGGGCTTTTGGGGAGGAGCTATTGTATCAGGACCAATTGCCACAGCACTGCTTTATTACCTAAAAGATAAGAAAAAATTCACTGATTTCTTTTCAAAAGTACAATATGATGGACCAATTAGAGAATTAAGAAAAGATCTTGTTATTTATTTTGAATCAAATTCAAAAATCAAAGAATTACATTTGAAAGACACAGTTTTGTATCAAGAGATAGTTGAGAAAGATGTAAAACTAAAAGATGAATCAGATAAGACAAATTGGAATAAACTATTGCGTGGTCTGTTGTTCATTCTTTTCTTAATTAGTCCATGGTTAATTCGAGACGAAGCTCAGAGAATTATAGATAATAATCTAATAGTCGATTTTGCACTTGAAAATACTATTTTGACTCGAGAAGAAGATATTGTTAAAAAAGCAGAATGAGTTTTCTTATTCATTATCCTTTTTCAAAAAGCTATATTAGTTCAACTCATTTTAGATTAAATTGAGTTGAATACATTGAACTTGGCAATAAAAAATACTAGATTGTTAACTTTTAAGGGAGAAAATCTTGGTATAATTGATGATGGTGCAATTGGCATTGATGGATCTAAAATCTGCTTTATTGGTGAATCCAAGAATCTAGATCAAAAGAATTATGACAAAGTAATAGATGGGTCGAAGCACGTTATTATGCCTGGTCTAGTTAACGCTCACATTCATACAGTTTTAACTATTCTGAGAGGAGGAGCTCAAGATTTACCAGAACTGCAATGGATGAATAAAGGGATAGGACCAATTTCAAAACATATGAAATCTGAAGATTTCATTGTAGGAGCAAAACTTGGTGTGTTAGAGGGATTAAAATCAGGCACAACAACTTTTGCTGAATATACAAGTAATGTTTCAATTTTAGTTGAAAAGGTATTCCTTCCATTTAATGCTCGAGTTGTTGCTACTGAAACGATCAATGAAGTAAATAGAAATAGAGCTCATTTAAAACCAACAGATATTTATGAATTCGATAAAGAGAAAGGAGAAGCAGCTTTTAAGAGAGCAAATGAATTATTTGCCAAGTATCAAAACTCAGAGCTAGTTAATTGTATGTATGGACCTCAAGCAATAGATATGATTTCTTTAGATTTATTGTCTTCAATAAGAGAAGAAGCTATTGCTAGAAAAAGCAAAATATATGTCCATGTTGCTCAAGGTGGTAGAGAACGACTTCAAATTCAAGGTCGTTTTGGTAAAGATGCTTCTACAGTAAAAGTTCTTGATAAAAATAATTTATTAGATGAAAATTTGCTTGCAGCACACTGTCATGACACTAGTGAAGATGAAAGAGAGATTATGGTTAAGAAAGGAGTAAAAATGGTAGGATGTCCGAGTTCAATATGCATGATTGATGGAATAGTTCCACCGGTAGGTCATTTCAATTCGTTAGGCGGAGATGTTGGTTTAGGTTCAGACCAAGCCCCTGGTCCAGGATTGCACAACATGTTTTGCGAAATGCGTACAATTAGTGTTCTTACAAAAGCTATGTTAAGAGATCCAACTGCATTGCCTGCATGGGAAGTTCTTAGAATTGCTACAGTTGGTGGAGCAAAAATCCTTGGTTTAGATAGTAAAATCGGCAGTTTAGAAGTTGGAAAGCAAGCAGATGTAATAATGGTTAACTTGAACAGTTTGAATCTTGCACCTGCAGTTCAAAAACCTTTTAGAAATTACATTCCAAACCTTGTTTATTCATCAACTGGTTATGAAGTTGATAATGTAATAATCAATGGAAAGGAAATTATTGTAAACAAAAATTTCGTATCAATAAACCAAGAAGAGGTACTAAAAGAAGCTAATTTGAGAGCACAAAGAATTTTTGGAGATGCAACAGAAGATTGGACTAAAGCTGGTTCTCAATTAGTTAATTATGCAAAAAAGGGATTTCTTTAGAATAACTAATGATTATTATGAAGTTAATTGTTCATTCTCATAATCCATAGTATACATACGACAAGTTTGTTCTCTTTGCTCTGCACGAATTCTCATTATAAAATCATCTAAATTATCATACCAAGTCTTTGGTGGTTTTCCCTCTAAATCATCTTGATTTCTTCTTCTGGCTTCAAATCTAGATCTCAAATATTCACCAAAGGTCATTTCATATGGATCTAAATAAAATCGTTTCACAAAATACTGAAATGCGAGAATTTGGAAGAATGCTATTAAAACACCAAGTAGTATAAAAGGCCATAATTGGAAATACTTGACTAGTGTAAAATAAATTAGTACTGGAATTGATAACAGTGCAAGAACTAGAACAGGGATAGCTATTATTATGAATCCTATTTCAAAGAAATAGAAATTTTTCTCGTAGAATTTTTCTTGAGCAAAGAGCTTCCGAATATTTGTTTTCTTTTTCTTATCTTTTCGGAATCTAGCTGCTCGCATAGAATTCATAACTTTTGCATCCTTCTACTTAAACAATTAATAAAATAGTCAATCATCCTTTTTACTTTTATGATTTATACTATAAAATTTTATTCAATTCTGAAATAATATTCTAAGAAAGTGTTTTTGAAAGAAAAATATATATCAGTAACAGTTTAAGAAATGGTAGTTTAATTTAACTGCTTCAGAAATGGAGAAACAAACATTGGACGAAAATAAAGATTCATTACCAATTATTAATTTTAAACTTCATCTTATACTATTCCTTGTAACTATATCTCGTTGGACACCTTTCTACAACTTGCTATGTTTTTTGGGTTTAAACAAAATCGCTAACAAGTTTGTACCAGAAGGAGTGATTTCACCAAAGAATTCTGCAATAGGAAACTTCCTAATTGCTGCAACAATAATTGGAGCACCATTTGCTTTTTATCGTCGTTTCCAATTACTCAAAAACTATATTGAAACCGTAAATTCTCATTTGGATCCATTACCTAAAATAAAAGATGAGAATGGTAAAGAAGTAGAACAAGAAAGACCAACTTGTTTGGAACCAAAGAAGTTTGTAGGTTTTGCAATAACAACTTTCTTGCTAATAGGTACACTTATTGCTTCTTTAACAATAGTAATCTATTACTTGGTGCAAAATTCATTACCAGATACTATTTGGGGAAATGGAGTATACATGATCTTTGTACCAATAGGTATAGCTGCTCTCTTTACAGGATTTGCTTTTAGTGTTAGAATAACAAAAGAAGAACAAAAATGGGTTAAAGCATATAATTCATTAGTTTCTGAAATTTCAAAGAATTAATAAAATTACAAATGTCTTTAATTGAAATTCAATTAAAGACCCGATATAATTTTCTTTTATCTACTATTAATCAAGCTGATTACATTTTAGCATTTGTTTTCCAAATACATCAGGGTGAAAGACACTTTCTACAATCAATACATTCTGATGAGGATTGTCCTCGCTTCAACCTATTTGGAAAATCCTGCTCAATTATAAGTGGTTTGCTCATAGAGATGAGATCTGCTAGATTATTCGAAAGAATTGCTTCCATTGCAGTTTTATTTCTTATTCCATCAACTAAAGCAAGTGGAACTGATGGAATACCCTTTCTAATCTTCTCAGCATGGCCTGCAAAATTCGCTTCATAGTAAGGAGAATTCTCATCAGGTTTTGCTCTAACCTTCCGAATAGATCTATCTTGTTTAGGACCACCTCCAGAAATCTCAATTAGATCTATGCCTTTCTCATCCAACCAAATAGCGATTTGTACAGATTCACTAATTGTGATCCCTCCATGAGAAGCAAAGTCATCACAATTCATTTTTATAGCTATTATTGGTCCATTCCCAATTCGTTTCTTTATTGCTTTAAATACATCAAACAATAACCTTGCTCGATTTTCTATTGTACCACCATAATCATCTGTTCTTTTGTTTACATTATCTGAAAGGAATTGACTCAATAGATAACCATGAGCACCATGTATTTGCACTCCATCAAAATCCGCTTGTATAGCCAATTCAGCTGCATTTGCAAAACTATCTATAACCAGTTCAATATCATCAATTGTTGCTTCCCTGGCTTGCAAATTGTCTATTTCATATGTTGATGCAGTCATTCGATTAGCTTTACTATTATAACCTGCATGATTGATTTGAGCTATGATGGGAACTTCATGAGAATGAACAATTTTTGTTAATTCTTTCATTTTTGGGATGTGGTTTTCATTCGTTAAACCAGATTGACCTGTGTGCGCTTTACCACTTTCGATAACATAAGAATGCCCCTTTAATAAAACCTAATCCACCTGCTACTAATTTCTCATAATAATCTAGTATAGGTTGTCGTAAAACACCAGCCTCATCAGACCAGTAAGAAGTAGTTGCAGATCTGATTAAACGATTTTTTAATTCAAAATTTTTTAAATTAAATGGAGTGAATATTTTTGACAAAGGCAAACCTCAAAAGAGCTTCTAAACGCTTAATCTTAAAACCTTCGATTAACAAATAATGTAATAAGAGATAGAATTAGGCGATTTATGAATAAAGTAAATTCAATTTAAGCACAAATGGGGCAATCTTTGCATTTTTCTTCTCGATTATCCCAGCATTTCTGACAGATTAGCAAGTCACATTGTTCACAACGATGGAATTTTCCATCCATGTCTTTTTTTAATTCATCAAAGATTTCATGAAAAGATTTTTCTAATTTAGCTATTTTTTCTTTTAATTTACGAGAGACTTTGACTTCATTACCACAACAGTCACAGAAGAAATTTAGTGTCATTTCACCGCTTTTTACTTGGTAGTTAAAACCTGTAGGGAGCTTTAAATCGATTGTTTCTTTGGTCATGATTTGTTCAACTTTTTGCTATCATTCATTTTATCTTGTTATTAATTTCAATGTACCATGTAAGTGGTTTTTTTAAAACATAATGCTTTAGTTTCTAAAATCCTAAGACTAAATACATTATCAAATTTTTATTACTTGATAAACGGAATTGCCAAAAATCTTTTGATTTAGCATTTTAAGTGGTAATTGAAATGTCTGAGAAAATCCTTGATTTAATATGGTCAATGGATATCGAAAAAATGAATGACCACCTTCCTACTGAGAAGAAATCATTGAAATCACTACTTGCAGACGAGAAGCTTTTGATTAAAACTAAATCGAAAAGATTACACAAAATTAAGAGAAAAGACCTCGAGATAATTAGCAAATTAATTCCTGAAGAAGAATGGGAGAATCTCAAACTACCAATTATTATTTTGAGAAGAACTAGTTTAGATAAAGGAATTTACTCTATATCAGGTGGTTTAAGAGAATTATATATTGTTCACCGGATAATAGGTAAAACAAAAGACGAATTTAGTAAATTTATTTTGGAGGAACATAAACCCTATATTTGGAAACCTGAAGCATTTACTGCAGTCCGGAAAATCGGTTCCTGTGTTATAATAGGATTTACCTAAATGAATAGAGGAATTTTGGAAGAATAAGAGATGGATGAAACAATCATAAATGAAACAATAACATTACTTCAAGAACTTATAAGAAATGAATGTGTTAACCCTCCTGGTAATGAACTTAGAAGTATTAAAACTATAGAGGAATTTCTAAAGAAGAAAGGTGTTAAATGTGAGGTTTATGAATCAGCACCAAATAGAGGAAATCTAATAGCAAAAATAAAAGGAACAAAGAAAAGTCCTTCCTTAATGTTCGGACCATCTCATGTTGATGTAGTTCCTGTTGAAAAACCCGATGAATGGATAGTTTCGCCTTTTTCAGGTGAAATAAAGGATGGTTATATATGGGGCAGGGGAGCATTCGATATGCTATTTATTGTAGCAGCTCAATGTCAAGCATTTGCTATGCTTCATAATGAGAAATTCAAACCAAAAGGAGATCTAGTATTAGCTATTGTTGCTGATGAAGAAGCAGGTGGTAATTTTGGATGTAAATGGATGATTGATAACCATCCTGAAGAAATGAAAATAGAAAATGCTGTTTCTGAATTTGGTGGATTTGAAATATCTGAAAATAAACTCATTTTACCTTATTGAGAAAAAGGAGTTGTTGGAATTCATTTGACTTTCAAAGGTGAAAGTGGTCATGCTTCAATGCCTTTTGGTAAAGATAATTCTATTGAAAAAATGTCTGAAGCAATAATTCGAATTAACAAATACAAGATGCCATATACTATTAAATTCCTAAAGCACCTAGCTAAAGGTTTAGGAGTTGGCTTCTTTCAATGAATGTTAATAACAAGGAAAATGTTCTTCCCTCTTGCTTTGAAAATCTTGAGTAAAACTACACCATCAATGGCAACGCCTTTACACAGTATGAGTAGAACTACATTTGCAACAACTATAGTTAAAGGTGGTCAAAAAATAAATGTTTTACCTTGTTCTAGTAGAGTAGATATTGACTGTAGATTATTACCTGGACAAGATTTCAATTATGCTGAAAAGCACATAAAAAAAGCACTTGGTAAGAAATTAACCAAAGAAGTTGAAATTACTCTTCTTAAAGATTCATTAGCTAATATTGGATCCGCAAGTCCATTAAATACAGAGTTTGTCGATGCGATAAAACGTACATTTCAGAAGCTTATACCAAATAGCTCAGTTGTTCCGGTAATAGCTTATGGTGCAACAGATCTTAGATATATTAGACAAAATGGTGGAAATGGTTATGGTTTCAGTTTAGTTGAACCAAAAACTCCAGCAGTAGAAATTTCTGAAATGGCACATAATGTAAATGAAAGAGTAAGAATAAAATCTGTTGAATTAACAATAAAAGCAATGTATGAACTAGCAAAAGAGTATCTTAGTTAAGGTTTCATGGAAATTTCTGACCAGATTTTTCCAGTCTGGTTTTAACCAAGCTAATCAGGAAATCATATAGAAATTGAATTTCCTCTTCATCTAATTCTAAAAAGCTAAAAATAATTCTATCAAATGATATTCTATCATGAGATTGGCATTCATCGAAAATGGATTTTATATCACGGTTGAGTAGTGGCTTAAAACTCTTCCAAATTTCCTCTTTAAGATTTTCATTCATAAGTTTTAGATCTATCACTAATAATTGCTCATATTCATACTTTGCATATTGCAATGCTCCCTTCCCTAATGAAATCCGTCCAAATAATTCTAGCATTAAGTAGACTATTGTGCTGTTGAGCAATGCAATTATGAGCTCTTTATATGCGCGATAATCGTCATTTAAGATCACACCATAAAATGTTTGATCTACGACAATTAATTCATTTGCATAAGTGAAAAAGTATCTTCTATCAAAAAATCTATTGCAGAAAATATCTGCTGATTGAACCTTTCTAACAGAATACCAATATGGTTTATTGTTTTGAACAGAGGGAACTTTAAACCAAGGAATGCCAACAAATGATTGTTGTTTGGGACTCGTTTCTTGTTTTTCTCCCCAATGAATGTATCTTAAAGCATTAGATTTTTTATTCTTTTGTAATTCGTTTTTAGATTCTGAGCAGAGAAATAATTTCTTCTCCAATTTCTTAGGAGCAATAAATATTCTATTAATTTTCTTTGGGCTTTTTAGTACAGGTATCAAAAATTCCTCTTCAATCTTGAAATGATCTAATTTTTCTTTATCAAGATAAAAGAATTCATTTATGCCAGTCTTTACAGAATATCGTACCTTTCCAAGTTTTGCTAATGGAACTAATTTATCTTCAATTTTTTTGATTATTTTAAGGATTTTAGGTGTGACTTTGAAGAACTTTGCACTCCATTTATCTCGCAAAACACTTCTTTCTTGTTTATAATCAGTAATAAGCTGATTTTGTTTGATTGTTCTTACAATAACATGATCATTTTCAAAATCAGACTTGGATATATGTATTTTCTGAAGACTATTATCAGACAATTGAAAAGTGAAAGGATGTTTTAGTGTAACGAATCGTACTACTGATGTAGCAATTGCTTTGACATCTAATGGTTTAACAATTATAGTAACTGCTACATTAACACTTGCTGAGAATAGTTTTCTTGTTAGGTTTATGATGACCGTTTCTAACAGGAAGTGTTTTGTAAGAATCTCCTTAAAACCTTCACCAAATTTCACATCTAGCCATGAATTGGATGATATAAAACATAAAACTCCTCCCTTCTTCAACAGGCTAATTCCTTTATAGAAGAAATAAATGTAGAAATCACTTTTCAAGCTCTTTGGCAAAGATACTTTCTGATCAAAAGACTTCTCCAGATTTTTCATAATATCTGTTTTAAAATTAAATGTTGAATCAATTTGCCCATTTTGTTTTACAAATTGTTCTTGTCTAATAAATGGAGGATTTCCTATAATAATTTCAAATGTTTTAGGAAAATTAGCTATAGTTTCTAAGGAGTTTAATATTGCATTTCTACTATAGAGATTAAATTGATTGCACTCAGAGAAGTATTTACTTTCTTTTAATGTAAAATATGTTTTAATAAAATTTAATCTCAATTTACATATTGATAAAGCCTCAGAATTTATGTCCAAACCATAAAGATTTTCGGAAATTATCCTTTCTATCAGCTCTTCATCTTGAATTTGATTGACCAAAAGATGATTCAACATTGAATTTATATCTCTTAAAAGCAAAAACATCCCAATGATAAACGCACCAGAACCACAAGCAGGATCAAGAATATTAATCTCATTCAAACAATTTCTTATGGAATTCAATTCAGTAATTGTTATATCAAGTTTACTATTACCATCACCTCTAATGAAATCAATTATCTTTTCAGGTAAAATTGGTGTATTTTTAATTAAATAGTGAATTAATGCTTCTTTGCACATGAAATTCACTTCATCAGGAGATGTGAAAAAAATGCCACCCTTCTGTTTAGCAGAGCTTTTTAATGAGTTTTCAAATAATAAGGAAAAGATAAATGGAGAGATATTCTTTTGCAAGTTTTCTTCAAAGTAAGTAAAAGAATATTTTGATATCAGCTTTTCTAAAATATAATTATAGAAATTTTTTTTCAGATAGTGAAATGAATCTTTATTCTTGTTTTCAGATTGTAGAAAGTCAATATCATTACTTGTATCAAATAAAGAGATAAACGATTTGTAAAGAATTTCTTTGACTAGAGCATACATATTTTCCTGATGTGTTGACAATGAAATGTTCTGTGATTCAGGAATTTGATTAAAAACTTCATTAGAAATCACATTATAATCTCTTAAAAAATTTGTAAAAATGTTAATTTCATGGCTTATGATTCCACTCATCTCAATTACACAATGAAAGTAAAATTTCTTTATTTTTATTATTTCTGTAGATGATTTACTTTTATTTGAAAATCAACAATTTTGTAAAGCTTTTTTAATTTAATTGACTGAATAATAATTAGAATTTAATATTGAGGATTATATTCTAGGAGCATTGCTGAGAAGGATGAAATGGAGAACTAGCTATAAAAAGTATAAAAGATATTCCGTTAACTATCTAATTTTCATCATAATAGGATTAGTGCACTTTACTAATGTCAATCCAATAAATACTAGTAATAAAGTCGTCTTAAATGCAATAATTAAAAATGAGAATCAGAGTACTATTTTAATTAAAAATGATGGTAATAGTACCGTAGATGCCGGAAATAATATTACGAATGCCATGTCTATAAACTTTGGAACCTATATTTGTACTATGCCTGATGGAGATTCTAATGATTTCTATAGGATAGATATTCCAATAGAAGCTCAAATAACAATTGAAATAGCAGGTGAAAGTGATACAAATTTCGATCTATTTTTATACAATCCATTTCAAACAATAATAGCTAATAGCTTAAATGATTATTCAATTGAGTATTTATCTATGTATATAACTGATCCAGGAACATATTATATCCAAATTCTAAAAATAAGTGGTTCTGGCATTTATTATTTAGCTACTAGTTCAGATATACCAGAAACATATACTGAACCTACTACTACTGAAAATCCAGATAATACACTAGTAAATTGGTTAGTTCCAACAACACTAGTTACTGTTCTATTAATTGGAATTTTAGTTGGTATTATACAGGTGAGTAAAAGAGCAAAGGAAAAGAAGAAGGTAAAAATAGTTTATACAAAATCAGAGAAGACTAAATTTAAAGAAGAGCTTCAAGAGAATGACCTACAAGGATATTCATTTGGATATGAAAAAGAGAGTTAGATAGTGGTATTTTGTTAGAGTCTAGATTGATTCATACAAGAAAAGAACTATTCCTTTTTGTATTTTTGATACTTTTCTCTATAATTACTCTACATCATAATTTAAATTCTAATACTCAATTTAATGATGCAAAATATGAAAATAATGTTATGCCAATTTATGTTAATCCAGAAGATGGAACAGGCGGAGATGCAGGGGACAGTTTTCAAGATGCTATGCTAGTAAATGAAGGGACGATTCTAGGATCATTTGAAAGCGGGGATGAAGATGACTATTATACATTTACAGCATTTAATGGTGATGCAGTAAAAATTAATCTAACTGCTGATTCATTGACTGATTTTGATTTGATGTTATATGAACCAAGTACAGATCAAAGAAGTTCAAGCATGAGACCAGATTCAATTGAATTTATTATATCTAATATAGACAAAACAGGTGACTGGTATGTTCGTGTAAGAAGATATTCAGGTTATGGAAATTATACATTAACATTGGATTTATTTGATACTTTTGCAACTCCCCAAACAACCACTTCAGAATTGTCAAACGGCTTAACAAAATTTATTTGGATTATAGCAACCATAATTCCACTAATTTTTATAGGTGCGATAATAGTTTTCATGAGACGTAAAAAGCAAGAAGAAAGAGAAACCACACCTATTTCATATACTCAAGATGAACCTGAAATTGATGATATAACAATACTTGAAGAACCAGAGATTAAATCAGATGATACAAAAGAAGATATTTATCGTGGATATTCTTTTGGATTAGATGAGGAAGAAATCTGAAGGCAAAAAACTGATAAAAACTCGTTCGTTTATTTACTCATAAGGAGGATTAAGTAAGTTGTTTGTTGTATGTGTAACTGTTAATGTGAAAGAAGAATATCTAGATGAATTTATCAAAGCTACTTTAGAGAATGCTAAAAATACTCGCGAAGAACCTTTGAATTTTCGATTTGATGTTCTTCAATGTCTAGATGATCTAAATAGATTCTTTCTTTATGAGGTTTATAAGAATGAAGAAGGGATGTTTGCTCACAAAGAAACTGACCATTACAAAAAATGGCGAGAGATTGTTGCACAAATGATGGTAAAACCTCGAGAGGGAATTAAACACAAGAATATTTTCCCAACAACAGAAGAAGCATTTATTGCCAAATAAACAAAAATCGGTTGTGATGTAGGCTGTCTGAAGATATTTCTTTTGAATTTTTAAATTTGCCATATATTCATTTTGGTAAAGGTACTATTGAAAAAATTGGAAATATTCTTACGACCTATGGGTCAAAAATTCTAATTGTTGCAAGTAAAAGCGTGTTAAATCAATCATTAGTAGAATCTAAATTGGAACAAATTTCAACTGAACATAAAATTGTCTTTGAAAATATCATCATTCAAGGTGAACCGGACGTAGAGCAAATTGACCAAGGTTTAGATAAGGGTAGAAACCACAAATCACAAGCTGTAATTGGATTAGGAGGAGGAAGTGCAATTGATGCTGGAAAAGCTATTGCAGGATTGCTAACAAATGGTGGTTCAGCAATAGATTATATGGAAGTAGTTGGTAAGGGAAAGAAAATAACAAAACAATCTCTGCCATATATTGCAGTACCTACAACTGCTGGAACTGGTAGCGAAGTAACCAAGAATGCAGTTATACTATCAAAAAATGATGGTGTAAAGGCAAGTATTCGAAGTCCGTTATTAGTTCCAAAAACTGCTATTATTGACCCATTACTAATGGCTAGTGCACCGAAAGATGTGACAGCAAGTTGTGGACTTGATGCATTAACACAATTGATAGAAGCCTATACATCAATTAAAGCACAACCTTTAACTGATGCTTTAGCAATACAAGGTATTGAGTGTGCTTCAAAATCATTGTTGTTTGCTTTTGAGGATGGGAATGATATATCTGCGAGAAAAGATATGGCTTATGCTTCACTTCTAAGTGGTATTTGTTTAGCAAATGCAGGACTTGGTGCTGTGCATGGTTTTGCTTCACCGGTAGGTGGTATGTTTTCAATTCCTCATGGAGTAATTTGTGCTGCACTTTTGGCTCCGGTAATAGAAGAGAATATTCGAAATATGATAAGCCAAGTTCCATTCAGCGAAGCACTAACAAAATACAATAGAATTGGTGAAATAGTTAGTAATCTAATTTTTGAGGATATTAGAGAAGGTGCAAGTAGAGTAATTGAATATACGCAGAATATAACAAAACTGCTTAAAATACCTAAACTATCAAAATATGGGTTAGCTGAAAAGGATTTTGATAAGATTATTGAAATGGCAAAGCTATCATCTAGCATGAGATATAATCGAGTTGTATTATCAGATGAGTCTTTATATCGAATTCTCAAAAAAACATTATAATTTTCCTAAAGAATAGTGCTTATAATCTAGCATACGAAAACTACTTTAATCGACAAAATATAGAAGGTTAGATTTGGCATTAATATAGTTTTTATAAACAGGAGATTCATCAATGTATTACCATCGAACTGGTAATTTTCCCAAGAAGATTTTGGCATCACCTAATGATAATTTGAATTATCTATTACGATGTGGAACAGATCAGCAAATTAACTTCATATTTCAATTAGATGGACAAGTTGATGCAGAACGTATGAAAAAAGCAGTTAGATTAACACTTGATGCGGAACCTGTTTTAGGATGCAGATTTGTAAAGGATCGTAGGAAAACATATTGGGAAAGAAGAGATGATATTGATGGTTTAAATTATTTTGAAGTTATCGAGACAACTAAAGTAGAAAATGAGTTAAATAAATTTATTTTAAGTCAAATTGATCCCAGTCTTGATTCCATCATTCAAGTTAAGATATTTCGCTCAGAGAAAGATACTCTCATGATAAAATCTGATCATAGTGTTATGGATGGTGGAGGATTTTACGATTATCTTACTTTGCTGTGTGATATATACAATAAACTGACAGAAAATCCTAGCTATAATGTTCAACCAAATATCCAAGCATCTCGAGGATTAAAGCAAGTATTAAAACATTATAGTTTCAGAAAGAAAATGTGTTCATTACTACGTGAAAGAGGATATACGCCTACTTGGTCATTTCCATCGATTGGAAATGGTCGAACAAAAAAGACTTTCACATTAAGAAAAATATCACCTGAAAGATTCGATAATATCAAACAATATGGTAAACAACGCAATGCTTCTTTAAACGATATGTTTCTTACAGCTGTTTTCAGAGCATTATTTGCTATAAATAAACCTCATAAAAACAAGCCAATGACTATTGCTGTACCAACTGATTTATGGTGTTTGATGCCAACTAAAAAGGCAGAAACAATTACAAATTTAGTTTCAACAACTTTTGCATCAACAAAATATGACCCAACAATAACTTTTGATGAAATGTTGAAAGATATTAGCAAGCAAATGAAGAAGAAGAAAGACATATATTTGGGACTTGGTCAAACATTTGTTCTCAATAACTTGTTTAGACTAAGATATTCATGGATTGAGAAATTACAGAAAGGAATATTCAAAATGGTTTATAAAAGCGGAAAGATGCACCCTATAGTTACCAATGTGGGAATGGTAGACGCGAAAAAGAGACATTTTGCTGAAGTAAATGTTGAAGATGGTTACATAATAACTCCAGTTAATTGGGCAACATCATTTAGTATGGGAATAAGCTCTTTCAACAAACGAATAACTATGAGTATAGCATTCTGCGAAGATTCATATGACAAACGAACTATAGAACTCTTTCTAGATCTTATTATGAGTGAATTTCCTGAGTAAGTAGAAGATCTAAATGAAATGTGAAGAGAAAATAATCTCTTCAAAACTTGATTTGAAAATTATTGATTAGCACCAATTTTTCTTTTATTAATAAAAATAAAACATCCACCAATTAACGAAATAATTCCAAGAATAATTGGAAAATTGATACCAACTAAAATGGACGGTTCTAATGGCACATCATATCCTGCTAATCGCAAATAGTTTTTAGCTGTAGTAATAGAGTAGTTGTAAGGTTCAAGTGATTCATCGAAAATTGTTGCAGTTTTAGGACAGGGTGTAACACCTGGACTACCTAAACCTAGTAATATCTCATCAGCAATTATTTGTCTTGGAATACAGTGAGACATTGCTTTTCTAACATAATTAGCTGATTTTGGACCAGCAATTGGACACAGTTCTCCTGTCCCTAGGATGGGATGTTCCATGTTTATTGCTATTTCTTTAGTACGAGCTTCGTCTATTAACGAATAACTAGTTCCAGATGGTATTTCATATAGTTGAGCTTGGAATTGTGCATCAACCATGTCAAGGACTCCTGCTGCTAGTGCTGAGAGAGCACCTTCTTTATTGGACCAAAATTCAAAATAAATATCATTAAAATAGGGAACATCACCAGACCAATCATCAAAGAAATCATTCCTTTCAAGATGGATAACCTCACTTGTAAAATTAAATTCAACAAAAGAATAAGGACCTGCACCAATTAACTTCTCTGGATTGCTTATCGCCCAAGTAGAAGCTTGAGTTTTATGATCTGCTGGATTCACTTCTTCCCAAATATGTTTAGGTAAAATAGGTAGTGTAAGATGGTTATTTTGAAAAATATATTGCTGCAAAAACTTAATTTTCACATGAAATTCATCAATTATGGAAACTGATTCATTGCTAATGTAAACACAATAATCATCATAATAATGACTGCATATATCAATATCAGCAAATAATTCATAACTATATTTAACATCTGAAGCATTTAAGACATGTCCATCTGCAAACTTTGCATTTGGATTAATATAAACATCATAGGTAATTCCATCAGAGCTACTTATGGAAGAAGCTAGTCTTGGAGCATGACTCCTATTGTAAGGAGCTAATGGATTTCTCTCGACTAAACCAGTATAAATCTGATTTAGCCATTGAGCATCATGATCTGATTGATATAAGTAAATATGAAAATCCTCAAAATCAGATGGAATTGCTTCTGACCCGGTATAGACCAGTTCTCCATCGATTGGAAATCCTCATTCCAAAGTAAAATATCCCAACTTGTTGTATCAAAATTAATATCATGAGGAATGAGATCAATTGGATATACTATTGAAATTGCTGGAAGATCTTCATAAAGTATCTTTTGTATTTCTTTACCCCAATAATCTTGATTTTCAAAATTAATGGATTGAGTATAATTACCAATAGCACAATCCATAGCATGATTTGAATACTGATAAAAATTATCACCATTAGGAGTTATTGATTGTGAGTCAAAAAATCCTAATGGACTCCAATCCCCAACCCCAACCAACAAATAGAACATCATAACCGCCCTCCATATAGGTTGGAATAGGATATGGTCCCGGATACCCCCAAGATCGAGGACTGATTTGAGACCAACTAGTGTGATCAAAGACATCGATACCGATTCCAGCTTTTGGCCATTGTTCAACCATCATGGTAGCCCATTGATTTCTAGCTGGACTAGTATTAGGAGCTAAAACACTGATATAAAATAATGGTTCAATCTCTACTTCTTCAGCGGTAGTCAATTCTGAATTAAGAAATGGCAAAAATCCTAAACAAAAACCCAAAATGAAAAATACTAAAAACCTGTTCCTTTCAATCATATTATTCCCCCACAATTCTTATTATAATATCTAATATTTCTTTTTCGTTTATTTTGTTAATTAATTTTTATGGTTAGAATCTTGAACATACTTTTGAAGACCTTCTGGAACCTTTTTTTCATCAATATCCTTGTTTTTCCAAATGATTTTCTCCAAAGGATTATTTGCTAAATTAAATTCTTGGAGATTTTCACATTCAATTAGCGGAGTGATATCAACTTCTGTAAGGTTATTATTTGTGAGCCAAAAATCTTCTAATTCTTGACATTTTTTCAAAGGTCCAAGATCAATAGTTTCTAGTTTATTTTCTTCTAAGTAGAGATTCCTCAGATTCTTCCAATTTTTAATTGGAGATAAATCTATAGTTTTGAGTTTATTCCCCCTTAATGAAAACCATCTTAGGTTTTCAAGATGTTCCAGCGGTTTTAGGTTTATATTTTCAAATTTATTATCAGCCAACCATAGCTCTTCTAGATTTGTACATTCTCTAATTGGTTCTAAATCGATACTGGAAAGATGGTCATTTTCCAGATAGAGATTACGTAATTTCGAACTTTTCCTAAATGGGGATAAGTCAATTCTTTGAAGCTTATTACCTGATATCGAAAACCAATTCAATTCTAAGCAACTTTCCAAAGGTGTTAAATCAGTAGGTAGCAGCTCATTATATTCAAGATTGATTCTTTCAAGATTTGAGCATTCTTTTAGCGGATATAAATCAATTGAAGTGAATTTATTGAAATCCAAACATAATTCCATTAGTTTTTTACAGCTTTTCAAAGGTGATAGGTCGACTGATTTCAGCTTATTGTTGTCTATATACAACTCCTTTAAATTAGTGCATTTTCTAAGTGGATATAAATCAAGTTCGGTATAGTGATTTGTTGAAAGCATTAGGTGTTTGAGTTTTTTACACTTTTCAAGTGGAGAAAGTTCAATAGATTTCAATTCATTATAAACTATTACTATTTTCTCAACATCTTCTTCAAATTCGTATTTTCGTTTTTCACCCTTGAGATTCTCAGCTTCTATTATCACTAATGACAAGCATCCTGCTGTTAATAATAGGTCTAAATGGAGATAAGAGAATAATTGTTTTTCTCTAATGGTTCATTTCCATAGAAAGAAGTCTGTTTTTTATCTCTCAAATCTTTTTCTTATTTATTTTGAAAAACTAAACAATAGCTGTGATCATAACCATAACCAAAAGTTCCATCAACACGCCAAGGTTCTGATTGACCATCTACAGTATCACTCTCTCGAAATTCCCAAATAATAATTACTTCACCAACAAAATGCAATACTTTGGTGATAGATTTGCCTACATCCCATGCTAACGTAGTGATAATACCTTCCTTGTTTTTCAGATTAGCAATATCAAGAACAATGTAAGAATCTGGTTTCATCTTATCCTTGACTTGGGAATAGATCTTTTGATAATCAAGTAGATATTGCTGATAACTTCCATCCGATTCATATGCATTGTATGGATTTTCTTTATGATCTTTCATTGTAAAAGGTGGAGATCCATAACAAAAATCGCATTTTGGAATGTTATACTCGACTAATTTTGTAGAGTCTCCAAGAATTATATTATCTTTATGTTTGAGATTTTCCTTAATGTAGCTATAACGTTCTTTGGTAATTTCAACACCGAATGGAATCCTCTCGTTCTCTTCAGCAACAAATAAAGTTGTTCCTAGTCCTGCAAAAATATCTAGAACTCTATCACCCTTTTTTGTAAAATTCTTTATGAAGTATTCAACGAGGTTTTCTGGAGAACGATTATCATCACCCTGGAATTTTTTAGGGAGAATTCTATTCTTCATTTTGGGTAGAATCAAATAAGTTTTCATCGGTATAACTAAGTTAGACTACAAAAGGAAAAATCTTTCCTTTTTCATAGAAAAGGATTCTTTAGAACGATTTCTATTTTTGATACTTAGAACCAATGAATCAATTATTCCAACCAAAATGTCAACATATTAGTTACTGTTAAAGCACTTTTAACGGATTAACCTTTCTTTTGAAGGCTTTCCTTAACATCCAAGAAGTTAATCCTTTTGGAGGTTTCTTATTATCTTCAGATTTTCTTGGAATTAAGATCAAAGCATCTTCAGGACAAACAATTGCACAAGCACCACAACCAACGCATTTGTCATCTACAACACATTTTCCATCAATGATTTCTAGTGCATTGAATTGACATCGTTCAATGCATTCACCGCAGCCAATACAAGAGTCATCATCAATATTTATTATATAATCAGAATTAACAAATGCATTAGGATGATCAAATTCTGTCAAAGCTCGAAGAACACCACAACAACATGAACAACAATTACAAATATAGAAATGGCCAGATGCAATATTCATTGTTGTATGGATTAAACCTGCTTCTCTAGCTTCTTTTAAAACTTCAAGTGCTTCATCTATGGTAATTGCTTTTGAGTGTGGATTATCATCATATTTGTTTTCTGTATCTGAAAAGGATAAACAGACATTCATTGGATATTTACAATGATTATCAATTAGTCTCTGCTGTTTTCGGCAAATACAATCTCTTATTCCCCAACTTTTAGCTTTTCGGACCATATCCTCTGCTTTGCTATAAGAATGAATTTTCAGATCAGATTGAATGACTTTTTCAATAGGCACAACTCGATGGATAGCAGGTTGAGACCTTGAAAGTATTGCTCCATTACTTTTTTGACAATACTCTTCAAAGAGCTGAGCAAAATCTGCATCCATTCGATCAATCTGCTCTTCATAGATACCCACTACAAAAGGCAATAAACCATATTTCTTCCCTCTCTTAGTTTTAATAACACGTATTTGACCTTTCTTATACATGGTTTCAATCTTTTGAGCTAATTCTTCACGAGGTATTTTCAATCGCTTGGACATTCTCTCAATTGTTTGACCTGTAAGCTTCATTCTACTTACTATTTCCGCTTCATCAGGTTCAAAAATCCATTCCAACACCTTTAAATGAGTTCCATCTTCTGTTGTTGGAAAACCATTTGGAATCTTGTTAAGTGTCTTAGCTAATTTTGCATATGAATCAGCAGTACTTTTGATTGCTTCAGTCATTGTAAGATATTCCAAGCAATTTGTAATGGTTGGATTTCAATATCATTTGAATTTAAGTAACTACCGATTAACAAAATGAAATCTTTGGAAAAAGGTCTGATTTATAGATTAAGCTCAAACTCTATTTCATCAGGTTCTCCATCTTCTCGATATCGAAGAACCTTTCCATTTTCTTTGAATCCCTTACTCTCAATTAAATTTCGCATTACAACATTTTCTACAACAATACTTGTTCGAGCAGTTTTTAGTCGACCATCTTTTCGTAAAATATCGAGTACTAATTCCATTGCTCTTTTCCCATAACCTCTACCTTGATAACGAATATCTATCATTAATCGCCAGATGTCGTAATCCTCAAGATCATAAGCAATTAACCCAACTGCTTTATTGTCAACATACACTCCTTTAGCAATTTTCTCTTCTTTGAATTGCATTTGAGCGATTGTATAGAGGTTAGAAGCAACGAACTGCTCTTGTTCTTGGTCAACATGTAAAGAAACCAGCTCTTCGAAATTCTCTCGAGTAATATCCCTAAGAACAACTGACATGATAGTTACCTCTAATTATTACTAATTTTTTTTAATCAAAATAATTTCTCTCTAAATCTTTAAGGCAAATAATTTTCGATATTCGACTACTTTTCCAGTATCATCGTCTCGAACTTCCATGATAGTTTCATTAGCAATTTGCTTAGCACTAGTATCCAAGTTTACTTGTTTTAATGCTTCCACCATTGGAGCTTTCTGTTCTCTAAGACGATTCCACATATTTTGTTGCTCAGCTAATTTTGCTTGTTCCTCTTTTATGTTATGAGCTATTAAATCTAATTTCTTGTCTTCTGCCAAAGTTTTTGCAGTAATGAGCAGCTCTACAGCTTTTTCAGCATCTAATTCAACTAACGCTAACTGTGATTTTAATCGATAAATGTTTATTATTAAATTGAACTGTTTCCTCTCTTCAGCAAATGATTGAATCTTTTCTATTTGTTTCTTTACTTCAGTCAATACTTCTTGATCTGCGGTTAATTGTAATTCCTTTAAGCGTATCTCAACTAAATGATAAAGAGCATCTATTTGAGAATCAATTGGGAGAGTTTCATCCTTTAGGAGTTTCTCTAATATTTCTACTGCATTAAGCCAATCTTGTATACGAGTACTTTCTTTTAAAAGAAGGACTTTAGCAAATTGGTATTTTCGAGTTACAGCTTCTAAACCTGTCTCCTTACTTAGCTTTTCAAGCTCCTTAAGATATTCCTCAGTTTGAGGTATATTATTTAGTAAAATTGATGTAAAAATAAGACTATAAATAATACCTGGTCTGACCCTTTGTTCACCCATTGATTTGCTTTCTTCTAGAGCCATAATGTAATATTCTTGTGCTTTTTTAATTTCATTTTTCAATAGATAAATTTCACAAATATTAGTATAATATAAATAACGACCTTCTTCTGTTTCATCTAAGGCTAATACGTAATACTTTAAAGCTTCATCTAAATTAAAAGACCTATTATGAATTATTCCAAGGTGTAAATAAAAGACTCGAAGGAGAATTCTTGTTCCAGTTTCTTTACAAAGTTCTATTGCTTTACAAAAATAATCTTTTGCTATATTATAATTTCCAAGTGTCATTTTTGCTGATGCAGCAGGAAAATAAACAAATACTTGAAATGTTTTCTTCTCAGAAAGATCTACTATTTTTAGAGTTTCATCAGCCAATTTATCAGCAAGAGCTTTTTGGTCTGTTTGAGATAACATATAACTATACCATCCTTTTGCTAGAGTGATATAATCTTTATTCTCACTTTTTTCAGCACTTTCATAACCAGCTTTAAACAACTCAATAGCAGAAGCAATATCTCCAAGTTCATTTACCATAATACCCTTATTTATGAGAAAATAGGATTTTCTTTTAGAAATCTCTTTTAGGTCAACTTCTTTTGCAGCTTCAATCATTCCCAAACCTTTTTCGATTGCTGCCATACACTCCTTATATTGTGCTGTATAAGTAAATGAGATAATTTGTTGCCAATAAGTGTCAAGTACTAGGAAGAGATTATCTAGTGACGCACTTTCTTTCAAAACCTTGCTTGTTAGTTTTAATGACTCATGGAACTTTGCAGTATAATTCAGAATTTCACTTTGATAGACAATAATTCGTAGTTCCTGTTCTTTCGATAGATTGCCACTTTTAAGCAAGTCTTCTGCCTTTTTATCTGACTCTTTTAACTTTCCAAGCCAAATTTGAGATTCTAATTCTACTATCTGTTTCTCCAACTCTGTTGACAAAATAACTACCCATACAATAAATAAAGGTGATAGGATAAATCTTTTTCTCAAAAAAATAACTCGCAAGATTTATCCATTTTTGATAATAGAAATCAACTATTTTTCAAAGTTTCTTCAATTTTTTCGAGGATTTCTCTGCTTAAAGTAACTTCACTTGCTTGAGCATTAGAAATAACATGCTCTGGTTTGGATGCACCCATTAAAGAAGAGCTTACTTCAGGCAATCTTAGAGTCCATGCTATTGCCATTTGACTTATTGGTATCTCTAATTCCTTAGCAATTGGAAATAATTTGTTCACTCTATTTCGATATTTTTCCATTACTTCATCAGTGTAGTCATCATTTCTACTTGCTCAAGATCCCTTTGATTTTCCTTTAAGATATTTATCTGTTATTAATCCAGTTGCTAATGCTTCAAAGGTTACTAATCCTAGTCCATGATATTTAGCTACTTCTAGTAAATCCTCTTCTATGAATCTTGCATACATATGATATGGTGGTTGCTCCGCATGTGGTGGATGTGCACCAAGATTTTTAGCTATCCAAATTGCTCTTTCCACCATTGTTGGTGACCACCAGCTTGTTCCCCAATGATGAATTGTTCCTTCTTCAATCAAGTCACTCATTGTTAGCACGGTTTCTTCAAGAGGAGTAGTTCGATCTGGTCTATGACAATAATAAATGTCAATATAATCCGTTTGCAACAATCTAAGTGATCGTTTGACTGCTTCATGAATATGCTTTCGACTTAATCCTCCACTGTTAGGGCTTTTCCTCATCTTGTAGAAAACTTTTGTACTAATAACGAGATCATCACGACTTTGTCCTTGTAGGAATTCACCTAGATATTCTTCTGCTGGTGTTCGTTCTTCCATTGGAAGTTCTGAGTCAAAGATTCCATATCTATCTGCGCAATCTATGTAGTTAATTCCTTGATTTAATGCTTCTTCCAAAACACTGAAGGATGTTTTCTTGCTGAAATACGATCCATGATACATTGTTCCAATACTTATTTCTGAAACCTTTAATCCTTGTTTTCCTAAATTACGATACTTCATTTTACACTCCTCACCTATAACTTGATCTTGGTTTGTTTTGCAGAACCTCTTCGACTTTCTCAAAAGTTTCCTGAGAGAATTCTATTCCACTTGCTCCAGCATTCGATTTCACATGTTCTGGTTTTGATGCACCAATAATAATTGAGCTAATTTCTGGTTTCTGAAGTGTCCAAGCAATTGCGAATTGATTCAATGGTATTTCTATGGATTCAACCAAAGGCACTAATTCAGAAACTTTATCTCCAAACTGTTCAAGCATTCCAGCTTGGTAATTACTTACAGCAGCTCGACTGGTTTTCGGAACCTTCTAGAGATATTTTCCAGTAAACACACCACCAGCAAGTGGTTGATAAGCAATTAATCCTAAACCATGATAAGTTGCTAGTTCTAAAATATCAACCTCAATGGATCTTTCTAATAAATGATACTTTGGTTGTTCAACATGAGGAGGATACATCCCAAGATTTTTCGAAAGACCAATCACTCGTTCAATAAGTGTTGCTGGCCAACGACTTGTTCCCCAGTAATGAATTAATCCTTCATCGATTAGATTAGTCATTACAGAGATGGTTTCCTCTAATGGAGTTGATGGATCCGGTCGATGACAATAATAAATATCAAGATAATCCGTTTGCAAATGGTTCAATGAGTCTTCTATTCCTTCTCTAATGTGTTTCCTACTTAATCCTCCACTATTCACACTTTCTTGCATTTCAGTGTAAACTTTGCTACTAATAACAAAGTCTTCTCGAGTATATTCCTTTAGAAATTCTCCTACAATTGCTTCAGCTCTCACTCGCTTCTCATTATCCATCTTTGTATCATCGATTATACCATACAAATCAGCATTATCAATATGGTTTATTCCTTGATTATGCGCTTCTTCCAAACACTTCAAAGCATTTTCTTTCTTTACTTTTGATCCATGGTACATTGTTCCTATGCTTATCTCTGAAACTTTCACACCATGTTTTCCAACATTTCTATATTTCATCTAATTCCTCCTATTTCAATATGCTTTGCTCATATCCATACTCAATTCTGAAAAAATCTTGTCAATTTGCTTTACTAGTTTATTTGATAGTGGTCCTAATTCCATTGCCTTCGCATTGTCCTCTACTTGTTTCACATTCTTAAATCCTGGAATTGGAACTATATGTTCATGTTTTGCTAAAATGTAATCCAGTGCAGCTTGTGCTAATGATCTTCCATCACTTGTCATTAATTCCTTAATAGCATTCATTGCTTCGAATGTCTTCTTATATCTTTCATCACTAAAGTTCACTCTTTGTAAATAATGATCCTTTGATGATTGACTCTTTTCGTTATACTTCCCAATTAAAATACCCATACCAAGTGGTGATCTAATTAATCCACCAATTTTGTGCTCATCTAACAATTCTAACATTGGAGTGTTTGAACGAGTGAAGTTAATGGAAAATTGCATTGAGGAACAATTTTTACTATCAGCAAAATTCTTTGCACGTTCAGTTGAATCTGTACTCCAACCATAGGTACGAATTAGCCCCTCTTCAACTAAATCTTCTAAAACATCTCGTACTCCAGCAGCTTCTTCAATTTTCATTGATGACCAGTGTAGTTGGTAAATGTCAATGTAATCTGTTTGTAATCTCTCGAGACTTTCTAAACAACAATTCTTGATATATTCAGGAGTAATGTTCTTCTCTCCTGTTGATTGGCAAGGTACTTTTGGATCACCGGAATTCATATCCCAAACTGAGCTGAATTTTGTAGCAATGACAACCTCATCCCTTCTTTCTTTTATTGCTTTGCCAAGTAGCAATTCACTTCTACCACATCCGTAAACATCTGATGTATCAAAGAGATTGATTCCTAAATCCAATCCTTTTTGAATTGCTTCAATTGCATCTTTTTCATCAACATGACCATGTGACCAAGGTTCTCCTATGTGGTAAAATAATCCACCAATAGGGAAACAGCCCAATCCTATAGCACTTACTTTAATGTTTGATTTACCTAAATTTCGAATCATCTTCATCACTCCTTTACTTGAGATTGATCAATTTGAATCTCAGAAAATAACTTGTCAATCTGACTGACGAGTTTATTTGATAATGGACCTAACTCAATAGCTTTAGAGTTTTCTTCAGCTTGTTTCACTGTTTTAAAACCAGGAATTGGAATTAATCTATCATGTTTTGCAAGAATATAACCTAGTGAAGCTTGAACTAGTGTTCTACCATCATTAACTAGAAGCTCTCGCAATTCTTCTAAAACTATTCTTGTTTGCCCAATTCTACCTTCTGTAAAATCTTTCCCATGCCAATTGTGATCTCGAGGTACAGTTGAATCATCTTTGTATTTCCCAGTTAGTAATCCTCCGCTTAGAGGATTTTTTATTAGACCAAAACCGTTGTTTTCATCAAGGGATTTAAACATCTCATTATTGCTATGAATCATGTTTAATCGAAACTGTGCTCCAGCAAAATGCTTGCCATGAGCAAGTAATGCACTTCGATCAGGAAAATCTGTGCTCCATCCATAGTATCTTATCTTTCCTTCACTTACAAGTTCCTCCAATGTATCAACAACTACTACTCCTTCTTCTGGAGTCATATTTCCTGAATGAACTTGATAGAAATCAATATAGTTAGTTTGGAGATTCTCTAAGCTGATATCACAAGCTTTTCGAATACCTTCTGGAGTAATATCCCTACCAATTAATCGCATAGGAACATCAGAATCACCAGAGTTGAAATCCCAAACGGTTCCAAATTTAGTAGCAATTACAAAATCCTCTCTTCTTCCTTTCAAAACTTTTTCAAGAACTTTCTCGCTTCTTCCGCCACCATAAGCGTTGGCAGTATCAAATAGATTAACACCTAATTCTATTCCACGTTCTAAGGCTTGTATAGATTCTTCATCTTTAACTTGACCATATGATATAATACGACCACCACTATGATAAAATGGTCCTCCAATTACCCAACAACCCATACCAATCGAACTAACCTTCAAATTTGTTTTTCCTAGTATTCTTGTTTTCATTTCTATCCCATCTTTATTGTTCAAAGTGAATTTGAACTATTCAAATATTAATTGAACGGTACCGTTCAAGTAACTATTGAATGGTCGAAACATATATATTTCGGTTAGGATTCTAAAAGTAGAAATGAAGAAGGTGTATCCATGAGCAAGAAAAGCAGTAAAAAAGAGCTTGAGAAAAAGGAACTACTATACAGCTATTGGAATAAATTACCTTTAGTAGTAAGTATTGATATTCCATATGATGAAGTTTTTACACATGAAGTTCGAAATTTAATTATTTATTTCATAAGAAAAGGCAAGGAAGAAAAATGGTTTGAGGGGACGAAAAGAATAAGGCACGCTTTTTCAGCCAAAGAACTATTGGAAATGTCTAACAAAAAGCTCGATGAAAAAATGAAATTACAAAGTATGTATTTTCATATACAAAAATTGCAGGAATTTGGCATAATTGATGCTGTTACTACATTACATAAAGGCAGACACAACATTGCTTATTTTGGTCGTACAGCTCGTGGATTTATATTTGAAAGTAAAAAAGAGAAATCAAAATATATTGACTATTTTGCTGAAGCAGGTAGATATGCAAAGGCATTAAATCCAGATGTTTCAGAAGCACAGTTCAAAGCATTTCTTGAAGAGTTTAAGTCAATTAACATTGAATCTGACAGAGATACAATTCAATGGTTGCAAGAAAGAGTAGATTTCATTAATGAAAATAATATTGATACTGCTACAATGTATAGCTTCCTTCGTAGAATTAATTATCAAAATCGCAAAATGACTACTTTATTGAAGAAAGTAGCTGATTTAATAAGTTATGACATCTAGTCAATCATTATAGTTACTTTTAAAAAAAAGATACTCAATTTATGTACGGATTAAACTATTTCTTTTAGGAATGTAAAAAATGAAGTTTGGAAAAATAACTCCGGAGATAATTCAGGAGCTAAAAGATGCTGTAGGCAAGGATATTGTCTTCGATGAAAAGATCCATCGAATGGCTTATTCACGAGATTGGTCTCCTCGAGATGATTCAAATACTCATTTGCCTGATCTCGTTGTAAGACCGAGAACAACAGAGCAAGCAGCAAAAATAGTTGAGATTGCTAATAAACATCGAATCCCAGTGACACCAATTGGTGGTTTAACTGGAATGGGTGGCGGAGCAGTACCGATTTATGGTGGAATAGCTTTTGAAACAAAAGGCATGAACAAAGTCATTGAAATTGATGTTGCCAATATGACTGCAACTGTTCAAGCAGGAATTACCCTTTGGGACCTGAATCATGAAGCTAAGAAACATGGTCTTTATTTACCTCAAGAGCCTGAAAGCAAAAAAGTAGTTACAATTGGATCTTCAATTACCTGCAATAATGATTCTGCTTTTGGTATAAGACATGGACGAATGATAGACCATTTAACAAATGCTGTTATTATTACTGGTGAAGGGAAAATTGTTCGTGCTGGTCGCAGAAAAGCCATGTGCTCTAATTCTGGTTACCAATTGAATTGGTTACTAGTTGGTTCTGAAGGGACATTAGGGATTATTGTTGAAGCAACAGTTAAGCTAATTCCAGTTCAAAAGACTCGTATGGTTGATATGATCGTTTTTCCATCATTAACTGATTCTATGAATGCTATAAGAGACATTATGCATTCTGGTTTAGCCTTAGAATCTGCACACATTAATTGTAAAAAGCGTCTTAGTTTTTACACTCATTCATATCGAAAAAAACATGGCAAGGAACCAGATATTCCTGAATGGGCAGAAGCACTACTAGGTATTTCATTTGCTAGTATGGAAGAAACAGATAAAGTAGTAAAATTCTCTCGAGACTATGCCTTGAAAATCTGTGCAAAACATAAAGGATTACCAGTCAAAGAAGTGGAAATTACAGATGGTTGGTGGGCTTCTAAATACACAGTTATCTTCACACCCTTCAAGCAAAAATGGCCTGATTCACAAAGGGAGAAGAAATTTGGAGCGGTTGATTGTGGGATACCAATTGGTAGGATAGAAGAGGCATATGATGCATTCCTTAAAACCGCTGATAAATATAATCAGCAAATTCTTGGTATGTGCGTCTATCATGAAAGACCAAATAGATTGAGTCCAAGTATTAGTTTTGCAGTATTCGTTGATGATAAAGATCCTGAAAATGTTCAAGGATTTTACAAGTATGTCAGAGAAATGAGTGAAACAGCAATTAAACTTGAAGGAACATCAGCAACCTACATTGGAGATTCAGAATTCAAAACACCTTGGATCGGTGAACTTGAACACCAAGAAGCCTATGACTATATGTTCAATATAAAGAAAGTATTCGATCCCAATGGTATCATGAATCCTGGTAAGAAATTCCCAATCAAAATGTTTGGGTATGATGAGTGAATTGAAAATGGAATTATCTAAAACTAAGAAACACAAAGATGAGATTTATACTTGCAATAGAACACGCTGTGGTTTCTGCATCCAGAGATGTCCTGTTTACGAAGTTACATGTTTAGAAACCCACTCCTCCAGAGGAAGAAATCTGGTTGCTCGAGGAATAATGGAAGGAACTGTAGAAGTTGACAAAGAAGTAATAGATTTAGCTAATACTTGTTTACTCTGTGGTTACTGCGAAAAGAACTGCGCTCTTGATAACACTCAAATTTTCCGAGATTTCAAATCAGATCTAGTAGAAGCAGGTATGACAGATAAATATCTCGAAGAAGGAGTTGAATCAGTTAATAAGTATGGTAATCCTTTTAAAAAGCTTCCAGAGACTCGAGAGATTCCAGAGCTAAAATCCAATCCTAAAAGTAAAGTTTTGCTCTATGGTGGTTGTACTTATGCCATCACCCATAAAGAGACTTTGATACTCATGGCAGAATTGCTAGGTGATTATAAGTATCTTGGCAAAGATGAACCTTGTTGCTTAAACATTCTTTGGGATTCCGGTCACAAGAAGGATTTCAAGAAGAAACAAAAAGAGGTTGTCAAAATTCTCAATGATGCCAATGTAGATGAACTTGTTACTGGCTGTCCGACTTGCTTTAGAACTTACGAAGAAGAATATGGTGAGATTCTCAAGCCAAAACCAATACATTTTGTTACTAAACTTCATCAAATGGTTAAAGATGGCAAATTAAAATTCGCAAGTAAAGAAAAAGTCAAAGTGACATGGCATGATCCTTGTCATTTAGGCAGATTTGGTGGTATCATTGATGAACCACGAGAAATCATCAAAAGCGTAAAGAATGTTGAATTCGTTGAAATGCCTAATTCTGGTTTAGATAGTCACTGTTGTGGTGCAGGTTCTGGTATGCTTATGTCTTATCCAGAAATTGCTATTGAAATCTCTAAGAAGAGATATCGAGAGGCAGAATCAGTTGGTGCAGAGATAATACTCACATTTTGTCCAACATGCGAGCATACACTCAGAAGAGGAGCAAGCACTATTGCACGAGATGAAATGGAATTTGATGACGATTTTGATTTTGACAAAGAACCTGAACCCAAAATCAAAGTTATGAATCTCTTAGAATGGTTAGTAAAAAGGAAAGTAAAATAATTTTACTTTTTCTTTCTTTTCTTATTAGTTAGCAAGATTATACAAGTTGTGAATGTAGTTAAACAAATTATTAGAGGTAAAGATAAACTAGATAACTCTGTTGTAGTACAATTTGCATAACAGAATCCAGCAGCTTCCATCTCAGCTTTTGCTAGATCTATTGAATATTCATGTGGTTCAAGAGATTCATCAAATCCAAAACTAATACTTGGACAACCAGTAACACCCAATCGACCAGTTCCATTCATTATATCATCAATTATCTGCTGTCTAGGAATAATATGACTAATAGCTTTTCGAATGTGTTTTGCAGATTCAGCTCCAGCTATTGGACATGCTTCTCCTGTTCCTAAATATACATGATTGTTATTTATTGATAGTTCATTTAAACTACCATCTTCAATTATTGTATATCATACCGTTCCAGGTATATCATCAATATCAAAATTAAAGTGTGCATCAACCATATCAACTATTCCTGAATCAAGAGCATTAAGAGCTGCTAGTGAAAAGCCATAGAATTCAAAGTAAATATCTTCAAAATATGAAGTAACACCTGACCAATCATCGAAATAATCATTCCTTTTTAAGTGTATGAAATAGTTTGTATCGAAACTATAATTGTACAAATAGTAAGGTCCAGCTCCCATGATATTGCTATCTAAAGAATCATCAGTAGCCCAAGTAATTGCTTGTGATTCTTGATCTTCAGGTAAAATGTTTTCCCAAATGTATTTTGGTATAATAGGAATTGCAATATTACTATCTTGGAAGACATAGTCTTGTAAGAAAGTAAGAGTGAGTTCAAACTCAGAAATAATATCAGTATTGGCGTCAATATATTGGTAATACAAACCATAATCTGGTGGTTCTAAAGCAGGGTTAATAATCAATTTGTATGTATATTCTACATCAGAAGCATTCAAATATGTTCCATCAGCAAATCTAACATTTGGATTAAGCTGAACATCATATGTTAACCCATCCGTGCTACTATATGACGTAGCTATTTTTGGACGATAAGAATTATTATACGGATGTGCAGGATATCTTTCTATCAATCCAGTATAGATTTGATGAATCCATTGTTTGTCATAAACTGATTCAGTCATGAAAATATGGAAATCTTCAAAGTCTGATGGTACTGCATATTAAAAATCAGTTTGTCCTAGTATTGTCCAATTTTCCATTGATTGATAATCACGAGCCATAGATCACTATTCCAACTATTAGTATCAAAATTGATATCATGTGGGATAATGCTTAATAAGTCAACAATTGATATTGCAGGTAAATCTTCATATAATAATGATTGAATTTCTTTTCCCCATGGTATTCTATCTGTAACATTCCATGATTGTTCATAATTGCTTATCAACCCATCCATTACAAGCTTACTATATTGATAGAAATTGTCACCCATAGTCGGAATTGATGAAGTATCAAAGAGCCCATTTGGTGTATAGTCCATTCCAAAATTCCAACCGATAAAGAGTACATCATATCATCCTTCTGTATAAGTTGGAATTGGATATGGTCCTGGATAACCCTATGTTCTTGGTGAAATATACCTCCATCCAACGTGTTTAAATTCATCAATACCAATATCTATCTTCATTAATTCAGTTGTAATCAAAATTACCCAAGCACTTCTATCAGTGTTTGTGTTAGGACAAAGTACAGTTATTGAAAAGAAAGGAGTTGGATTCTCAGTTTTTGTTCTTTTTACAATTAGTGTAGGTGCTAAAGCTATGCAAATTATTATAGCTACAGTAAATAGTTTTGAAATTCGTTTCAAAAAACAATATTCCCTCCTTTATGTTAGCATTATTTCTCTTCTATTCTTATAATTCTTTTTGAAGAATTTAATCCAAAGAAAACCACTCATGTTCAAAATAACTATAATTTTTTCTTGCTAGTTTTTCCTAGGTAACATTTTTCTAGAATTAAGCTAATAACATTTTTATGAACTATAAGAGAGCTTTAACTCGCAAACCTGGACCCAGTTTTGATCGTTGCATTTCTGATCATCCTCTTAAAAAATACTTGAATATTGGTCAAGCTCGTCGTCAACATGAAATCTACTGCAATACTCTTACAGATTTAGGTCTGGAAGTAATTACTCTTCCTCAAGAGGATAATTATCCTGATGCTTGTTTTGTTGAAGATACTGTTGTTGTTCATGGTAACAAAGCTTTCTTTACTCGTATGGCCAAGGAAAGTCGTCAAGGAGAAGAGACAGCAATCATAGAGGTTCTTGAGAACCATTTTAGAATTAAAACAGCTACTGCTCCAGCAACTATCGAGGGTGGAGATGTTATTCATCTTGATGACCGGCTTATTTGTGGTCTTACTCAAAGAACAAATTTAGAGGGAGTTAAGCAGATGAATAGATTTCTCGGAGTTCCTATAGATACTATTGCTGCTACTCACGTAATGCATCTTAAAAGCCATGTTACTTATCTTTGTAGAAATACGATTGCTGTTACTGAACCTTTTTCTAATCTAGCTGTCGTTCAAAACTTCAATCATGTAATTATTCCCAGTTTTGAAAAATATGCCGCTAACACTTTAACAATTAATGATGTTGTTTTGATGCCCAAGATGTATCCTAAATCTCAGGATCGCGTTCGTGAAGCAGGTTTTGAAGTTATCCCAATTGATACTTCAGAATTTGAGAAATGTGGTGGAGCTCTAACCTGTCTTTCTATTCTTTTCTAAACCAATTCTACTTATTTGGTTTAAAAGTGAAAAAGATTTATTAGTTTGGAAAGAGTTATTGACTAGTTCCTTAAATTAGGAGTTATTATATCATGACTGATACTAGAGATACCACTATGGGTACGGTTTCCCTTATTTTCGCCATTCTTGGATGTGTCCAAGTATTGCCTTGCATTGGTCCACTTGTAGCTGTAATAACTGGTTACATGGCAAAAGGTACAGCTGGTGAATCTAATGGTCGAATTGGTCGTATTCTTGGTTGGTTAATGATCTGTGCACCCTTAATTGTATTTGGTATCTGGGTTATACTTGTCTTCGTCCTTTGGGGCGGACAATGGTGGCCATGGTGACCATAGAAACAATTAGAATTCATATAATTGGGAGTGAATTATTCCTCCCCTTTTTCTCACATTAGAAAACAGATGTTATGCTTTTATCATAAATCTGAATAGTGATAAATCCTTCAGGGAATAAAATGATTGATCTTTTCTAGCATTTTCTTGTAGAGAAGGATCAATTAGTAAAGCCTTTTCAAGAGCAATTAGTGCTTCACTGAAATTATATTCTTCAGAATAGATAGTTGCTAAAGTATACCATGTTTCAGCACTTTCATCATCTAAGGTTGATGAATGTTCCATGCTTTCCAAGGCTTGATCATGATAACCTAAATTGTAATATGTTAATCCTAAATTATGCCAAGCAATTTCATTATATGGTTCTCTTTCTGTAAGTAATTTGAAAGCATCTAAAGCATCTTCGAAATTCTCTAGAACATAAGCCATTTGTCCATATTTTCCGATAGCATTCAAACTATCAGGATTAATTTCGACTGCTTTACCATAATAATAGAATGCGTGTTCTATTTCACCTATGAGTTCATATGCTTGAGCAACCTTCATTAGAACTCTATAGCTATCATTTACTACTCTTTTTCGTAGAATCTTTTTCCAGCAATGAATTGCTTCTACATATTCTGCTTGTCTAAACAAAGCATCTGCTAGGAAGTTCAAATAAGAATATCGATTTGGTGATTTCCGAAGTAACTGCTTATAGTAAGCTATTTCGGATTCCTCGTTTTGAGGTTTTTTTTCTAACCTTCCTAGGGTCATACGGCGTTTATCCTAGCATGCACTCTTCGCCATTATGAGAAATATTGGTCTACCTCGCTCCAGTTTCATGTTAATATAGTCTACAACCTATATAAACATAATTTTTAGTACGCTAATTATTATTTGGTCATAAAATATAGAAAATATAGTCTCTGAACTATCAGTAAGAACATTTTTAGAGAAAATTTTCACAATATTAGTGATGAAAATGAGTCAGAATCCAGTTGTTAAAGATGCATTTTTTAATTCTCTAACTGAGAGCCTTAATTTTGCTAATATGTGTGTTCTAGGTCTTCCTTGGGATAATTCTTCTACTTTCCGCAAAGGTGCAACACAAGGACCAGAATATATTAGACATGCAACTACAGGTAGTTTATACAACTCGTATGCTGAAACAGGTATTGATATAAAGAAGGTTTGGCAAATATTTGATCTTGGAGATGCTCCAATATCTGATTTATCAGCAATTGAAGCTAAAGAAAATATCTTTCAGATTTTAAGTAAATATAATCAGTATAATATGCATTACTTCTTTCTTGGTGGAGATCATTTATCGACTTATTTCAATTTTACTGCTTTAAAACGATTAGCTGACAAAAGATTAGGTTTGATTTACGTTGATGCTCATCCTGATTTATACGAACATTATGAGGGAAACCCTTACTCACATGCTTGTGTTGTGAGGAGAATAATTGATGAGACTAACATTGAACCTGAAACTATATTCCAAGTAGGGATTAGAGCACCAACACCTGAACAAACAGAATTTGCAAAATCAGTAGGAATTAACACTATCACTACTAAAGATTTTCAATTAAATGGTGCAAAAGCAATCGCTGAAAGTATTAAAGCTAAAATTCCTAAATATCTTGATGGAGTTTATCTTTCAATTGACATGGATATTCTTGATCCTGCATATGCACCAGGTGTAGGTAATCCTGAATCTGCAGGTCTTACAACTCGAGAGCTAGTTGATTTTATCCAGGGTTTACAAGGAATAAAGTTACCAGCTTTTGATTTAGTAGAATACAGCCCAAAATTTGATTTTTCAGGGATAACAGCTTTTGCTACAGCTAAAATCATTAAAGAAGTTCTTAGTATCATAGTGTAAATTTGATACTAAAATTTCCTTTTTCTATCTTTAAGTACAGGTATGTATTCTCTTGTTTCAGCTAATTTTTCTGCTCTTAGTATTGCTGTTAAGACCTGTTCCTTTTTGGCAGCTTTAGCAATTACCTCACCCATAGGATCTATTATCCTTGATGAACCAGGGTAAATTGTCTTAATAATATCCTCTTCTTCACCTGTGCGAGTCAATGCAATATGAAAACAAGTGTTTTCTAATGCTCTTGCTGATGCTAGAAGATTGAAATGCTCAATTCTAACTCCTGGCCATGCAGAGGTTGTAATCAGAACTTCTGCACCATTTACAACTAGATTTCTACTTACTTCAGGAAATCTCAAATCATAACAAATTGATAATCCAATTTTAGCTTTGTTCTCAAAATTTATTGGTTTTGGAATTTCTTGGCCAGCAACAAAGTAATCTTTCTCTATTCCCCACAAATGGATTTTCTTATATTGATAAACTAAGCCTTTTGATGGGCTAATGATAAATCCTAAATTGTAATATTTATTTTCATTTTCTACTATCAAATGTGAACCTGCGATTCCAATTGTATATTCTTGACTTAATATTTCTAAGAAATTTATTGTTTTGCTGTCGAATTTTCTTTCTGCGATTTTAGAAAAGAGACTATAAGTAAAACCTGTTGTAAACAACTCCGGTAGAATCCACAGATCAACGTTGGAAAATTCTTTGCGTTGAATTTCCTTTTCCACTTTTTTCAAATTTTTCTCTTTCTCACCTGAGATAATACTCATTTGAAACGCTGCTACACTCAAATCCTTCATAATAGTCAGTCTAGTAACATTGATTAATTAATTTTCGTAAGAAATTTGCTTTGTTTTGCGAGATAATTTCTACATATTTATTAAATTGAAAGCAAGTTGGATTAAGCAATAGTCGAGTAAATCAGACTAATAATAATTACTTAAAGAGATACTTTTTTCATAACTAATGTTGAATTAAATGACTTTACACTTAAGGGATACTCCTATTCTTAATTTTCTTAATGAGTGCAATAAAACTTCATTGGAAAAAAAGATCTTGGATTGTGGAGCTGGAGGTAGGAATCCACCACTAGCAATTTTTTATAGAGATGGTTACGAAACACATGGAATAGAGATTTTGGATAGTCAAATAGGGAAAGCAGAAAAATATGCTAAGGAACATGACATGGATTTTAACATTATCAAAGGTGATATGCGAAAATTACCTTATGAAAATGAATCCTTTGGCTTTGTTTTCAGTCATCACACAATATTTCATTTGCCAAAAGCTGAAATTGCTTTAACTTTGAAAGAAATGGAGCGAGTGCTTAAACCAGGTGGTCTTATCTATGTTAATCTTCAATCACATGAATGCATTGGTTATGGAGAAGGTGAAGAAGTAAGAGAGGGAGAATTCATTGCCGAGGAACACGGTGAGATGGTCCTACATTCCTATTATGATGACGATGAAGCTGATGTTTATTTTGAGAATTATGACATCATAATGAAAAGAAAATTCAATTTGCTAATAGCAGCAAATTGGTGTAATAATATGGCAATGATCGAATATATAGCAAAGAAAAAATGAAAAGATTGAACTAGAGCATTAAATCTAACCCTACTGGACAATGATCTGATCCCATAACCTCAGGAAGTATATATGCTTTAGTTACTTTCTCGATTAAATCTGAGGAGACAAAGAAGTAATCTAATCTCCATCCAACATTTCTTTCCCTAGCACCAATGTTTCTCACTGACCACCACGTATATTTCTCTGATTCATTTGGAAAGAAATGACGAAATGAATCAATATATCCTAACCCTATTATCTTGTCAATCCATGCACGCTCAATAGGTAAGAATCCTGAGATTGTTTCATTTGCTTTTGGATGTGTTAGATCCATAGGTTTGTGAGCAGTATTTACGTCACCACAGAAAATAACTGATTTCCCCTTCTTCCTATAATTCTCCATTACTTCCAGGAATTTGTCATAATAATCTAGTTTGTATTGTAATCTCTCTGCATTTTTCTTACCATTTGGGAAATAGGCGTTCGCTAAAACAAAATCTGAATATTCTAAAATTACATATCTACCTTCGTTGTCTAGTTTTTTTGAACCAAGTTCTGTAGCTACATTTAATGGTTCTTCCTTTGCAAAAGTAACTACACCACTGTAACCTTTTCTTTCTGCTGCACTCCAGTAACCTTTGTAACCTGGTGGATTAAGCAATTTATCAGTTACTTGTTCAGGGTGAGCTTTTGTTTCTTGAAGACAAAGAAAATCAGGAGATGCAGTCTCAAGCCATTCAAAGAAATCTTGTTCGTCAACAAGTTTTTTCTTAACTAAAGCCCTAACCCCATTAACATTCCATGAAAATAATGTTTTTTCCTTCATACAATTAAGATGAAATTCTTATTTTTTGAAAGTATCCCTTATTTTTGATAATATAACTTCTGATTGCTATCTATACAAAGACTTTTAAAAAAGTTCGGTTGACCTAACTTTGAAGGTTATTAGAATAAATATTAATATCCAGAAGAAAGAGTGAATTAGTTGAAAACCAATGGCTAGAATAGCTTTACTTGGAAATCCAAATGTAGGAAAAAGTGTCATTTTTAATGCTTTGACTGGTTTAAACCAGACAATAGCGAATTTTCCAGGATGTACTGTTGAGAAAAAAACAGGCGGGATGACACATGAGGACAGATCTATTGAAGTCATTGATTTACCAGGAATATACTCACTATCTCCTCATTCTATTGATGAAGAAATCTCGAGAGAATACATAATTGAGGAAAGTCCTGATTTAGTAGTTGGTGTTTTAGATGCATCTAATCTAGAGAGAAATCTCTATTTAACAATCCAACTTATGGAGCTTGGTTTAAATCTCATTCTTGTTTTAAATATGGTTGATTTGGCAGAAGGAAAAGGTATTATAATTGATACAAATCGACTTTCACAATCATTAGGAGCTCCAATTATAGAGACAGTTGCCTCAAAAGACAAAGGTATTGATGAGCTGAAAAGCGCAATTTGTCATTTCTTGGACAATCCAGTTGGACCTAGACCTATCAAATGGACTGGGGAAATTGCAGAAAGTATAGCACTGATTCTCGAGGAAATTGCTCCTTATTCATCAAGAATAGAGAGGAAGTATCCAATTAATTGGTTGGCTATTTCCTTATTAGAAGAAGATGCATATGTTTGGAATATCTTACGAGATATAGGCGTCCCTCACGAGGAGCTTGAAGATAAAATCAAGAAGATTGTTGAAGAAAAGTTTGATGGGAATACAACAGTTCCAATTGTTGATGCTCGCTATGATATCGTTAAAGAATTTATGAAGAATGTTCAAACCGATTATCGAGGGAAGAAATGGGCTCTTACTGACATGCTTGATGAAGTCTTAACAAATAGATTTCTTGGCATACCCATTTTTCTAGGTATCATGTGGGGAGTATTTCAATTGACTTTTACAGTTGGTCAACCTTTAGTTGACTTAATTGGATTATTGTTTGCTAAACTAGGGGATTTGGTTTATATAATCTCAAATGCGCTAGATGGATCTGGCAATGGCATTAATCCGATATCCGATTTTATTGTAGGAGCTTTAATTGATGGTGTAGGAGCTGTTATTGCTTTTCTACCATATTTAGTAATTCTGTTCATAGCTATTGCCATACTTGAAGATACAGGTTATCTCTCTAGAGTTGCTTTTATAATGGATAAATTCATGAGTCGTATAGGATTGCATGGACATTCAATGATCCCAATATTATTAGGATTTGGTTGCAATGTTCCAGCTATTATGGCTACGCGTTCAATCAAGAATGAACAAGATAGAAAAACTACGATATTAATAAATAGCTTTATGTCGTGTTCAGCACGATTACCGGTTTATGTTTTAATAGCTGGTGTTATTTTTCAAACGTATGCTGGTCTTGTCACTCTGAGTTTATATGTTCTTGGAATTGTGATTGGTATTTCTTTTGCTTGGATTTTCCGTAAAACGCTATTCCGTGGAGAAACAACACCATTGATTATTGAAATTCAACCATTTACTGCTCCAACACCAAAAGGTGTTTTTATCAAAATGTGGCATCAAACCAAAGAGTTCTTCAAAAAAGCAACAACTTTGATACTTGCATCAGTTGTAATCATCTACTTATTAAATGAATCAGGAATTTTGGAGTATTTTGGTCGCGGAGTTGCATACCTATTTTGGTGGATGAAAACAAGCGATGGAACAGCTATAGGTTGGGAATATGGTGCTGCTTTAATCTCAGGTCTAGTTGCTAAGGAGGTTATTATAGGAACACTTGGAACATTACTGGGTTTTGAGTCCATAAATCCTATGAGTCCCTCATTGCAAGGTACTGTAGGTGCTTTAGGTCCAGCTGCAGGTTTTGGATTATTAGTATTTATCCTACTTTATGTTCCTTGTATAGCGGTATTAGCAGTAATTAAAAAGGAAACAAGGAGTATTTGGTGGATGTTATTTTCATTTGCATTCACTACAATTGTTGCGTATGCATTTTCAGCAGCAGCATATTTCCTTGTTAAGGTAATTGTAGGTATCTAAGAAGGTGGAAACTAAAATGAGAAAAAAGAAAAAAGAAAGGAAACTTGCATTAAACTCAAAAACTGATGAGGAAAATTCCACCAAAGAAGAAAAGAAAATTATCTCTACTGAGGAAATTGAATTACATCCTGAATTAACAAGAGCAGCAGATATTGAAGAGAAACCAAAACGCAAGAGGCGTTATCATGTTACAAAAGAAATTATAGATCATTTCAATAAACCTTATTATTCTAATATTATTTTAGGAGCTGCGATTTTACTTGGTTTGGCAAATATTTGTTTTGGTTTATTAGGGGTTTTAGCGATTTTTGGTTTGAGTGATGAGAACTCATGGAAAATCTTTCAAAATACTGCAATATTTGGTTGGGAGCAACTTAAAGTTACAGGTTTTGTTCTTATCATAATTGGAATTGTGATGTTTTGGTCTGTTCCTCTTTATCTTATGGATAAATCCCAAAGAGCAGATTCATATTTGGTGATTGCATCAGGTATAGGTATTTTGTTTGGATTCATCTATATTTTAATTGTAATTGGAGATATACTAACAGCAGTTGTTTCGATGGCAACAATGAATGAACCTTTTGCAATACAAACTCATTTCTATTTACCAATTATGCTAGGATTTATTGCTGTACCTCTTTTCAGAGTTTTAGCAATTAGACATATGGTTGAGCTTCCAGAAAGAGATGATGAAGATGATTTTGCAGATGAAGCAGAAATAAAGTGGGGGTATTGGAGGAAACATCAATGGAATGGAAAACCTGGGTTCAAATACCACCATAGACACCAAAGAAAGAAAATACGAAAAGAGCAAAGAGAAAAAGCTATTAAAAGAAAATGGGAACGATGGAATGAAGAAATGGACAAATGAAAAGTATATGAAGGAAGATATCTAAAATGCTCTCAAAATTATTGGCATATCTCCGTGCAGGTGGAGATGCAAATATTTCAACAATATCACGTAAATTGGAAATAGAAGAGGGAACTATAGTAATGCTTCTTGATCAATTGGTAAAAATAGGTTACCTAGAAATTATTGACCCTTTACAAGAGGATCTTGATAATTGCCCACCAGCCAAATGTTCTAGTTGTTCAAAAATAACTAATTGTTCTTTATTATTGATTGCGAAATATCGATTAGTCGAAAAAAACTAGAAATTCTTAATGATATCTGGAAAGTTAAAAGGTAGCATGTTTTTTTCATACAATGGTTTCAAGACCTGTTTAGGAAATTTTGGACTAACAGTTAACAACGGATAATCATTATTTGGAAACTCATTTTTTATTGTTTCAAACTCAGAAGTTGTTAATGCTCTACCAGTAAACCTCAGCAGTGTTCTTACAAAACCTCTTTCAATTTTGTTACTTAGTTCTCCAATATCGAGTTCTTGTTGTAGGAGGTTAATTTCCATTACATCCATTTTAGTGGAATTCAATTTATTAAATTTAACTGACAATGAATTGCTATCAATATCCATAAGCAGAAAACCTTTTGGTTCAATAACCTCTACAAAACTCGTTCTTTCTGTGGAACCAGGATAAACTACAAAACCGTTCATTAAAGCTTGTGCCCTGTGAATATGACCAGTAACAATTAGCTTAACATTTTGGGGAAAAAGCAAAGGATCAATTGCTCCATGAGTAATACTAAATCGAAATTTGTGTGGACCAAATTCTGACCCATCAAAAAGCTGGTGACATAAAATAAGACAGGATTTTTGATCAAGCTGTTTAACCAAATTGGACAATTTCGTCTGAGTTGCTCCACCCAGATTTGGTTCAAAAGGGAATCCCACTATTGTGCACACATCAAAATCAACTGAAGTCATTGCAAAGAAAAAATGGCTTTTTGGATGATAGCGCAATAATGTAGCAGGCAATTTTGATCGCTCATGATTTCCAGGAGCAACAAGGAAACCAATGTCTGCTTCCAGTAGATCTTGAATTATCTCATAAGTTCTCTTTACAACTTTTTTGCGTGGTTTACTTCTATTGAAAATATCTCCACCATGTAATAGATAATCAACATTTTTTTCTTTAGCTATTTGCGAAATTTCTTCAAATGCATTAAACATTCTTTCATAGATATATTTTCTAGCTGCAGAGGTTTTTCCAGCTTCAAATCCCAAATGAGTGTCAGCTATTGCAATAAATCGCATATCCTTTCTACCTTGTTTTTCTCATTAAAACCTTTCTTTGTTATTTTTCCCTAGCAATGAATAGCTTTATGTATGTAGTATACTATATGTAATATAGTATTATTCAAATAGTGTATGAAGAATACTAAAAAAACTAATATTAAGGTGATAGCGATTGTTAAAAAAGATAAAAACATTCCATCCGGAAGCACTCATAGGTGATGACCACTTTAGAACATATGTGGAAAGCTTCGAATCTGAATTGCTTCGAGGGATTTCTACTGTTGCTGTACTACAGATCATTAAACGCTATCCAGACGAAGGTATCTATGGCTATCAATTACTAAAAGAATTAGAAGAAGAAGCACAAAACGTACTAATCGTTGAAGAAGGTACGGTTTATCCACTGCTACGAAAAATGGAAAAAGACGGTGTCTTAAAATCACTAAAAAGAGAATTAGGTGGTCGTCCAAGAAAGTACTACATTCTCACAGAAGAAGGAATAAAATTATTAAACCATATGTCAGGTTTTTTTGCTAAGTTATTGGAAGCAATCTCCCCATTAATGGACTTCCAAATTTCGTTGCCTGAAGATATGTTTATGTATTGTCCTAATTGTGCTAATAAGATCAAATTAGATGATTTCTCTAAATTCTGTGAAGTTTGTGGGTTGTATATTGAAGAAATTAAGAATTAGAGGCTGTGAGCAATGAACGAAGAAAATAATCAAAATAAAAATCAAGAATTAATCAATAATTTCCTAGCTGAAGTAGAAAGGAAATTACCCTTTTGGTTAAAAGATCAAAAAGAGGATATTGAGGAAATCTTAGAAGAACTTGAGACTCACATCTGGGATAAAGCGACTGTATTAGCTGAAGAATTGGAACCCTCTGAACATCACATTAGACAAGCTATTGATCAAATGGGATCCCCAAGTAAAATAGCTAGTGAATATAAAAGAAGAGGGAAGCCTAAATATTACATCACAGAAGAATTGTTCCCATTATATACTCGAGTAATGATAATTACTGCAGCAGTATCAATAGGAATTAATTTACTAATATTCGTATTCAGTTTTGCATCAAGCAAATCTGTAGGTGATATATTTGGCTCATTCTTTTCAGGAGTATTCACAAGTATTGCTATTGCAATAATTCTAGTATCAGCGATATTCGTTTTTCTATCTTATGAAGGATATCTTCCAGATGATTTGGGAAGATTTGCACAACGTTTCCCAAGAATCAATGTATTACCAATAATTAGATTTGATAAATCTAAAGATGTAACAACTACTCAAGCAGATCCTTTAACTGTTGAAACAGAAGTTCCTATTTCAAATACAGCGACATCTACAGCTGTTCCTTCAAGGAAAGTTTCAGTTGTTGAACCAAGAGCAGTTAAGGAAACAATAATTATTAAAGAGCCAAGAGTTATTCAAGAAGTTCAACCAAGAAAGAGAGTCAAAAGAGTTAGCTATGTTTCAGGTAGAAATTATTTATCTGAAGGCATAACTGGCATGGTATTTGGAACTGTTTTTGTCGTACTTCCATTTTTACCAATACTCGACTTTATACAAGAACCATTTAGAATCTGGATTACAATATTTGGTGCATTAATGCTATTAGGAGGAGTAATAAAATTCCTTCAAGCAATGGTAGGCAGATTACTCAGACTACAACAGCTCTTAATGTTCCTAGGATTAATACCAACTGCTGCAAACATTCCACTGTTCCTAACAATTATCGGTAAAGCTCAAATCTTTACTACAACCAATGTTTTGGATGCAGTATTAGATTTACTTGATCTAATCATAAGAAAAATCGGTTACACAATGGATACAGGGACAGCAATACTAGCACTAACAATAACAGTTTACATATTGGTAGGACTCTTGTCAATATCATTATTGACCGTACTAATCAGAATAGTCAAACTTGAAGTGCAAGGTTTTCCTGAAAAAGAAATTACTTACTACGATTAGGGTTATTTTTCACAATCCTTTTCACTATTTTTTTATTAAATTAAAATTAGTAAAAATGGGGGAGACCCCCATCAACGACCATTCTCATTATCGATGCTATTGTTCTTGGTGAATAGTTCTATGAATAGTTTATATCAACAATTTTGTGTGTAGTTTATAAATCATAGATCTATTTGTTAATGCTTCTATTGTAAATGTTAATTGCGCTTTCAATTCTTGCTTTATCTAATTCATTTCTAAATTGTTTTTTATAGATTACTTTTCTGCTTGTCATTATAATCATCTCTTGATTTTCCATTATGCTTTCATTCTTTGAGGAATTTCCATTCCTGGTCTTACTAATACCTTTCCAATTTCGGATTTCATATTTAATTTTCTTTTATTCATACTAATCACCTTATTATCTCACATTCATCTGATTGTTCGTTAAACTCACAATCCACTTTTTCCATTGTAACTCAAAAAACCGAGTTCAGGTCAACACACTAAACTGCTCAAAAAGAATTTCTTTATGAGCGAAAAGAAAGTATACAGTCTACTATATAAAGTCATCGTTATATAGTTGAGAATCAAAATATATAGCAATACTGTTTTGTTTAAGGTGTGTATATAAAACAGAAAATAAACTATATACATAAAACAAATTCACTGGCTTTTTTTATATCACATTTCAAATCATGTTTTAAGAAGAATAAGTATCAGGTCTATTAGTTACCTAACACATTTATTCTTGTTAAACTTGTTTTATCTTTCAGATAATTTGGTAATCAAAATTCCAATTGTAAAGATTACAATACCAAAAGCAAAGATTATTCCAATATTAAACCAAGCAACACTTGTGTTTATTGTTATCATTGAAGCTCGATATGCATCTACAATATATGTCAGAGGTAGCATTTTAGAGACTATATTTATTACCGGAATATGAGCTACCTCAAAGAAAGCACCACTTAGAAACATCATTGGAAATGTTAGGAAGTTTCCAGCAGCAGTAGCGGAATCTGGGTTTTTAATCAATCTTGAACCGATCATACCAAGACCTGTGAAATTTAATACTGCTGAAATAGTAATTGGAATAATCTTCCAATCCAAGACATCTATAATCCACATGAAATTTCTATCACCGATCTTAAATACTAACCAACCTACAAGCAAGATGGCAACTATCGAAATTAATCCTTGAAGGAAAGTCCATGAAGCCTCACCAAAAACTACTTCTCCTTTCTTCATAGGTGAGGAAGATAATTTTCTAAATAATCCCTTTTTGTCAAAATAGGTATAACGATTGATTGTCCCAATAACACCATTATTCATTATTGCTACTCCTATAATACCTGGAATAAGAAATTCGAAATATCGATATCCTCTTCTAGGAAAATATTCGTTGATTCCATACCTATTTGTGTGTCATTGTAACCTGCTACTCCAAGATTAAAGCTGTAAATAACATTATCTAGTATCTTTAATGCAATGTTTGCTTGTTGAGAATTTTCATCTATAATCACAGCTAGGTTAATAGGAGAATTAAACAATAATTTTTGAGTGAAATTTTCGGGTATAACAATAGCAATATACCCTTCAACTTCCTCTAAATACTGACCAGCATCAATAGGGTTGTTTTGCTCATCTTTTAATGATATGTTATTAATATCAAAAATTGATGTACTATCATTTCTTTCCATTTCTTCTAATATAGTGATAAAATCATCTGTGAAGTTCAAATACTGTGTTGGTGCTATTTCATACCCTTCATCAACTCCACTTTGTAGATATAAGGATCAGATGACAAATTTTCATTGCTGAAAATTGCACCAAATAGCAGGATTAGGATGATAGGATATGCTATTGTAAAGAAGATTGTTAAAGGTGATCTACTGAAGTCCTTAAGTGCTACATTGATATAGGCACATACACGTTTGAAAATGAGACCAAATTCAACAGCGAAAGTGTTTTGCTTCTTTGGTTTATCGTTAGTTTCAACCATAGTTATACCTCCTTCATTCTTTCCTCCAAACAGTGATTATTGATCCAATTATGAAGAAAACAATACCCATTGCAATAGTTACACCAAATGGAACCCAGACATTACTAAAGGTAGATTCAAGCATAACTGATCTCATTGCTTCACTAATATAAAGTGGGAAAAATTTAGCAATTAATTGCATATATTCTGGCAAAGTTTCAGGAGGAAATAGTGCTCCTGCTAAAAACATCTGTGGAAAGACAAAAGACATGGTAGCTGCCATAGCTGCTTCAGGACGTTTTACAAATCGTGCTATAATTAAACCCAATCCACCAAATGTCATTGA
>JAHLVW010000054.1 GCA_019058275.1 Candidatus Heimdallarchaeota archaeon
GTATTATTATCAAGGATTTGATCAGTATCAGCTATGTCACTAGCAGATTCTTCAATTACTAATTGATTTACTTCATTAGGATAATTAATTCCAATAATAATTGCTTGGAATTTCTCGTTATTATGAGTAATATCAGTATAAAATATAACTCGTCCATCAATTCGATCAATCTTAGTCTCAGCTAATAGAGTACTATTTGTTTTTATTAATGAGAGATTGTTTTGATGAATTGGTTGATAAAAAGTAAATCTCCCATCTGCAACATTGTATGTCTCCCTATTTAGATCATATGTTGCTAAAATCATAGGATAGCTAGCTCGCATTCCACCAAGAAAGGCTACTGTGAAGGCTACTAGTAGCACAATGGAAAATGATCGAAATTTACTTACCAAAATCTCCCTAAAGATTTTTTTCGTCATGATTTTCAATTCTTTTATTCACCAACCATATTTGCAGAACTATTTTGTGGTTGCTCTTCAATTTGTTCAATTTTACCCATTCGAAGATGAAATACTCTATCAGAATATTGAGTGATGTTTAAATCATGGGAAACAACAATAAAGGTAATCTTCTCTTGTTGATTCAAATTCCTCATTAATTCTGCGATGCTTTGACCTGTAACAAAATCTAGGTTGCCAGTTGGTTCATCAGCAACAACAATTTTTGGTTTCTTAACTAAAGCACGAGCAATAGCTACTCTCTGTTGTTCTCCACCAGATAATTGACTAGGAAATCTATCTTCCTTTCCTTTTAAACCAACTTGTTTGAGTAATTCAAATGAACGTTCTTTAATTTCAGTTTTTGATTTAATACCTTGGAATTCTAAAGCCAAACCAACATTCTCCCAAGCTCGAAGACTTGCTACGATATTAAAGAACTGAAAAATCCAACCAACATCATTTCGTCTATAACTATTCAATTCATCTAAAGAATAATCTGTGATTTTGTTACCATCAACAAGTACCTCTCCAGCTGATGGACGATCTATTCCTCCAATCATGTTCAGGAGAGTGGTTTTTCCAGCACCAGAGGGACCAAGGATAACTACAAATTCACCTTTACGAACAGACAAGTTTACTCCATCAAGAGCAAATATCTCTGTTTCACCAAATTTAAAAGTGCGTTTAAGATTCCGGGTAGTGACAATTATATCTTCATTCATCTTTACTTATTCCTTTTTTGGGAAAAATAACTCCATAATTATATCAGCTAAGACATTGAAAAACATCTTCATTTCCTTACTTTATTGAAAAGAATAGTCTACGCAAGATTTAAATATCAATACAAATCACAAAAAAGCGCTCAAGAAGAGCAGAGGACTAGTCAAAAAAAATCCTATTTTAAATTGTAAAAACAGGTGTAAGTATAAAATGAGTTTAGTAAACATTGGTGGGCAACCAGTTTTGCTCCTCAAAGAAGGAACCGAGAGAACCACTGGAAGAAACGCTCAAGCAAATAACATTGCAGCTGCAAAAGTTATTGCTGAAGCCATTCGATCCGCTCTTGGACCAATGGGATTAGATAAAATGCTTGTAGACTCCTTCGGTGACGTTGTTATTACTAACGATGGTGCCACCATTCTCAAGGAGATGGAAATTCAACACCCAGCAGCTAAATTCGTTGTTGAGCTTGCTAAAGTTCAAGACGATGAAGTTGGCGACGGTACTACTACTGTTGTTATTATTGCTGGTGAATTACTAAAACAAGCTGAAGAACTTATCGCTCAAGATGTTCATGCTAGCATTATCGTTGACGGTTATCAAAAAGCCACTGTCTTAGCCTTGAAAAGCTTAGATAAAATGGCTATTCAAGTTGATATTTCTGATAAAGCCATGCTCAAGGAAAGTGTCAAAACCGCTATGAGCAGCAAGGTTATTGCTGGTCACAGTGACTATCTTGCTGATTTGGTTATCGATGCTGCTTTAATGGTTACTGTTGAAGAAGACGGTATGAAAGTTTGTGACATTGATAATATCAAGATTGAAAAGAAGAAAGGTGAATCTATCAAGGAAACCGAATTGATTAAAGGTATTGTTCTTGATAAGAGCGTTGTTCATTCTGGCATGCCTAAAAAAATCGACAAGGCTAAAATCTTACTTATTGATGCTGCTATTGAAATTTCCAAGACTGAATTCGATGCTAAAATCAACATCACCAATCCTGATCAAATGAAATCTTTCCTTGATCAAGAACAAGCCATGATTGAAGATATGGTTAACAAAGTCATCGACTCTGGTGCTAATGTTATTCTTTCTCAGAAAGGCATTGATGATCTTGCTCAACACTTCTTCGCTAAGAAAGGTATTCTTGCTGTCAGACGTATCAAGAAATCTGACATGGAAAAACTCACTATGGCTACTGGTGCAAGCATTGTTACCCGCATTGATGGTATTGAAAAGAGTGACTTAGGTCAAGCTGGTATTGTTGAAGAACGCAAAATCGCTGATGATGACTTCGTTTTCGTTGAGGGGTGCCCAAACCCTAAGAGCGTTAGTATTATGATTCGTGGTGGTAGTGACTTAATTGTCGATGAAGCTGAACGCTCCATTCATGATTCACTCTGTGTTGTCAGAAACATTATCCAAGATGGTTTAGTTGTTCCTGGTGGTGGTGCTCCACAAATCTTCCTCTCCCGTAAGTTGAAAGAATATGCCAACACTCTTGCTGGTAGAGAACAACTTGCAGTTGAGAAATTTGCTGAAGCCCTTGAAATCATTCCTAGAGCATTAGCTGAAAACGCTGGTCTTGATCCTATTGACGTTTTAGTTGCTTTAAGAGCTACGCACGACAAAGGTGAAGTCACTGCTGGTGTTGATCTCAAAACTGGTAAACCAACAGATATGGTTAAACAGAAAGTCTTTGAACCAATTAGTGTTGCTCGTCAAGCTATTTCTTCAGCCAGTGAAGCAGCCCAAATGATTCTAAGAATTGATGATATCATCGCTGCAAGATCAACTGGTGGTATGCCCGGTGGACCTGGTGGACCTGGTGGTCCTGGTGGTATGCCTGACATGGATGATTATTAAAACTAATCTTCCTCCCTCTTTTTTTCTTTTATTTTTCTTTCTAAAAGAAATTATTTTGAGATTTGCTCATATTTTACTTATCATTATGAGAGCTGCTTCTCCATCGCTATAATATTTCTTTGAAACCTTAAATGGAATGTATCCTAGTTTCTGATAGAGGTCTATTGCTGCTTGATTTGATTCCCTTACTTCCAAATAAACTTCTTTTATATCCCTAAGTCGCATAGCATCAGTTGCTGCTTGCATCAGCTTTACTGCTATTCCCCTTCGTCGATATTTTGCTAAAATTGCTATTGATATGATATGTCCTTTTTTGCATATACCAAAACCGTAGTTTGATAACCCCTTCTCAATTCTAGTCATTTCATATCCAGCAATATCACCAGTATCATCCATTACAGCAACACTAAACCCTTCTGGGAATTTTGAAGCAATATCTATGAAAAAGAATCTTGGGTAATTTTCCGGCAGACAACTTCTGTTTACGTTTTGCACAGCTTCAATATCTGTTTCTGGATTGAATCGTCTTACACGATAAGTCATTCTTTACACTCACAGGAGTATTTTCTTCCTTATCTACATTTTACACTATAGAATCGAGCGTGGGTATCATTTTATAGGTTTTTCTAAAAGTATTTTTTTAGGTGAAAAGGCTGCTTCCTCAAAAAAATAGTAATTTCATAAGAAACTTAAAAATAAATAGTAGTGAATCTATTCAGAAGACACGAATTACTTACTAAGAGGTATTTTTTTGGATTCCAAACGGGATAAAAAGCAATCAAAACAAAACGAAGAAAATTATCCTTCTCAATTGCTTGAATATTGTTGGAATTGTGGTTCAAAATTAACTAGTGATGAATGGTGTGATGATTGTAAAGTACCCATAAAGGAAGATGTAAAGTTAGAGGTTTTAAGTCGAACATCTTCTGATGAATCAATTAGATGTTGGAGATGTAAAGGAACCACTTCAGGAGATATTTGTGGTATTTGTGGAAGTCCAATTACGAAACAAGGAGTTGAACTCCTAAAGGAAGCAGTGAAAACACAAGTATTTGAACAAATTCCATTAGAAGAGGAATTTGTTTTCATTCTTTCCCCGAAAGACAGACAAGTTATCAAAACCAATGTTCGATTCTTTAAGTTGGAAGCAATTGTACAAAAACACTTTCAAGTAGTTAATGCTGCCTTAACGAATTTTGGTCCTGAAATCATCGTTCATATGCCTGAAAACCTTGAAGTATTTGATAGTTTTGAAAACGAAAGCTTGCTCATTGAAAATTACCTTAGACCAATAATACGTAAAACAAAACTATCTTCAGATTCAAAAAAATACGCTATTATGCGATTCTTTTACTGGATACCAGAAGACACCACCAAGAGATTTGCTTTCAATAAGATTCGCTGGAAACTGTTACTATTACTGTTGACCTTCTGCACTATTTTTCTCTCTAGCTGGCTATATTATCGAGAAATTTATGCTGTGATAACTATTAACAAAAATATCTTTGTTGATGTTTCTATTTTCACCTTTATACTTTTAGCAATCATCTTTACACATGAACTGGGACATGTACTAATACAACGCTTGAGAAAAATCAAACTTTCTCTCCCTTTCTTTATCCCGCTACCTCCAACTCCGGGATTGTTAAGCTATTTTATGTTGGGATCTGCCGGGGGTTTCATTAGAGTTATAAATCCACTACGAAAAAGAAATGATTTATTTGATTTGTTTTTGCTTGGACCTGTTTTTGGATTGACACTGTCAATAGGAATTTACATCGGAGGTATTGCTTTACCATACATCCAAGACAAGAGTTCTCTTACGACTGAAACGTTAGAGAGAATTGAACAAATGCAAAATTTTGATCCTTTCCTTTTAATGGGGTGGTTTTTAGATTGGTTTGGTACTAACACAGACATTTCTCCGTCATTCAATCCTGAAACCCAAGTGAAATTCTTACATCCTTTAGCTTATGCTGGATTAGTTGGAATAATATTAAACGGGATTAATTTTTTGCCAGGTTCGATACTTGATGGTGGATTCATGTTAGGAAGTCTTGTTAATGAAAAAGTCTCTCGAGTATTTTCTTTTATTTCTGCACTACTTATTATGTTAAACTATAATACCTGGACCCTAGGAATCTTAACAATGTTTGTTCCCTTAAATGTTTATCAAACACCCATTACAAATGAAGCAGTGCCAGTACATTGGACAAGGTATATTATCGAAGCGTTTGCAATACTGATAGCCATAAGCTGCTTACCATTGACCATTTTCTTCTTCATTTCAAACAATTAATAAATAAAGTTGTTTGTAAAATAAAAATTTGCAAGTGAATGATAGTCTTTATATCAGTAATTGATACTGCTAGTACGTAGTAGCTGCATATAGAGGAATTTTAGTGTCAACAGAAGAACCAAATAATTCACCCCCTTCCAAAGATGAAAAAGAAAACGAGGAAGAAAAGGAAGTAAAAGGGATAGGTGATTCATCAGAAGTTCAGTTTTGCTGGCACTGTGGAGCTGATATTAGTTTTCAAAAGAAAGATTATTGCGAAAAATGTAATGCCCCCTTAAGTGAGCAATTAAGGGCAGAGCTTTTAAACCGTCAAGAGCCAACCCAAAGTACAAAGTGTTGGCGTTGTGGTGGAACAACATCAGGTGATGTTTGTGGCATATGTGGCGCACCACTTACAAAACAAGGTTTTACAGAATTAGAGCAGTATAGAAAAATAGAAGTAGAACAGATTGTTTCAGAAACAATCTCTGTTTTCTCACCTAAAGATCGTGGATATGTTCCTGTTGAATTGTCTTTTGAGGAATTATCAGAAATAGTTGCCAAATATGTTACAATAATTGATAAAGCAAATAGTCAAACAACTGGATTGCTATACTATGTTAAGAGACCAGAGAATAGTAATGAAACATTCGCTAAATTAAGAAGCGATTCAATGTTAACTGAAAAGAACTTAAAGGTAATTATCCGTAATGAAAAAATCTCTCCTGAAGTAAAGCAAGTTGCGCTTAGATTTTATTATTGGAAACCGGAAACAACAAAAGAACGCTACAGTATTAGATCCATTGGTTGGAATATTGGATTATTTGTAGCAACTATTGTTACAGTATCCATCGCTGGTTGGCAATTTACCAAATCACTGTATACTGAATACGGTTTCGAGGGAAAACCAGCTTTAGATGTCTTCCTATTTACATTATCAATAATGGGAATTTTAACAATTCATGAATTAGGACATTACTCTGTCTCGAGATTAAAGAAGATTGATGCATCCCTGCCGTACTTTATTCCCATTCCACCTTTACCTGGTTTTCAAACATTAGGTACTTTTGGAGCTCTAATAAGACAAAAAGAACCTTTAGCAACAAGAGATGATCTATTTGATATTGGTATTTCAGGACCTGCAGCAGGATTTCTAGTAACTATTCCAGTGTTTATTATTGGTTTAAAGCTATCATATGTAATAGATATTCCACTTGATACGACTGCTGTAGACCCAATTGATATTCCTACTGTGTTACTTATGGATGCTCTAGTATTATTTGGGCAATTTACAAGAATATTACCCTACTTTGATCCAACAGTTCAAACTGTAGCAATGCATCCAATGATGTTTGCAGGATACGTAGGAATGCTTCTTACAGGTTTGAATCTCATGCCTGTTTCTCAATTGGATGGTGGTCATACATCTCGAGCAGTTTTCGGACATATTCCACACAGAATAATTTCAATGGTTTTTGCTTTGCTACTAGTACTTAATCCCTTTACAAGATACTTCGGCTTATTTGTCCTTTTGATGAGTTTTACTCAGCATCCAGGATCAACAGATGATGTCTCATCTGTTCATTGGTCAAAGTATGTTTATATCATCTTAGGCTTTATTATCGGAATTATTTGTCTTCCATTGCCAATCAATTTGATTATTTCATTCTTCACACCAGCTTAATAAGTGTGAAGTGGAATCTTTTCTTCAAATCAGAATAATTAGACACTTTTTATACAAAATGAAATCTTGTACAAACACATTTGTCAACTATTGGAGCTATTCAAATGGAAGAAACGCAGCCATGGATAAGTTATAACGATAAGGAAATGTATAAATTACTTTACAAACCATTCAAAATTTATGGAAAACAATTTTTGAAGTACTTCTTTCTAGCACTTATTCCTGAATTTATTCTCTTTGGAATAAGTCAAATAGTCATCATAGAATTATCAGTGCGAAACTATATCCATGGACCAGTCATTGAATTTATTATGGATTTTATTGGTGAAACTAGAAATCAAAGAGAAAACATGATGACAGCTTTTGCTTTTCTTTTGTTACTAGCGTTTATTGCTATAATGTATAGAAGTTCTTTGTTGTCAAATATAACATGGAAAACTATTGAGGAAGGGAAAGCAAATGTCTTTTGGGTAATAGATAGAACATTTAGAAAAACCAAAGAAATTTTGTTACTCACTTTATTCTTAATCACAATTGCAGCGTTGCCTTTTGTATTAATATTACTAGCAGTGATACTTCAAGGTAGCACGTTCTTATATGCCTATATTTTTGGTTGGATGACAGTTATGCTAGCTGTAGCAATTCCAGTAATTTTCTATGGAAGAATATCTATGTTCATTGCAGGTATGAGCAAAGATAATCTACATGTTGGAGTAGCAATACAAGCTTCTTGGCGATTATCTTCTCAGAAAAATTATATTAGAACTACAACAGTCTTCATAGTCTTTGCTACACTTGGACTTTTCTTACCATGGGGTTTAAGTTTATACATCACACAAATTTATACTGGAATTTGGATCCAATTTGGCATGATATTTGTAAGAGGACTCTTTTATCCACTATTTGATATTGCATTTACTTTAACATATATGAATGCAGAATATATTGCCATTGAAAAGGCAGTTTTTAGTGAATCTATTAAAGAGCAAAGAAAGCTGTCCAAAATGAGAATTGAAAATAGCTCAAGTGAATAATAGAAAACTTGAGTGTTTTTTATTCAGATGACGTATATTGAGGTAATTTTGCCAAGAGATTTTTTTTCTTAAGGAAATCATACAAGGAGGTTATAGTTTCAATCAGTGTATTCTTTTGTTCTTCATCTGAGATGGTGTCTAAACTTATCTCTAGTTGTAATACTTCTTCCTTAGAATTCTTGACGCTTTTCATAATCTCATCAACATCTTCCTCATTGTTAGAATTGTAAAATGTGGTAAAAGAGTCATCTCCACCATATAATTCTACAGTTAAGAATTCATGGTCTCGAGGTAATTGCATAAATTTAGCTAAATGACTCTCGTTAATTTTTTTGGTGGTTAATGAAAAAACACAAAACAAACCATCTAATGAAAAACCAATTTCGCCATATGGAAAGATAATAGTAGGATTAGCATAGAAACTTTCATCCCAACCATCATTTAACCGTATAAAGTTACCATGGGAATTATCTAAATCAATATCAGGTATGACATTTTCAAGTTGAAGAGCAATACGCTCAATGGATTGCCACATATGATTAAGTAAATCATGGATTTTTTCTTTATTATCTCTAAGAAAATTCTGTAGATCCTTCATCTTTATCCTTCCTATTTTTTTTACAACCATTCTACTTTTGAAGGTTTTCTTGATACAAATGTTCTAAATTTATGTTTTGGATAACCAACTATTAACACTTGATAGATTTGATTATCATCAGGTAAATTGAGTATCTTGAGTATTTTTGGATTGAATTTAGCATAATAGGTTAAATAACCAATAAAGCATGAACCTAAACCATAACTTTGGGCTAAGATCCTAAAATAGTCAGAAGCAAGAGTGCAATTATCTTCAGGAACATATCCCTTTTTGTGGGAATGAAACACAACTACTGCAGGTGCACCATGGAATAGATAATCTTTTCCTTCTCGAAAACCATCAAGCATACGCTGAAAACGTGGTCGAGTACCTTGGGCTTTACGAATAGTTGATCTTTTACCGATTAGCTTAGCAAAGAATCTGAAAAATGGACTGTCTATTTTTTTCAGAAAACTAACAATAGTTTTTTCGCTTTCCTCCTTTAAAAGAGCAATAGTCTCAGGATTATGGATAAGAGAAATCTCAACATTTTGTGAATGATGACCTGTAGGTGAATAGCGAGTAACATCAACTAGCTTTTCAAGGATCTCTTTTTTGATTGGTTTCTTTAGGAATTTTCTTGTACTACGAATAGATTTCAAGTAGTAATACATTTGATCTCCAAAATTAACTGGTAAGGTTAGATTATCTTTGATAAAGCCAAAATCATCTGCAGGCATAGTTTTATGACTAATTGCTTGTTCTGGACAAATAGAAACACAGTGACCACAATCGTGACATCGAGGATTTGGCATATAGGTGGATTTCTCTTCTGAATTGAGCTCGAAACAGTCTCGAGGGCAAATTTCAATACACGCTTTGCATCCAATACATAATTCTTGATTTACAACTATCTTGTTATCCATTCTAGTACCAGCCTTCTATGTTTATCTGATTAGCAGCTGTTTTAAATTTTTAGAAAAAGCGAGGGAATGTTAATCACTTAATCATCCCTTAACTGGGCAGAATGCCAGGCCATCTGGGTGAATTCCAACATCAATTGTATCAATGACTTTCAGTGTTTTAATGTCAATAACAGATATATCATTCGTTTTGTTATTGGCTACGTAAGCAAGATTGCCTTTAGCATTAAAGACTGTTCCACCAGGCCAAACTCCAACAGGAATACGTTTAATCTCTCTATGGTTTTCGACTGTAACAATAGATAAGGTGTTTCCTTCTCGATTTGGTATGAAAGCGTATTTTCCATCTCTACTAAAGGTTACTCTAATTGGTACTCTATCAGTTGAAATTCTCGCATATAATGCATTGTTTGAGGTTTCAATTACATACACAAGATCATCATCTTGATTAGCACAATACAGCCACTTGCCATCTGGACTGATTGCAATTCCTTCTGGACTTCTACCAACAGGAATATGAGTTATCCATTCAAATGATTTTGTATCTAATATTGAAACCGAATTAGAACCAATATTTGAAATGTAAGCTTTGGACCCATCTGGCATTAGAGCAGTCATATGACTCATCCTTTTAGCTTCAATAACTTTCTCAACTTCATCTTTCTGAACATCGATAATGAAAACTTTATTCGCATAAGTAGAAGCTAGAACAACCTTTGAGCCATCAGGGAGAACTGCAGATTCATGAGGAAATCGAAACTCATCATGTTTTATAATAGTAATTCTCTCAAGCTTTTTCATATCAAAAACTTCAACAGTATTTGCACCAGCACAAGAGATGTAAGCCTTGACACCATCCGGTGTTACAGATACTTCATGAGGGCTTCTACCCACACTGATGGTTTTAACCACTTTTCTGTTGGGTTCATCAACAAATGAGACAGTATCTTCATCTTTATTTAAAACTATCAAGTAATCGGTCATAATTCATCACGTTAACATTATCAAATAAAATATGTCATTTTAGAGTTTTTCCTAGTAAAATTTAATTAAATACTTTTTTTATACAACTACTATGAAAAAAGAAGGAATAAACTTCCTAATTTATTCATCAGCATATTCTAATTGTACTTCCATTTCTGGTTCCGGGTTTATTTCCTTAACCCAAGCTAATACCCACTTTCTGAAAAATGATTGAGCTAAAACAATCGAGATTATAGCTGGAACTATGAGAAAGAACACTGACAAAGTAATTGCCTGAGGATGACTTACTTCAATACCTCCAGTATTCAAATTCTCCAAAAGTGTAATAATATCACTTAGAGAGATTCCTGCCATCAGTGAACTAAAAGCAAAATGCACTATTAGAACAATTGGTGTTAATATTACAGAGTAACGATAGAGAAAGAAGAAGAAGAAGGAAGTAACGAGAAACAGCAAACCAATGACTAAGATGGACCATTCAGTCGCGAAAAGCTGCATAGCACCTGTTAAAAAGATCAACCAGAAAGCTGTTAGTTTGAAACGAACTAAAGATTCCTCAGAAAAAGCATAAACTCTTGTTGGTACTGATTCAAAATTAGCAAGAAAATAGAGGAGAATAGAAAGTAACAAACTGATTCCCAAAATTAAGGAATAAAGCGGTGTTAGATCTCGCATAAATGGTGCTTGATAAATTTGAGTGACTCCTAAAGAGACTATTTGTAGGTAGAGTAGGAAAACAGTTGCATAACCAATGATTTGCACTTTACGATCATCTGTAATGAAAGCAGAGAATCTAGATTCCTTATAATTAAAAGAGGATAAGAATAACAGTAAAATGGAAATGAAAGCAAAAAGGGAAAGAACGGAAAGTAACCAACCAAAGAACAGTTGATAGCCCATTGCCCTTGAATAAGTATTAGTATCAAAATAAGGCATTACTAGAAATAAGACAGACAAAACAAGTTCAATAATCATAATCAAAGGAAAAATAGTTAATCGAAAAAACTTCAGCTTGATACTTTCATTAATCATGGAATTATTGCTCCTTAAATAATCATAAGATGATATAGACATTCTAAAGAGTCTTTCTACGAATTATTAAAAACTAGCAAAACCAAATCTGAACAAGAAAACTATCAAAAACATTGGATTTTACTCTTTTTTGGATGTTTTAAAAGAAAAAATGATAGAGAATACTTGAAAAAAACGATTAAAATTGCTGGGGAGAATGATCACTTTTTACATGAACAGTTTATTCATTAAAAATGCATAACTTTCTTTTTATAATTGCAAAGTTTTTTTTGCCTGAGAAGTTTACAGAAAATTTTTCTCCTTGGAAAAAGTTTCTTAGGTTTTTATCTTACTTCTTTGGCGAGATTTTTGTTTTTAATTCCGACAAAAAAGAGATTTTGAGAAAATAAGGATTTGTATGCAATTTAAAGTGAAAACAAGGAAAGAAAAGTCAACGTAAGTAAGCCTTTTGATATATCTTTGAGAGTATATAATTAAGAACAACACTGAGGGTATAGAAAAAATGTCTAAAAATACGGTTAACTACTCAACTGAAAACTTTTCTGTAAATAGATTACCGGTGGGAATAGACTTCTCTAAAACAAATGTCATAAATTTACAAGAAAATGTGGGAAATAATAAAGAGAATTTTGATAAGGAAATTAGAGCTGAGCTTGTAAGTTTTAATAGGGTTGATAAAAGTGTTAGGCCATATAGAAGTAAAATTTCACTCGGTTCATACATCTCCAAAGAAAACCTACAAAAAATCCTGAAGAAGGAACAAAAAGATAGAAGCTACTTTGGAATGTTAGAATATGTAAGAAAGAACGATAGAACAACCATTGCTATCAGAGAGGATTTTGATCTCTTACGAGATTTCTTCCCATCCGAATTAGTTATGGAAGTTGAAGATTTCTGTTATAGAAGCATTTCTAAAGTGGAGAAAGCTATTATCGAAAGAGGGGACAAGAAGCTAACTCCAAGAAAGAGAAGAGGATACATCTTGGCAGTCTTTCGATCAGTTTGCAGAAAAAATGGCAGAAGATTTACTGAAGAACTACTGGAGGAAATTAATAACCGATTTGATTACGAACGAAGAATCAAAATATTCGAAGTTTGTAAAGCGGAAAATGACTTGATAGGTTGGAATTTAATCACTAAAAAACCGGAGAAGGCACTTAATGATTTACGAGTCTTTTACTTGAATGTTATAAATAATATTAATCGGTTAAAAAGCGACCCAATAATTGCCAATAACAAAGAAAATATGGAAATTGTTACTATAACACAAAAGTTCATCACCGATTTTACAACAGCAAAAGACAAGAAGAAAGAACTTACAAAATTAATTAAGCACCAAGATCTTGATTTTGCCTCGAGGCTCATTATTTGGGTAATTGCAAAACATTTCGCTCAAGAAAAACATAATTTGAATTTTAAAAATCCAGAAGAAGTTCCTGGTTGGTCAACACTGTTCTTAGTCGAAAGTCCAGATATTGCTGAAAAAAAGGAGCCAATTCCAATTCGATCGATGAAATACATTTTCTGGGCATCGTTTAGCTTACGTAATAAATTAAAAGAATGCAAATTACATCCAGAGGATAAATGATCAAAAGTAACTGATAAAATGAATTAAAATTAGATTGTGTAAAGAAGGGATGTGTTTTTTTAACCGTTCCTTTTTTTCTGGACCGATATTCCAATGGTGATTGAAATTGTTTATCCCTAGCAAGTCACCGCAACGAGTCCGTTGGTGTGGGTCATCTCTGGTCCTCCGCTAGGAACAGTTGAGCGGAGGGTTCCCATCTCCTTATAGGGGATAAGGCTGTTGGTGGCATGAAAAATTCTTTTGGTTTTATTATTCATGCCTTTCTCTTTGAAAATAAATGGAATCACTAGTTATCAATACTTTTTCTTCAGTGATTCCTGAAAGTATTCCTTCTAATCCTTCGCTCCTTTTCAAGCGTTCTCTTAAAACAAACCTCAATGTCCTAATTGTCTATAAAAAGCGTCAAGTGTTGATACCCCTTCTTTTAAATCAAAAAATAGTTCTCTAATGCTTCTTTTTAACAGAACGAATGAAATCTAACTTCTTGCTAGTAATAGCTTTCTTTTCTACTGCTTCTTTGAACTTCTTGTTCATTAATTGCAATATTTGTCTGGAAGTTTCTGCTTCAACATTGTGTTTAGCTAGGATTTTTTTAGTACTAACTAAACTATAAGCTTCTTGATGAGAAATTTGTCTTTCTAAAGTTTCTAACATTTCATTTGTAAAGGTACTTTTGAAGAACAATAAAACACCTCGAATAATAGGTTCTGGAGTACCTGATACAGTATTCATGAAATCTTGGAAGTAATCATTTTCTTGTGCTGCCATATTTTATCACCAAATTTTATGTAAGTTGTAAGATTGTTTTAATGTAATATATTAAATTCTTAACTAATCTCTTAAAAGATTTGTCTTACTTTCGAAAGTTCCTTTTTGCTAAATTTTAGCTTATTTTATAGCTAAAATTTAACTTATCTGGATATTTAGTATGTGAAAAGATTAAATAAATATTTGATAAATCTCATTTTTTCATTATTTGATGTAACAGTGAGATTTTTAAAGCGATTGCAAGAAGGATTGAAACATTCAGAGATTGGTGAAAAGGCTTTCATTGTCGCCCCCCGGCATTGAACTCCTTTACAAGACCATCTCTGGAAATTGAGCTGTAAAAGATATATTCTTTTTGGACTACTTGTCCCTCTTCTTCGAGGGACATTAGCCATTTTTGTTACCGTTTAATTCTTAATGAGCATAACATACGTGCTACCCGTCTAAATTTTAATTTCTTGAACTTCTTCAACTGATATACAAGCTGTTGAGAATTACCAGAGAAACAATTAAAATAGGATTAACTAAAAGTACAACGAAGTGATTAAAATGGGCATATACAAAGATCTCAAGGGAAAGAGAGTCGTCATAACTGGTGGAGCAAGTGGGATTGGTTTTGCAACTGCTAAGCGTTTTGTAGATGAAAAAGCAAATGTCGTTATCATTGATTGGAATCAAGAAGAGCTCAATCGTGTATTAGCAACTATTCCTGAACTCAAGGGAGGAGTGCATGCTGATGTGAGCAATCCAAAAGATGTCGAAAATGCCTTCAAGAAAGTAGATGAACTTATTGAAGGAATTGACATACTGATATCTAATGCTGGGATAAGCTTTCGCAAGCCATTTTTGAAGATAGACTATGAGCAATGGTCAAAAGTTCTTCGGGTTAATCTAGATGGGATGTTCTTATGTGCGAAAGAAGCTATAGAGAGAATGAAAAAACAACGTTCTGGAGTCGTTTTATTAACAGCATCTACAAATGGAATTGAAGGACATTCATTATATGCTGATTACAATAGCTCGAAAGCAGGAGTAATCCTTTTGACAAAAACGTTAGCATTAGAATTTGCTCCATGGTTAAGAGTAAATGCAGTAAGTCCAGGTTATGTACTAACAGCAATGCAAAAGGCTGAATATACACCAGAAATGCTTGAGGCAGTCAATTCAAAGATTCCTTTGAATCGTCATGCTGAACCAGAAGAAGTTGCAAGCTTATTCGCGTTTTTGGCTTCATCTGAAGCAGCATATATTACTGGGCAATCAATAGCTATCGATGGTGGAGAAACAGCTGGTCCATACACACCTATAGATGAATGAATAATAACAATTCAAAAACTTTAGGAGATAGAAAAACTATGAATAAAAAGAATGAACGAATTAATGATCTTGTTTCCCTGGATGGGAAAGTAGCAGTGGTTACTGGAGGAGCTTCTGGTATTGGTTTAGCAACAGCTAAGCTTCTAGCAGAAGTAGGTGCTACTTTAGCTTTACTAGATATCAATGATTCAGCAGGAAAAGAAGCAGAGAAGCAAATTAGAGAATTAGGTGGAAAAACAAAATACTACAATTGTAATGTAACTTCGGATTCCGACTGCAAGAAATCAGTTGAAGCAATCCACAAAGAGTTTGGAAAAATAGATATACTCTTTAACAATGCAGGGGTGATGAGACGCAAAAATGTTTTGGATTTAGAGGAATCAGAATGGGATCTAATGATTGATGTTAACTTAAAATCAATCTATCTGCTTTCTCGACATGTAATCCCAATCATGATTAAAGGTAAAGGTGGGAGTATTATTAACAACGGTTCTGGTTGGGCTCTACATGGTGGACCAAATGCGGTAGCTTATTGTGCAGCAAAAGGAGGAGTTCTGAACATGACTCGAGCAATGGCCATAGATCATGGAAAGGATGGTATACGTGTTAATTGTATCTGCCCAGGTGATGTTGATACTCCCCTTTTACGAGGAGAAGCAAAACAATTAGGTGTTGACGAAGAAGAATTCATGAAAGAAGCTGCTGATCGTCCGCTCAATCGCGTAGGGGCACCTCGAGATATTGCTCAAGCAGTTCTTTATCTTGCTAGTGACCTTTCAAGTTGGGTAACTGGCACATTCTTACTTGTTGATGGTGGAGGTTTAGCATAGAACAAATGTTCTACTAATAGGTAAATGTGTTTTTTATTGGAGGATCAAGATATGAATAAGAAAAAAATAGTTCATCCTTATATTCCGAATTCAGTACCTGAAGTAAAAGCAAAAATGCTAGAAGAAATCGGTGTTAAGGATATTGAGTCATTTTATGGGGATATACCTGAGAGCTTGAGGTTTAAGGGTGAAATGAAATTACCAAAACCTTTCCCCTCAGAATATGCTCTTGAACGACATGTAATGAATATTCTAGCAAAAAACAAGACATGTCAAGAATACCTAAGTTTCTTAGGAGGAGACTGTTGGCAACACTACGTTCCAGCAATATGTGATGAAATTAATAGTCGCTCTGAGCTTTTAACAGCATACGCAGGTGAACCATATGAGGATCATGGAAGGTTTCAAACATTATTTGAGTATGCTAGTATGATGGGCGAACTTCTGGATATGGATGTTGTGAATGTTCCAACCTATGATTGGGGACAAGCAGCTAGTACCTCAATAAGGATGGCTGGAAGAATTACAGGTCGTAAAGAAATTCTCATTGCAAAAAGCATTTCTCCTGATAGACTCGCAATAATTCAAAACTATTGTAGGCCTGTCGTTAAAGTTAAACTAATTGATTATGATAAGAAGACTGGTGAATTAGATCTTGAGGATCTGAAAGCTAAGATATCACCAAGAACAGCTGGAATTTACTTTGAAAATCCATCTCATCTTGGCTGTATAGAAAGTCAAGGTAAAACTATTGCAGAGATTGCCCACAAACATGGAGCATTAAGTATTGTAGGAACGGACCCAATTACCTTGGGCATTCTTACACCTCCAAGCAATTATGGAGCAGATATCGTTTGTGGTGATGTACAGTCACTGGGTATGCACATGCAATATGGTGGTGGACTTGCTGGTTTTATTGCTACAAGAGATGAAGAGAAATATGTTATGGAATATCCTTCAAGACTTTTTGGAATTACTCCAACTATTGTAGAAGGTGAATATGGATTCGGTGACGTAACATATGATCGAACATCCTTCCATGATAGAGTGGAAGGAAAAGAGTTCATTGGTACTTGTGCAGCACTTTGGGGTATAACTGCGGGAGTATATTTAGCACTGGCAGGATCTCAAGGAATGCAAGAATTAGGGCAATTGATTTTACAAAAATCGCAATATGCTATGAAGAAAATATCAGAGATTAAGGGAGTAAAAATACCATTCCTAAAATCTCCACATTTCAAAGAGTTTGTCGTGGATTTCAGTGCTACTGGAAAAACTGTAAAAGAAGTGAATAAATCATTACTGAAGAAAGGTATTTTTGGAGGTAAAGATATTTCTAGTGAATTCCCAGAATTAGGGAATTGTGCTGTCTATTGTGTAACAGAAATACACACGAAGGAGGATATTGACAAATTAGCTCAAGCATTGGCTGAATGTTTGAATTAAGGAGAAGCAAAACATAAAGGATGAATTTACCATGACAAGAGAAATCAAAGTAAGAAATTTTCATCAAGCTAAATGGGATGAGCCAGTTATTTTTGAATTAAGCAATAAGGGGGAACGAGGGATACTATTTCCGGAGATTGAGGAGGAGATAGAAGTCATAGTTGGCGATGGACTTTCTAAATTACCAAAAAACATGATAAGAAAGCAACCTCCCCAATTACCAGAGCTGTCCCAAATGCAAGTGCTAAAACATTATCTCCGCTTATCTCAACAAACTCTTGGTGCGGATCTAAATGTGGACATTGGGCAAGGAACTTGCACTATGAAATATAGTCCAAAGATCAATGAAAAAATAGCTTCGTCTCCCAAACTTACGGAGCTACATCCAGCACAAGATGAAAGTACAGTTCAAGGAATTCTTGAGATTATCTATAAACTTGACTTGTTTCTCAGAGAAATCTCAGGATTAGATAAATTTACATTCCAACCCGGAGGTGGCGGTCAAGCTATCTTTGCTATGGTTTCTATGATAGAAGCATACCATGCAGCTAATAATGAAGCTGAACAACGAGACGAAATTATCTCCACGATGTTTTCCCATCCATCTGATGCTGCAGCTCCTACCGTTAAAGGGTATAAAGTTATTAATATTTATCCAAATGAAGATGGTTTACCAGATGTTGAAGCATTGGAGAAAGCAGTCTCAGAACATACTGCTGGGTTGTTAATAACCAATCCAGAAGATACTGGCATCTTTAATCCTAAGATAAAGGAGTTCACTGATATCATTCACAAAGCAGGTGGTATTTGTGGGTATGATCAAGCTAATGCTAATGGTATAATAGGAATAACAAGAGCAAAAGAAGCAGGTTTTGATATGAGTTTCTTTAATCTTCACAAAACCTTTTCTTCGCCACATGGTTGCGGTGGTCCAGCCACAGGAGCATTAGGTGTAGCAAAGGAATTTATAAAATATCTTCCAGTTCCTCTAGTAGAATTTGAAAAAGAGAAATACTATTTCAACTACGACCTTCCCAAGAGTATAGGTAAAGTTAGAGCTTTCTATGGAGTAATTCCAGCTATTGTGAAAGCATATTCATGGATAATGAGCTTAGGAAGTGAGGGATTGAAAGAAGTTGCTCACATAGCTGTTCTCAACAACAATTATCTTCTTAAGAAAGTGTTGGAAATTCCTGGTGCTAGTGCACCATATGCGAAAGGTAGACACAGAATAGAACAAGTACGTTATAGTTGGGAAGATCTTTACAAGGATACAGGAATAACAACAGAAGATGTTACCAATCGAATGGTTGATTTCGGATTTCACATGTGGTCATCGCATCATCCCTTTATTGTCCCACAACCATTTACTCTTGAACCAACTGAATCTTACGCGAAAGCTGAAATCGATGAATACATAGCAGGATTAAAGAGAGTAGCTAAAGAAGCGTATGAAAATCCAGAGATAGTTAAAAACGCTCCTCACCAAAGTGTTGTTCATAAAATTGACCATGATCCGTTAGATGATCCTAATAGATGGGCTATAACTTGGAGGGCTTACTTAAAGAAAAACAAAAAGTAAGTCATGTAAAAAGATGATCTGATTTGAAGAAAGTAGGTCTAATTGTAAATCCTATTGCTGGCATGGGTGGTAAAGTTGGTCTTAAAGGAACAAATGGCTTAGAAATTATTGAGAAAGCTAAATCCCTTGGAGCAAAACCGGAAACACCCAAGCGAACAATGGAAGCATTGAATAGACTTACCTTCCTTAAAAATGAGATTGAGTTAATAAC
>JAHLVW010000055.1 GCA_019058275.1 Candidatus Heimdallarchaeota archaeon
AAGAAAGCTAATCTTAGAAATTAACATCTTGTGTTGCTATTAGTTCTACTATTTCATCATCCGATAATTTCTTGTTAATCTCATCTATTTTAGGTTTTGCTTTCTTTTCATCACCCCAGCAACTATGCCCAATCATATCCTTTTTCTTCAGCTGTTTTTTCAATAACATCTTTGAATTCTCTTTTTCGAATATTCAAGATTACTCTCATCAACGCATGACGTATCTTCATTCGCAGGTATTTAGTTTTTGAAAAAGGTTTCATGCAGTATCTTGTTGACGACATTATTTCTAGTGCTTGATTACCATCTGGTTTTAATTCTTGCATTATAATTCCATTGTAACCGATTCGTTTTAGGTAAGCAAAGAAATCGTTAAATGGCATTTCACCTAGACCCATTGGTAAATGAAGATCTTCCGTTTTGGTACAATCAGAAATGTGTACATACTCAATTTCTTTTACAAGTTCTTCTGGTATATCAAGCCAAGTTTCCCAATTGTTGACATACCTGTGTGAAATGTCTAAAGCAAATCCAGCTAGATTCTTGACATTAGCTTTTACCTGAAAGTAGGTTTCTTTGAAATGTTCATCAGTCTGTCCTACAACATTTTCAAAGACTATCGGTGCTTCAATTTGCTCTAACCGTTCAAAAAGTGTAGGTAAAGAGTAATTTGGATCCTCTGGACAATGAACAAGGACATAAGATAAGTTGAGATTGCCTTTTTGTTGGTTTACAAATGAAGTTATTTCTTGTATTTGGATTTCATACTTGTCATTTTTTGAAGAGAAATCAAAACCATCTCGGTAAAAGATGGGCAAATGGAATGTTGTTGTAGTTTTTCTAAGGGTCTTCAAAATATCATCAATTTTTGGTATAATTCGCCAGTTAAACTCAAAATGCTCTAGAAAGGTCTTCTTTAACAAATCAACAATTAAATCGAGTGGAAGTCCTCGAATGGGTTCTAATGCAAAACCAACTTTCAAATCTCGTTCTCCTAGAACGCAAATTATTTTTCTACAAAGAGCTATAAAGATATTCGCTTTAATTAAAAAAACTTGATAGATTTATGTACTTACTCTATTAGTTTATTTACAAAAATCGATGTAAATTCCTCAGCCAATATGTCCATAAGAACAATATCATACTTTTTACCACCGATTATTTTAGCTTGACGTTGTCTGCCAATTTCTTTAAAGCCTGCTTTCTTATAGCAGTTTATTGCGCCTTTGTTGTAAGAAAATACTCCTAACATAATATTGTTCAAATTAAGTAAATTAAATCCATAATCTAATATGAGCTTTGTAGCTTCTTGCCCAAAACCCTTATTCCAATAAGATTTTTCACCCAAAACGATGCCAAATTTAGCATGTCTATTTATTCTATCTAAACTAAATAAAACACACCTACCAACAAGATCATCATTTTTCAAACTAACAATGTTAAAAACATGAGCATTATGTTTTGTCATATCACTAATGATGTAGAGTTGATTTGAAATATTCGTAGGAGTATATGCTTCATCGCCTAAAGGAATTGTCACCTCTAGATCGTTAAACCAATTTGCCCATTGCTCTGCGTCTTGTTCAGATATCGGAGAAAGATAACATTTATCACCGATAAGTTTCTTGTAGAATCGCATAGTAATCAGCCAATAATACATTGAAACAAATATAAAGAAATTGATTATTATTGCTAGATATTAGTTATCTTCCATTTATTTTCTTCATAATCAAATAAATCTTGTAAGGGTACGAATTTTGATTTATGAAGTTTTATTGTGAAAAAAGATGATGTTAGACCTTCTTTATCTAAGAATTCTTGAATTACATCTCGTATTGGATGAGTATGAGCAACTCCAGGTATGTTGAATATGTGTCGATCATATAGAGTGTTTTGACCTAATAAGGAGAAAACACTTAATTTTCTTATAATTTCTTTAAATTCAACATCAGAAAAACCATTGGAAGTGGGTATCTCAAAAATTAGCACATCAGGACTACGCTTCATTAGATTTCTCATATACAATGAAAAGGATAGTAATCCTCTATTTTTGGCTCGCAATTCATTCTGATAAAGCAAATTAGTTTGAGCATTTACATCAGTTATTGGGATATTGTTTTCCATATAGAATTTCTTGAATTCATTAAGCAATACTCCATATCTTGCTCGTAAAAGAAACTTCAAATCTATCACTGAAAGAAAATAAAGTAAATTATAATCCAAATTTATAGGTTTGCCTTTAGAAGGTATCATTGAACCTCTTTTATACTTGTAGAAAGTATATTTTCTAAGCAATGAATCCTTTTGATTGATCAGCTTTTTGAAGGTACTAATTGTTGGATTATATGGGGAATTTGTGATAGCAAAATTCCTATACCGTTCTCTTACTAATTGTAAACTGTAATCTTTGATTAGTCCCTTGTTTTTCATTTTTCTTAATCTTTCATCAAGTTGATCACTTATAATGTGAGGGCAGACTAATGTTGGAGAATATAGTATTTTCGAATTAGAATCTGTTCCTTGAAAAAGTGATTTTAGATAAGGGATATTGAGTAAATCTCGAATTAGCTTCTCATAAATCGCTCCTTTATTAACTATAATTTTGAACAAGTAGTTATGTAGATTTATTTTTTCATAATTAATATCAGAACGCCAATAGGAAAAATAACTTTCATTTAATGCTTTGAAGCGTTTCGTTATTGTTTTTTGAGACAATTTTAATTTGTGAGCAATAAAAGAGGTAGTTCCTTTTTCATATCCCAATTCAAATAATGTTTCAATTAACTCAATTAGTTTTGAATTGGTGTAAAAAGGTAAAATTGAATCTCCTTCTTTAACTGTTTTTGAGAAGATCCATTCTGAAAATAATTTTATTTTATCTAATGAGGAATTTAAGTCTTTTTCAATAATCTCAAAAAATTTCTTTAAAACATTGAGAAAGTGAATATTATTCCTAATTAAAAGAAGTAGTAAATTATCCCAGTAATAGTGACTTAATTCAGCAATTTCTTCAGAATATATTTTAGATCTAATGGCTGATAAAATAGGATTATCAATAGTGGTTATTTCAAACAATTCTACTAAAAGAAGGATTGTAACAATGTTGATTATTGCTTCATCTATCTCACCAACATCTTTTAGTAAGAAATGGAGCAGGCATTCTTTAATAATGAGAAATGATAGTAAATAATTTCTTGTTTTTGGCTGAAGATCCAAAATCCATTTAGCAATTACTACTTTCTCTCGTGTTCGGTTTAGGCCAAAATCTACACCAAAATCTTCTTTCACTTTTCCAAAAGATATTGTTCTCTGAGATAATACTGGTTGCTTCTTCAATATATCAGAAAAAATGCCAATGCTGGATTCAAAAACAGCATTAATTGATTCAACTAGCTCTGACTTCTTAATATTAGAAATACTAAGCAAAAACTCTATTTTCTCTAATAGTGCTTTTTTAAATGGAGCTTTCATTGAATAATCAACTTGGATTTCTTATTTTATATTACTAAAGTCAATTTTTAACCTTTTTTACTTAAATAGATATCTAAAGAATGTTCCTAATTCCTAGAGTAATAATGACATTGTTTTTGTCACACTTCTTTAAGAACCATTTTTTGAGTTTTAGAGAAGGAGAAACGAGTTTTTCATGTTTTAGTAGAAGGAGAATTTTAACCCTAAGATTATTTTGGTAGTATTTTAGTGTATAAATAATGTGTATTTTCTCACATTTCGAAAATACTAAGCAGGATAACTAGTTTAGTATAAAAAATAAAAAAAACAAAGTAAAACCCAAGGTGTTTCGACTTGAAAAAAATAAATCCAAAAGTAATTGGTTTAGCAATCCTACTATTAGGTCTTTTAGTAGGTGGAAGCTTATCTGTCCAGATAGGACGTGGGGATCCAACATTGGCTCCAGATCCACCAGATGATGATGGTGGAGGGTAGTCTCGAAATAGAAATACGTGGGTAAATTACAAGAAATTGAGAGGGTAAAATCGATTTCCCCGAGGAGTAAGTGATGAAAAGTTTACTCCTCAATCTTCTTCTTTTTTAGAAAATTAACAACTAAATATAATAGGTATAATAATGTAAGATTCTTTGTGCGTATAATGAATGTCTTAATTATAATTAATGATGCATCATATGGTACTGAAAAAGCGTTTAATGCTATGAGATTAGCTATGACATTACAAAAAGAACACAAAGATGTCAAAATCAATGTCTTCCTGTTTGCAGATGCAGTTACATGTGCAATTCCAAACCAACAAACCTCAGATGGTTATTACAATTTGGAAAGAATGTTAAAAGGAGTGATAAAGAAAGGTGGAGAGATTAAAGCATGTGGCGCTTGTCTTGATGCACGAGGTTTGAAGGATATAAAGTTGATTGAAAGCATTAATAGAAGTACAATGAGTCAACTAACACAATGGATTTATGATGCGGAAAAGGTTTTAACATTCTAAAAAGGGTTGAATTTGCTAATCTAATCTACTTAACTGCTAAATGACTTCTTGTTAACAACATTAAAGTACTTTTTTTGGTACCATTATTAATGGAAGTGAAAAAGTGGCAGATTTGAATATAAAGAAGGGGAAAGTTTTTCTTGAAAACAAACTTGTTGAAACAGATCTAAGTGTAGATAAAGGAAGGATAATAGCAATAGATAGCTCACTTCCAAAAGCAGAAAAAACCATTGATGCAGCTGATAGAATAATCATTCCTGGATGTATTGATGCACATACACATATCTTGGATTTGATATATGCTTATAGAGATGATTTTATAACAGGAACGCAAGCTGCTGCTTCAGGGGGGATAACTACTGTATTGGAAATGCCAGTTGGGATTGAAGGAAAATCAGCTCTAGAATCATTTAATATGCAATTACATGAAATGCAGAAAAAATGTTTGGTGGACTTCGGACTAATTGGAGCAGCAGGATATAATTCTATAAATTCTATTCAAGAATTGGCACGAAGAGGAGTTGTGGGTTTCAAAACGTTCATGATAAACGCTCCAGAGGAAGAAGCAGAACTAAAAGACCTAGCTGCTAAAAATGACCATTTCTTGTTGAAGATTTTTTCAGAAATAGCTAAAACAGGATTAGTTAGTAGT
>JAHLVW010000056.1 GCA_019058275.1 Candidatus Heimdallarchaeota archaeon
CCCTAAAAGGAACGATATAGGTATTGCTAAGAGTTGTCTTATTATAATATAAATTGATAAAAATACTCCATTGATTTGTATTGTTTCTAAGAAATATAGAGAGTAATAGGCCCAAAATCCAGCACCACTTTGAAAGAAAAAGGTAAGAATTAATATTGCAATAAAAATAATTGGTAAAAATGTTAATTTAGAAGAATTTTCCTTAATGGTACTTTCAATTGTATTTTCTAGGTTAGCTTTAGTTTCTTTTACAAATGATGCAATTAACATTGCAATTAAACATGCTATAATAGGCAATAATTAATTGTATGATCATTGATGAAGAAAAGGTATCATAAATCCAACCTGCTAATGGACTCATAGAAGCATAAGCTATACTTACAAAGATGGTTATTTTTCCTAGGATAATTCCTTTTGGTTTTGCTATAGATTTTGTTGCTAGAAAAAAGAAATTTCCTGCTGAAGCTGAACCAATGAGATAACCAACTAAAATCATAATTAAAAAATAAGTTGAAGAATAAGTGAATATTAAACTAAAAAACATTAATGAATAACCAGCAAAACCTATTATAACGAATTTTTTCGCACCATACTTATCTGCTAAAAAACCCCAAAAAGGAGAACCAACAAGCCTTGTGAGACAGGGTATAATAACAATAAAACCAATTATAAGATAGGATTTTTCAGTAAAAAATTGTCCTAACCAAACTGGAGCATATGGTTCATAATTTGCGAAGGCTATCCCATACATGAAATAAATTAAATAAAGTAGAATTTCATTTCTTTCAAAATTTAACCATGGAGAAATTTTTTTTGGAGGTAACATCGAATTATCTTGAATTGATTTTTCCTGATTTATTGAAGATATTCGTTCAGTCAATTTTGTTCAGCAAAAATTATTCTTATATTATATAATCATTATCAAAAAACTAACAAATAAAAATAATAGAAAAAAATCATCAATTCTGATTATGGCTTTTATAATAAGGATAATGGGGATGTTCTTTATCTTCTAATCTCATTTGATAAATTTTTTTGTTTTTCAAATCTTAAGTCATTTTATAATTATATATAAGAGAATAAAACATATATCTGATAATGGTGAAACCGATTTGATATCTGAATTTGCGGGTTATCTATTATCAGGAAATGAGGGAGATTCATTTGTACATATTGTACATAATGGCTTTATGAAAGCAAAAAAAAGAATATGGTTTACAAGTGCAAAAGTAACCGATTTTATGATTCCTAATCCGAAAACAAAAGAAGCATTTCAATTTTCACAACGACTCTATCAGTTAGCAAAACGCGGTATTAAAATTAAGTTCATACTAGCACCTAAAGAAAGAGAAAAAAATTTTTATCAAAAACTAAAAGATGTAGAAAATATAGAGATTGCTTTTTGTTACAATATGCATATGAAAGTCATACTTATAGATTCAACTTGGCTTTATTTTAGTTCAGCTAATCTTACTGGAGCAGGATTAGGATCAAGAACAAGAGACGGACGTAATAATTTCGAAATTGGAACAATTACAATTGATCAAAAAGCTATTGAACTTGTCGAACTTTTATTACAAGACATTTGGATTGGAAGTAAATGTGAAAATTGTTATCAGAAACAAAAAGGTTATTGTAAAGGGATAGAAATGAGATAATCTAATAATCATGGAAAAATAATATAGAATACTTTCAGTTAATCTCTAGGTTTTTACTTTTAAATATAAATTTCTAGAAATTATAATAGAACTTGCCTAGGAGCTGTATATTAATTTGTATAAAGAAATAAATTTAGTAATTTTGTGAAAGAACACCCAAAAGTAACTATGGGTATAATAATAACTATACTAGTTATCTTTATTCCAATTGCAGGATTAATTGGAAATTAACGAGGAAAATTTAGGACTTAATACACACCCTTTTTTTGAATACCTGTTAATTTCAATCTGTGTTAACTTTGTATATTTTTTCACCTAACTCAAAAGTATCGAAATCACCACGTAGAATATCAATTAGCGCGTTCCAACTCCGTCCATAATGCTTGAAAACTGGACAAAGAACTCTTAAAATTTCATCATGGAATTCCGGATGAGAATTAATATTTTTTCCATTTATTGTGAAGATTTTACGTTCGGTAATTATAAATTCCTCATTATCATGAGATTTTTTAAAGTTACTACTCTGAAATAAATATCATAACTCCTTACTTTGATTCTTTTATATATCTCCTATAAAATCAAGAAAAACAATTTTCTAAGCGTAGTCGATTATTAATGCTGTATTATCTATGAATTAAACAATTAGCAATTAAATTAATAGAAAAAAAACTAATTTAGTTAATTAAAAGTATTTTATAATAAGAAAAAACCTTTAAAAGGAATGAAACGATTTCATTAGTTGCATTTTTTTTAGAAATATTCTATTTGGGAAATTAACTAAATCTAATTGGTGAGATTGAATGAATATAAAAACTAAGGTGGTAATAGTTGGGTTACTACTAAATCTATTTTGTAGTAGTTTGTGTATGAGTATTGGCAAAAGCATTATTGTAAGCAATAAAGAGATATCCACTAGCACTGAATATGTAAGTGATAAAGCGGTAGAAGAACCTATAATTCTTGACGGAACAATAACTGATTATTATGCGAATGGCGAAACATTGACTAGGGGGAGTAGCACAAATCCACTTCCTACTGAAATAAGTACTAATTCGCATCCACTCACAAAAAATGACTATCTGTTAATAAAATTGGAGGAAATAGCTGCTCTTCCAAACGAACCAGACCAAGGGTGGGTTTATGATGATGTAGGGGAGAATTTCTCTGCAGTTAATGACCTTTTTAGCGAACATCAACTCTATGAGAACTTATGGGGAGAATTTAGTACAGCTTATTCAACATTACATTCAGATTATCTATTTCGTTTACCATGGGGTTATGGGGGATTTACAAGTGATATAGCTACAGGTGATGTTGATGGGGATGGTCTAGATGAAGTGATAGTTGCTACAGATGATGATTATCTTGAAATTTATGATGACGCAAACAATAATTACTTTAAGGGATCAATTCTATTTGAAAATCTTCCAGAACCAGTCAATGATAATTTAGGTTACAACGCTTCAGTCTGGAAAATTGACTTATTGAAAACAATAGCTGTGGGTGATGTGGATGGAGATGGCATAGATGAAATTGCTATTGTACGTTCTTTCTTAAGTGGAACAATTGAATGGTGGTGGAATATTTGGGAAAATAGATATGAACTAAGTGAATTTGATTTATCGCTAACAATTCGTCTATGGGTCTTTGATGTATTAGAATGGGATTTTATTGGAGCAGGTATTAATTTTATCACAACAAACATCACAAATTGGTGGTCATATACTCAACACACCCATCAAGATATTAATCTTTCAATGGAACCAGAAGTTGCTTTGGGTGATGTGGATGGGGATGGATTAGATGAAATTATTATAGGATACTGTTTTGGTATATATCCTTCGGCGGAGATAGTAAGTGATAGTGATATTCATATTTTTGATGATTTTAACCACTCATTTGCTAGGATTTGGGATAAGGATCTTGAATTTGATTGCCAATATCCTAAAAATGAATTTAGTTATTTTCTCCATGATATTGATATAGTCTGTGGCGATTTTGACGGAGATAAAAAAGATGAGATAGCATTTGCTGCTATTCCCTATAATGGTTATGATTGTGAAGGTGCATTGCTTATAATTGATGATTCTGTTATGGGTATATTGGGCCAATATGGTGAAGTAGCAGAGTTTAGATCTGGAGATCATGATATTGCTTGGCAACAACGAATACCAATTGCATGTGGAGATATAGATGGTGACGGTAGAGACGAGATAGGATTAGTGAGATCTTTATCGGGACTGCAACTAAGGGAACTGTTTATCTATGAATTTTCCCAAGGTAATTATACGCTAAGAAACTCTTTTAACTCTTCTGATTGGGAGTTTCTTGATTTCATTTTTACAATGGGTGATGTAGATTGCGATGGGTTAGCTGAACTGGTTTTTTCAGGACGATATGGTAACTATGTTGTTGATGATGCAAATGCAGGATTTACTCATATCATGAATAAAACAGCTGGAAACTTAGGATTAGTTGCTTGCGGTGATTTTGATGGGGATGGTATGCGGTTGAAGTATACTGGTGAAAATTGGAGAAAACTGCCCCACCTGGCTTGATAGTTGCATTAGCTGCTCCTCCAGTTTATACTGGTATAATACAAAATTATGACTGGAGCTGGTCAGCTTTTGGAAAAGCAGCAAGCACTAGCACTGCAAATACTACTGAAGTTGGTACTACAGTAAGTTCAACTATTTCATTCAAACAATCAATTAGCTATTATATTGAATTTTTTAGTTTTTCGTGGAGTCGTACTTTTGGAAGGGAATTTACTCTAACGAATACGAAAATAAAAACAGCAGTTCAAGAAATTAGTTATTCCTCTGGTTGTTGGATAGATTCGGTTATTTATCATTTAACTGATTATCAATCTTATAAATATGAAATAACTCATCACCCTTTTAATACTACTCTCATAGGCCAGTTCATAACTCTAAATATACCCTATCCGCCCAGTATTATGAAAACTACCTTGGATTATTTTGACCCACACTATGATCAAACAGTTCGTTTAGAAACATTTAATCATACAATTGGTCAACCATGGACTTATCCTGCTAGAAATGAAACTTCTAATATAGCATCCGAATGCTTGACTTCTGGAGAACCAATCTCAGTTGGACAAGGTACTGGAAATAATTTAGTGACAATTAAAATCGAAGAATTAAGCGAATATGGTATCACAGATACGCATTTTTCTGACTATTCAGCAGGAGTGGCTTATTTTGGATTAGGATTAAGTTATAGTGAAGGGACTTCAAACTCAAAATGTTATGAAATTTCTATGAGTACATCCTGTATTTATGAGGGTAGTGTGGGAGATATAAGAAATGAAGCAACATTTGAAGAACTCCAATATTCTTTTGGTATCTTTATCTATTATGTAACACACTCGGATGGTTTTACCTATCAAGTGATTAATTATTACGTTGAAGGTGCCAAACCTTATTATCCAGCTAATATCAAAGTCTTCTTCTTAAATAACTGGAAGTGGCTAACAGGTGTTGGTGGAGGAATTGTTGGATTAGCAATAATTATACCCACAAGTGTTGCTTTGGTCAAACGAGGAAAAGCAAAACCAAAAACAAAGAAAAAACCTACAACAAAAACCGCTAAATGAACAACAAAAATAATAAGAATTTATCAAACCATTATCTTGAATTTATATTTAAGAAAAGAAATGAAAAATTATCTAATAATAAAGAAATAGAAAAACCAAATAAACTTGACATTGAAGATTTATTTGAAATCCCAAAAGGTTGGAATTGGGCTACAATTGATCAAATAACCTATAAAATTGGATCAGGAATTACTCCTCATTATTATCAAACTAGATTAAACTAAATTTACAATAAAAGATTAGATGTTAATCTTGATTAAAAATATTTAACTAGATTTTGAACATAGTTGGATTTGCTATCAAAAACAAAAGAAGTATTGTAAAGGAATAGAGTAAATACATAATAATGTCAGAATAAATAGTTTTTATATATAAAAAGAAAAGGGAGGATAAATTCTCTTATCCTTTTTACTTACAACGTTGAACTACGTTATTTAACTTAGTATTTCTAATTAATCAGTTTCAGTTGTTAGATCAAGAGGTTGTATGAATTGCTTGCTTATGTTAGCATATAGAATACCAATTAATCCAAATCCTGCATCTGCAATATATACCCAATAATATGTTTTATTAGGAATTACGCTAACGAATCCTATTATCGCTATAGTTAATAATGGGATTGCTGTTATGAAATAAAGAATAGCAAAATAAATATTCAATTTCCTATACTTAACTTCGATTTCTTTTTTCCGAATTAATTTGTGAAATCCTTCATATCTCATAACAATGAAATTTTTTGACCATACTAACATCAAAATACCAAGAACACACAGAACTATTCCAGCAATTAATGTATAAACTTCAATCATCTCGAATTCCAAGTAAAAAAAAACAAATGAATATTTAAACCTTTATAATTTGAGGAATCTCAAAGATGGTCTAAATCCTGATTCGCATCTATCATTGTAGATTATGCGAGTACCCTAATAAACTGAATAGATTTGAGAAAAAATAGCAAAAAATGAAAATAAGAGATAATTAGATAAATTATAATGATTTCTTAAATTTTATGTTATTTGATTATGAAAAATAAATATTTATAAAGTTAAATAAATGGATATCTTTTAGTAAACTATTATTTTTGTCTATTAGTCTTTTTCCATAATTACATAACCAAAGTTTAATTAATCTCTTAAAATGAGGTATTTACTTAGATTCCTTTTGATTAATTTAATAAAAAATGTTGGAAGTCAAAAAAAAAAACAGAATTAAGGATAGTTTAGATATGAATAAAATGAATAATAAAGAGACATTATTGTATATGTACATTCTAGGAACAGGAAATAGAGAAAATTACCTTAGAGGTGTTGTACCTTATCGTATAAATAATGAAGAGGTTTTTTTTGGTCCTTGTAAAGTGCCTATTCGTAAAGAAGTTAAAACCATAAAAGATGAATTGAATGGTGAATATAAAGGAAACCCAAAAATTTACCTTGTTGGAATTAATCCTACTAAAAGTCGTAAGCCAAGGAAAATATTATTTGTTGGTGAAATAATAAATATTTTTACTTTTAAGGAAGCATGGGAACATTACGACAAAATAAAATCAGAAGATTTTACTGATGATTATAAAGAAAAAGTAGAGAAAATGATTAATGGAATTGAAAGTAAAAAAGGAACCACTGAAAGTCCTTTATTTTTAAAACCCATTAAGGATAAAGGAATAGATGGATACAAACATCGAACTGATATGCACAAAAATAGATGGAAATTAGATTTGTTATCTAGTACAGAGATAAAGAAAATAAAACAGACTCCACAAAATGAGATATTTAAAAATAAAGATTCAGATTTTGCCTATGACTGTTGTTTTAAAATGAAAAACATACATATCTCGTTTAATGAGAAGAATCAATGTCCTATTGATCTAACAGATAAAATGTTTGAGTTAATTAAACCAGTTGTTCTTGAGAAACGACCGGATATTCAAAAAGATAATCTAAAAAAACCGGATATTACTTCACCTTTTGGTTATAATATAAAAGATGAAAGATATGGTCGTGGACATATTATATTAAGAAATGCTGAAGCAGAAGAATTTATTCAATTACTACTTGAAAAAAAATGAGTGTAAAATTATGACTAAAGTCTACCTAGCAAATGTCGGAGTTAATAGGAGTGATGAGAAAAGAGGAATGATGAGCCCTCTTTTTCAAGACAATACATTTGAATTTATTCCAATAAAAGAAAATAAAGAAATTAAAGGAAAGGATATTCCAACATATAAAATGCTTAAATCATATAATTCCAATTCATCATTAGCTGATTATTTACCAGAAAAAATTCATTCATATTATGCACACAATGATCCAGAATTTGCTACTTTTACGTATGGGGATATGATTAAAAATAGTAGAAGTAGAAATTTATTACAAATAGAAAAAGATGATTATCTTTTCTTTTTAGCTAGATTAACGCCATATAGAAATGACAAATACATAAAATCTGAAGGAAATTTCTATCTTATAGGTTACTTTCAAATTGAAGGCTTATATAAAACAAAACAAGAATTAAATGAAAATTCAGAAAAAATAAAAGAAAATGCTCATTATAAAAAATATAGATTAAATTTTGAAAAAGTTGAATCATTTTTTATTATTAAAGGTGATATTAAAAGATCTAAACGATTCAAATATCCTGTTAGAGTTGATAGAGCTTTCAGTAATAATTTCTTGACAGATGTTTATGGTAGAGCTTATAAATGGAAAAATGATTCAAAATTCGATAATCAAGTTATAGGTTCCTACACTCGTACAATACGTTCGGTTTTAGATTCTGAGAAAAATCCAGAGAAATTTCATGGATTTTATGATTTTTTGAAGAGAAGAAATTAATTACTTAAAATTTTAAAATTTTATATACCACTATTTTATTTCTTTTTACTAACTATATATAAGATATTATTGCCTATATTTAATAATGGTGAATTTGATTTGATTTCAGAAATTGAAGGCAATCTTATATTGGGAAATGATGGGGATTCTTTTGAACATATAGTACATAATGGGTTCTTACTAGCTAAAAAAGAAATTTGGTTTACTTGTGCAAAAACAACTGATTTTATGATTCCAAATCCATATACTAAAGAAGCCTTTAATTTCACACATAGGGTAGTTAGATTAAGGAATCGTGGTGTAAAGATTAATTTCATACTTGCTCCTCGAGAAAGAGAAAAAAAAGTATATCAAAAGTTAAAAAATGAAGAAAACATAGACTTTCGCTTTTGTTATAATTTACATCTCAAAGTAATTTTAACAGATATATCTTGGCTTTACTTCGGTTCTGCTAATCTTACAGGTGCAGGATTAGGTTCAAGATCTAGGAAGGGCAGAAATAATTTTGAAATTGGTGTAATAACAACCAATAAACAAGCGATAATGAATGTTGAAAGATTACTTCTTAGAATTTGGAATGGTCTTGAGTGTGATAATTGCTATCAAAAAAATAAAGGATATTGCCAAGGAATTGAATAATAGATTTCTTATAAGATTATAATATATTAACTAATTGAAGAATTCACACAATCAATAACAGGTGATGGGACGAGTTGTTAATCAGAAAAATAATGAGTGAAGTTACTAATGAGAAAATTTCTCTATTAATTTCTTCACATCTAATAGAAATTCCAATAAACTAAACTCAATTTTTTTCCTTATTGTTTTAAATTCTTCTTTTGTTAATGATTTTAGCGTTATATTATCCAGAATTACTTTTTCATCAATTACTTCCCAACTAGTACTTCTGGTTTCAATTGACTTACTAAAAACATTATTTACGTTTTCAATTAATTCTGTTCTTAAATTAGTATAATCTTTATTTTTCTCTTTATTGCCAATATACCATCTAATTGTAATTTTATTTTGTTTATTGGCATTACACCACATTGAAAAATAAATTAAATTATTACTACTTTTATGACCTCTCCCTTTAATGAAATCATCTAATTCTTTTGAGTGAAATTTTATTTTCTCATAATTTGTGGAAGTAGATAAATTAAATTTATTCTGGAATTTCTTACTATTAATAATTGATTGAAGGACAGTCCTTAATTTAGAGGTAATTTTTCTTGTGAAGTAAGTTGATTCTATTTTTTCTATGCCTAAGTAATTTTTATCACTATTAAGTAATTTAAAGTTAAATATTCTGTCAAGAACCTTTTGATGTTTTCTGTAAAAATTTATATACTCATTTGTTTTATTTTCATCGAACTTTAATATTGTTCTATTTTTATTTCTAAAATTTACATCTGTAACAGAAGTAAAAATATCCTCTATTGTTTCCTCATGTTTTAAATTCTCAATCAAAATTGCGGGCTCTAGTTGTGCTAAAAGAACAAGATAATCTTCTAAAAGAGAAGCAACATTATTTTGAATATTTTTATGAGTTATTAAACTGTTAATTATTTTTTCTATTAACGAATAATCAATACTAATCCATTCTTTGTTTTTAGTTTTTTCTTTAATAAAACTTAGAAAAACAAGCAATAATTTATCATTATCATTAAATCTCTTTTTTATGAGTTTTTCATAATCATTCAATTGCTTTTCTTTTTTCTTATCAAATAATTTATTTTCAATAAAAATCAAAACATTATTATCAGTAAAGTTTATTCCAATATCAATTTCTTTTCCTTCTATGTTATATTCTCTAATTATCCTCACTGTTTTGTATGAAAGGTTATTTAAATCAAAAGTGATTGGATTTTTATCTGCGACAGTTTCAAGAAAAGACTGTAAGAAAAGAGAACCAAAACCATGACTTTCATATGGATTAAATAGCCAGGCTAAAAAGTCTGAATGAAATATTTCAGATTTTATTTGATCTCCCCAAAGCACATTGAAAGTATTATAAATGGTAAATTCCTTTTCAAGTTCCTTAATAATACTATCATTTTCTAATGATACTAATTTTTCATTTCTTTTCATAATATCTTGCATTTTCTACACATCCTAGATTTTATTATTATTTTAATATATTATTATTTAAAAGATATTAAGAGAAGTCCTCCCAAAATTCCGAATCATCTACTAAGATATTTTCATCTTCTGGTAGAGCTTCGAGGATTTCTTCTAAAATCCTATGGATATTTTCCATCGGCTTTTCTATATGTTTGAAGCGAACAAGAAATAGTTTCATTGCTTCTGGTGTAACTGATAATTTACTTTCATAGACAAAGGACAGAAGATCGACGAAATCAAACCAATTTTCTTGGAATTTTTCTCGCAAAGAGTGTAATTTTTTACTATTCTCTTCAGATATGATTTCATGTGAGATGACTGCATCAAATCCTGTTGCGAGTTTTATACGAGACGTTCGATTCAATAGTCCATTATAGAACGTTTCTCCATCGAACAAGTCAGTGAAATCCTGACCATATCGTAATATTTTGGTTATTTCTTTTATCTCTTCTGAGACTTCGTAAAGGTATTTTCTGAGGATATAAACTATTTTTTCTGTCAACATTTATTTTAAATCTCCTATTGGATATTACTCAAACTAATTTGGCTAGAAAAGATCAAAGAGTAAAGAAATCAATTAGTAAAGAACTAGCTTTTTAGTTATAATAAAATGAGTAATTGTTAATTTTAGACTTAATATAAAAGTATATTTGTTGACTTTTCAGCACGAATTTTCTGCTTTAACAGTATAATAAACTTATTCTGGTAAATTTACCTGGTAACTAATTTTGATTTTATTTGATGTAAATAGATCCTCGATCTCTCGAAAATCTCCTTTGAAAAATTATCTAATTTTTCTAAGCATTTGTAAATCATCTCAAAAAATCAAAATATGTGAAAATACACTAATTCATATGTTTGAAATAGTAGAATTTTGTAGGTGAACAGCTGTGGTAATAGAATACAATGGCTATTTATTATATGGCAATGATGGAGATACAATAACTATTAAGTGTAGGTTTTCCTTTTTCCATTTTTTTCACCAGATTTTAATTTAACTATTATTAGTTGGGTCAATAAGGCTATTACATTTGATCAATAATTTTTCTAGTCTCTCTTTTTTCCATTTACTATCTTCTTTTTTATAAGTAGCTGATTCTTTTAATAGATTTGATTTAATTATTTCTAATTCACTTTTCATAGATTTTTTGTAGCAATATTTTTCAATAGCTACTAGTAATTGTTCAATATGATATTCTGAAATATCATACATTACAAGTTTCTTGATATAATCACAAATTAATGAACTTTCTAATCTTGAAACTAAATCAATTAATTCAAAATTATTGAATTCTATTTTATTATAAATTGATTTTTCTAATAATTCAATATCCTTGTTTATTAACAAAGTAATAACTTCTTTGAAGAAGTCCTTTTCTTTCTTTGAATTTATTCTAAAATCCTTCTTCCTATCTATGATTTTTTCATCATCAACAAAATATAATCGGTACTTCAATGCATTTGTTATATTCTTTATTTCGATTTTTTTAGTTATATTATTAATTGCTTTGAAGATCAATTCATGTAAATTCTTATTTGGTTTTTCATTTAAATAAAATATTAAATTATTATCATAGTAATTTGTTCCTTCATAAGAAAACAAATTAGTTATGTATTCGAATAATAGTTCCTCTAGACTTGCAAATTTGTCTATATACGGAAATAAGTACTTGATCCAATACTTATGAGAAGAGCAATATTTCTCGTTAGCTGAGTCTATCATTTTACTTAATATATTTCTTATAATATTTACAGATTGATTCTTATCCCAGAATTCTTTAATTTTTAATTTTATTTCTTCTTCAATTCCCTGATAATAATCTCGATCATAATAATAACTAAGTTGACCAAAAAGCTTAGATAATCGATTGAAATCGACTTCTTTATTTGATAATATTGAATCTAAGAAGTTAATTTTATCTGATTTCTCAAATAACCATTTCTTAATTTGGGATTCTAATTTATAGGTATATAAATGACTTTTTTCATCATCAAATAATTCAATTAACCAACTTTGAAATAAAGATGTGTTTTCAATTGAATCAGCAATTAACAAGTAAGATTTCAAGAAATCTTCAAAATAATCTTCGTTTATTCGCGTAATGAAAGCAACTAAAATTTTATCGTGATTTTCTTCCAGTTCATTTATGGATTTAAGAATTTCTTCTTCATCTAAATCATTCGGAATTATATTTCGGAAAAATGCATCAATTTCATCTGATAGACCAATAAATTTAAGGAAATCTGTCCATACAATAGGAAATTCTTTACTATGAAGATACATCAGTATTCTTGGATTGAAATTTAATTCTTTTTGCGATTCTAAAGATAGTTTGACAAGAGAATAAATCTGCTCTAAATCTTTTGCTGTAAAATTGTAACTTGATAACTCTAGATTTGAAAGATGAGCTAATCCATCAAAACTTGAACCTAATAAAATAGGTAACCAAAAATCTTCAAATCCTTTTAGGCAATTTAACTGATTCTTTAGATTATCTCCTTTGGAATACATAACATTGGATACTAGCTTAAAAGTCAATTTTCTGAATGTTTCATCACTTATACTCTCTCTAATTTCCTCGAATAATAAAATCCCTAATTCTGAATACTTGTCTGATTTTAAAGCCATAGAATACAATATTTGAACTATATTCTCCCAAATTACTTCTTTCTTTAGCAATGAGTTAATTGCATTAATAGCAAATTCTGGGATAATAGCAGGACCAGGTATATGTGCACCTCCATCTGCGTCCATTCCATCAAGTAAATTATTCCAAATAGTCAATGCATAATAAGCTAAGTATTTTGTTTTAGCAACTTCAATCAATCTTCCAGAAATGAATTGTAAATAAGAATCATCTGTTATATCAGATCTATGTCTTAATAGACCTTGAAAAGAACTGATAGTATCATATTTGTTAGCTGATATTGTCCAGCTTTTTATTCCATCATCAATTTCACTTTCTAAAAGATTCAAGAGATAGACCTGATAAGGATTACCCTTAACATCGTGTGATAAATCAAAGGTATAAGTTAAGTTCATCAAATAATCAATTTCTTCATCGATGTTCTCATCATTATCTGATTCTCTCTTATCTCTTTCTTCTAGTTCAGATTCAATAACACATGCAGGACATTTCTTATTTTTTGGAACAATATTTAGATCATCGAATAATTCTTGCATGTTACTTTCTAATAGTCTATTAAATTCTGGAAATATCTCCTTAAATTGCTTCATATAAGCATAAGGTTCAATACTAATAGAGTAGCTATCAAAATCCCAATCATTAATTATTGTATCATAAGCTTGATTCATAGAAAATTCAGGTATTTGTTCAATTATTTGCATTAATCCATTTGATAATCTTTCATTTCTTATTGGTTCATTTTCTTTTGAAATTTCATTAATTATTCCCTTTACTAAATCTCTATACCATTCTGGAACACCCAGTCTTGTTCTTCCCATTATTGCAAGATGTCCAACAACATCAGATTCAAATAAAGTGGCTGTAGGTTTTAAATTAATTGGACTTTCAACGAGATATTTAACAATAATCTCATTTGTACTTGTACCAAATTTAGCTAGGTTTTCATTATTCAACCATGGTTTCTTATCATTCAAAAGATTTTGAAACATTTTCATGATATCTGAATTAATGAGTGAAGTAATCCTTCCTTGCTTATACATTGAGTAAATATATAGAGTTACAAAATAATCTCTTAATTGTGGTAAGTTAAAATAAACAATTGATTTGCTAATATCTGGCAGAGTAAATGGATCTATAAATAGTGCATTGAATGGATTTTCTTTGTATAATTTCTCAACATATTCAGAATCAATTTCCCCAGAATACGACAAGTAAGATAATTCCCCACAAATACTTAAAATTGAAGCATCATTATGCAAATCAATTTTGCTATATTGTCTTTCAATTGGTCCAACAATCAAATCATAAATAGAATATTTAGAACCTGTTCTTTCATCAATTTCGGATTTTAATAAGGAAGTAATGTCATTAATTGACTTAATATTGGAAATCACAGATGGTTTGTGTTTGAATGCATCCCATAAAACTTGACCATATATTTGAAATATAAACTCTTGATTTTTATCCAAATCTAATTTTATTGGAAATAAACTTCTAATTGATAATTGCATTGGTGTTAAGTCTTTATAATTTATTCCGGATGAGGTAAAACCTAATTTCTTTGCCTTATTTTCAAGATATCCTCGAGTTTCTTGCTTATTTGGTAATAATAACCAATAGTAGTGTAATCCTTGAGTGCCCAAAATTTTCTGAAGCCTAGTTAAAACAATCGGTCTTGTTGTTAATAGAAAAGAAATATTCTCTCTAAAAAGAAAACTAATCCAATTATCAACTAGATTTTTGCTTGTAGTTATTTCATCATATCCGTCTAGACAGAATACAAAATAATTTTCTTTTAGTAATTTCTCGAATAAGACTAAATAAACATCTTTTCTTTTAATTAAATCTTCATCTTTAGTTAGATTTTCAAAATAAGAATAAACAACTAATTTACAAATTTCTAATAGAAGTTTATCACTCAGATCTTTTTCGCTAGGAATAGGCAATTCATAATTCTTATAATTAAACAATACTTGTTCATTGTTCTTGTATTGTTGGATTTCTCTTAAGGCGATATAAAGAGGAATTCTATATTGAGTTTCATTTTGGATAATTTTCTCATAGAATTGATGAAGAAGAATAGATTTTCCAGTTCCTGCAAAACCAGTAATAATTGAATAGTTTGATAATTTAAGAATATCATTAATTGATTTGATAGCAGCAGGTTTTGTGCTTACTTTTCCATCTTCAAAGATTCTAGATTTAAGATTTAGAATCCAATCTCCATTTTCTTTAATTTCACCCTTTTCAATCATTTCATTCTTTATCTTTTGATGATAATCTTTGGTACAGCTCATTAGTTTTGGCAACCAAGCTTCTTCTAATTTATCAATAAAAAGAAAAGATAATTCTGGATCATCTTCTGGACAATCACCTAATTTAAAATGATCCTTGATTGCCATCATATCCTTTTCATCTAACTTATAACCAGCATCAACAAAACTTAATTTGCGGATTAAATCGTCACCAGTAATCACATCAAACCATATGTGATATTCTGCAGGAATTTGATTTGGATTAAATGTACTTCCTTTTTTAAAAAATCCCCAACATTGGAGTTTTTTCATATCATCTTTTTCAATACTTGGAAAAATCCTTTTACGTAGTTGTTCGAGTTTATTTCGAAGTGTTCCTCCTTCTTTCCTAATTTGTGCAAAAAGATTTACTGGTAATTCAACAATACTTGATTCTGTTTTAACAGACCAATTTACATTTCGATTTGTATTTCCAATAACTTCTCCTTTAATTGATTTTAATTCAAGGATGCTGATGCCTGTTTCTTGTAAAATAAGTAAATCAATCTGACATCTTGAGGTTAGATCAAAATTATAAAGTAGATATATTGGTTTCGATTTATCATAATACTGATTGATAATTTTACATATCTCTTTTAATTGTCGCCATTCATGTTCATCCTTTCTTGGTTTTCCACAAAATATCTGTATTCCCATTTTAAACCATCTTTTCTTCTCTTCATATCAATCTAATCAATTGTTAATTGGCAAATTAAGTGGTTAAATCATGATTTGTTTGCACAAGAACATTGATAATAAATTCAAGATTCTCCTTATACTCATCTATTTTACTTTTTGATAAATTCATCATTATTGTATGAGCTGATTTATTTCCTGCTTCTCTAAATTTGTGGATTTTTTTAATTAAATCAATATTTAAATCTGGAAAAACTTCAAAATCCTTTTCTTTTATTTTGATCTCAATTTTTTTTAAAATTGAATTAAAATTGTAAAAATGCTTATTTTCTGTATTGAAATATAATTCTACATTTTCCTTTTTATCATATCCATATCTTTTTCTCATTAAACTAATTATAAGATTTTTAATTAATTTCCTTACTAGTATTAATACAGCAGAATAAATTTGATGAGTGTACGCTAAATTAATATCATCTTGTATTTTTTTGTAGAAATCACTTGGAAAGGTCTTAATATCAAGGTATTTTATCAATTTCTTTTTTGTTGGAACTTTTTTAGTTATTGTTTTAACTTTCGTTGCAGTTTGCTCAATTTGTGTTTTTCTTAATTCATAATCTCGAATTTCTTTCAATTTTTCTTCTATAACAGGTAATTCTTGATTAGCAGCAAATTTCCTAATATTGATATTAAAATAAAAGTTAGAAATAGCAATGGTAGAGATTCTTTTGTCAGTGAAACCTAACTCCTTCATCTTCTTATCGATATTACGATGAGCTTGACGAGATGATAGAGGTTTTTCTTTACTACCCATTTTAATACATAATTGATCCATTAGTTCTTTTTCAATATACATAACTCTCGCTACACCCGTCAATTTTTATAATGGAATATTAGTTTTTATTAGCAGATCTATTAATGAATCAACAGATATTAGATATTTCTCCTTACCTTTCTGTATTTCAAAAATAATTTTGTCTTCAACCATTGATTTAATATGGTCTGAAATGGTGGATTTACCTTTATTCAATTCTTTTGCAATACTAGCATTATTATTAAATCCATCACATAAATCCCAAACTGAAGAAACTAATTCCCTGTTAGAAACTAAAGATGAGATAATTATCGAGAATTAACAAATGATTCTCGATACTTAGTTTCTTTAATTTTGTAATGTAAAAGTACAAGAGAAAACATTAGTCAAATTGAGAAACTTCTCTGGCAAATTTGGTCTGGAGACCAATGTCAAGGGTGCTATCAAAAACAGAAAGGATATTGTAAAGGAATATAATCAAAAAGTTGAAACGTTATTTACAACTCATTCTTTATTTTCTTAAGCATTTTATTTGTACCAAATGTCATAGATAGTTCTTCAAGTAGAGACCAATCTAATGTTTCAGAAGATCGTAAGAGAATACCTCTAACATCTTCCAAATCCTTCTCTGATTGAAATCCCGGTAGAAGTTTAACCACAATTAAGGATTCAGGAGATGAAATCCAAAAATCTATGCCTGATCCAAATAAGTCAACTTTTTTCCGAAGATTAAACGTCGAATAATCTAATTTTGTTCTAATTTGCTTTAAATCTAAACGCAGTAAAGGACTTTTCAAATCAAAAACAGTTATATGAGAATGTTCTTCTAAGCCTTGTACTAACTCATCTTTCGTTATTGATAAATGATTTTTTTGAAGACATTCAACAAAAGTAGCAATTTTCTTCTCTTCTGAACTTTCAAGCATCAACATAAAATCTAAGTCTTCAGTCGAGCGAATTGCACCATACACACCAATTGTAGCACCACCAACCAAAACATAATCAATTGAACTTTCAACCAAACACGTCGCTGCTATTTCTGCTAGTTCTTGAAAACGTCTATAATCAGTCATGATATTCTCTCCTTCGTTTCTTATAATGAGTTTCTTTATGCCCTATTTGCATTATCTCTTCAAAAGTTGCATTAGGATATTTTCTCCGAAGTGATTCATAATAAGTTTGTACTAAATCGTCAATCAAGCTAGCTTGAAGTTTCATAGATTCACTTACGGACAATCCTTTCAATTTTGATATGCGTTTTTTTAAGGAGATACTCACCAATTGCACTACCTAGTTATCTATTACTAATTTATGATTTAGTTATATAAAACAATAACTACTTACAATTTCTGTTACATTCCTTTGTCATATGTAATCAAAGATAGAAAGGATATTGCAAAGGATTAGAATAATAGGTTTTTATGAAGAATAAGTTTTTTATTCATATGGAAGCTTTGTTTGCAAGATATTTGCAAAGATTCCCAAAGCAGTATCTCTTGAGACAGACTTCATTTTTTTGGTAATCTCTTTGTAAAGATTCTTCAATTTCTCGGTAGTTAGAAGAAAGTTATCTTTATTTTCGATATAACCCAATTTCAATAAACGATCAATTCCGTCTAGAAGTTCATCATCATTGAAAATCGCATGATTTATGAAATCACCTGCAAAAATAATGTGGTAGAGATTCTTGTATTTGGTCAATTGTTCAGAGAAAATCATTTTTTTGTAAGTCCTAGGAATATCTTTATTTTCAATACTTTGAGCCAGATGAATGGATGCTAGTACCCAAACGCCAGTCCAATCATAATTCTTTCTTTCAGACATATTGATTCATTTTTCTTCTGTTGCTTAATATTTTTTCTGATATTGCTGTTATCAAAAACAGAAAGGATATTGAAATGAAATAAAACAAATAATCTAAAAACCAAGATTTCTAATAAGACTAAATAAGCTATTTGAAGAATTATTTGTTAACTGTACAATACAGAAATTTGATTTTTATTTAAAGAATGTTATAAGGGTTAGGAAAATGGAAAAAATCCAATTGGGAAAAACAGATTTAAAAGTCTCTAGAATAGGTTTGGGAACACTTGCATTTGGTCATAGATTTAAAGGAATACAAGACAAAGAACAAATCTATGATTGCCTAAATTTCGCTTTAGATAGTGGTATAAATTTACTTGATACAGCTGAGGAATACGCTGGTGGTTTGACAGAGAAATATATTGGTGAGGTACTAAAAGAACGAGGAGATCGAGAAGATACTGTTATAGTAACAAAAGTCTCTCATATTAACTTACATTATAAAGATGTCATAAAATCAGCTAATCATAGTTTAGAAAAGTTGCAAACTGATTATATTGATGTCTACTTGGTTCATTGGCCTTTTTGTTATTACCCATTATCTGAAACAATGAAAGCAATGGATCAGCTTTTAGCTGAAGGAAAAATCCGATACGTAGGATTGTCTAATTTTCATAACGCTCTTCTAAAAGAAGCCAATGAATATTTAGAAAATGGTGAGATAGTACTAAATGAAGTGGAGTATAATCTAATTGAACGAAGTATTGAGAAAGAAATACTTCCATTTCTAAAACAAAAAGGAATTGCTGCCCTAACCTATTGTCCATTATCGAGTGGATTTTTAACAACTAAATATGATGAAAACTCAACATTTCCTGAAAATGATTTTCGTAATGGTTATGAACTCTTCAGACATAAGGAGAATTTCGAAAGATCTCAAGAGCTTTTCGCGTTAATGAGAGAAATTGCTGAAAATCATGATGTAAGTCCTGCAGAAGTTGCAATTAATTGGCAGTTAAAAGATGACTTTGTGATCCCCATTCCTGGAGCAAAGAAGCGAAGCCATATAGAAAGCAATATTCATGCTACCCAATGGCGTTTAACAAAGGATGAAATTTCTCGATTAAATGCAGTTACCGACAATCTTGAAATAAATTGGAATTGGTTTGATAAAGTTAGGCCAAAAGACACTTCATAATTTTAGCAAGTTTTGAGCAAACTCTTCCGCATTTTTAAGATCTTCAGCATTTGGTCTTCCCTTATTCATCCCCCCGAAAAATTTCAGGAAGCTATTAGTGTTAAAACCTCTGCAATTGAATTCATCAACAATTATGTAACCTTTTGACTGCAATATTTCCCTAATAGCCTTGTGATTATTTTTTTTCTCAGTAATTGCGCTAGTGGAGAAAATGAAAGCTTTCTTGTTAGTAACCCGAGGTAGTTTATCAGCAAGATTAAGTATAGATTTATGGAGTTTTTCACCATATATTCCAGAACCAAAACCAACTAGATCATATTCTTGGAATTCTTCAAGTTTTACTTGTTGTGGCGTTTTTATTTCTGCTTCAAGAACTTTAGCTATGGCATTCGCGATTTTTTCTGTATTATTATGATGATATGAATATAAGAATATTAGAGATTTCATTAGCAACAAATCATTTCATTCTTCTTGATTCTAGGACTTTGAAATGGGATATCCTTTCTTCTTCCACAATTCCATGCCCCCATTTAAGCTCTTAACATCTTTAAAACTTGCTTGAATCATAATATCAGCTGCAACCAAAGACATTCCACCTCCGCCACAAACGGTTACAATTGGCTTGTCTTTATATGGTTGAAGACGTTCCAAATAACCTATTAGTTTCCTAGTGTGGATTCGCTTAATATTTGGTATTAATCCATCTTCTCCAACAATCCGAAGAACATAAATTAGTAAAGGAGATTGATCTGAATTTATACGAACAAATAACTCATCAGGGGTAATTTCAGGAACAGGCCACTCACCAATTCTGACTCTATTTACGATTATCTTCATGAAAATATTAATAATGTATATCCATCTAAATCTTCTCAACCATTTTTTATTCATTTACAAATCACCAATGAATCAAATTATTCTCAGAGAAGTTTCATCTAAATATGATCTAAAGTTATAATTACTTTTCCCAAGAGAAATATCGAATGTATCTATAATGAGGGAAAAAAACTAAATAAGTAGAAATAACAAGTTAGTGAAGTCTGGTAGTGAATGAACATGGCAGAAGAAAAGAAGTCCAAGTTATTTTTCTTGGGAATATATCCAAAATGTCCCTTTTTTAAACCATTACCTATTTTTATTGTTTTAGTTATAATAGCTCTTGGCACTTGGGGGTCATACTATCTTCATTTATGGGCTGCTGTGGCGTATTTAATATATTCTCTTTTGTTTTACTTTTTGGTAATGCCATTAACAATGTGTAAATATTGTTATTTCAAAGCTAAGGAAACCACAACAGATGAAGCGAAAGGGAAAACTACTGAGAAATTGATAACTATAGATAAATGGAGTAAAACGCTTTTACATAAGCATGTAGGTCAAAAACATTGGGCATGGGTAATGTTCATAGTATGGATTTTACCTGTAATCCTGGTTATTGTTTCGTTCTTTAGGAATTTCAATTATCTTGCAATAATAGCTTTAATTCTCTTTATAGTTGCGGTGGTGGGAAATTACATTTATATGGTGAAGGTAAAATGTCCAACCTGCCCAATCCGGGAAGAATGCCATTCATCCTTTTAAATCTGAGGTGACGGCTAAGTTAATTACTTGACATCTTCTAGAACGAATTTCTTAAAGAATTTCTCTCCTTCATCTGTGTTTTCGATAAGACCTAGCGATTTGAAAAAATCCAAATTATATGTGACGTTCCAATACTCTGTAACTTTGCCATTAACTATGCGATGGATGTCAACACATGTAGCTGTTATCTTTTTACCAGTAGGAGCTACTCCTAACCATTCACCAGTATGAGTTGCGGTATAAGTAAGAAAAACCCAAACCTTATCCCCTTCGGCAATGATATCTTCAATATTTTCGTGCCAATCTGGGAAGGCAGATTTACCCATTTTCATGAGTGTCTTGAGGGCGTCTGGACCTTGTATTTTATTGCTGTGATCAACATAATCTGGTGATATTAAATCGTCTATTAAATCCCAATTTTGTGTATTGTATACATTATTTAGCCTACGAATGATCTCTTTATTCTCTCCTAATGACATAATATATCACACTCACTGAATTTCAAATATATTTCGTCTAAACATTAACTATAGTTATGGCTACATTCCCTTTTTTATGCCCTTTCTCAACATAGCTATGGGCTTCGACAATTTGTTCCAACGAATAACTTCTATCAATTACTGATGTTAATTTTCCAGCTTCAACAAGTTCTTTCAGGAAGATTAGTTTCTCAGTCTTTTCAGTTGTTGGTGATTTTGAGGTAAGGTAGTTTCCTTTTTCCTTTAACGCTTTTTTAGCATATGATTTCCAAATCTTACTTACCGCGTCAAAAATAATGTCGTATGTTTCATCGCTTTGGGTAAAATCTTCTTTAGTGTAATCAATTACCTTATCAGCACCTAGAGATTTCACTAATTCAAAATTCGAAGCACTACAAACAGCGGTAACTTCTGCACCAAAATACTTGGCAAGCTGTACTGAAAAAGTTCCTACGCTACCAGATGCGCCATAGATGAGCACATTTTGACCTTTCTGGATTTTCATTTTTCTAACAAAATGCAATGAGGCCATACCCGCACAAGGAACAGCTGCAGCTTCCTCAAAAGACATATTAGTCGGTTTTAGTGTCTGCATACCTTTTTCAGGCACACATAGGTACTCAGAATAAGCACCAGAACCTAATTTGGTGGTAGTTCCATAAATTTGATCGCCTTTTTTGAACAGTTTCACATCTTTACCTACTGCTTCAATTTCACCTGCAAATTCCACACCTGGTATTTTTTTTCTTGGTTTATTGATACCATATATTAATTTAAATGGAATCTTGAAGTAGAAAGGTAAATTGAGACTCCGCATTAACACATCTGCTACAGCTACTGTTGCCGCATGAATTTTTACCAATACTTCATTGTTCTTGGGAGTAGGTTTTTCAACATCTATTAACTGAAGAACCTCTGGAGGTCCGTATTTTGTACATATAATCGCTTTCAAATTTATTCCTCTATTTTGTCTTGAGATTATTTTTACGCTATTGTTATAACTACTTGTCCCTTTTTTTGTCCTGTTTCGACATAGCTATGAGCCTCAGCAGTCTGTTCCAATGGATAGCGTTTATCTATGACTGATTTTAGCTTTCCCGCTTCAATTAGCTCTTTGAGGTAAATTAAATCCTCGTTCTTTGGATCAACTAACCCGAATATCACTTTCTTATTGCTTGTCAGTTTAAGCCACATCAATCGTAAAAGCCGAGGTAGTCCAAATGTTGTAAAAAGATAGATACCTTTGTTCTTTAACGATTTTTTACTACCTGAAAAAGGACTCTTACCAATGGTGTCAAAAATTATATCATAGGTATCATCGCGTTTGGTAAAATCCTCTTTTGTGTAATCGATTACCCTATCGGCTCCCAAAGATTTTACTAATTCTAGTTTTGTAGTACTGCAGACACCGGTAACATCTGCCCCTAAATGCTTAGCAAGCTGTACCACATAAAGACCTATCCCTCCAGAAGCGCCAAAGACAAGGATTTTTTGTCCACTCTGGATATTTATTTTTCTAATAAAATGCAATGCGGTTAATGCCCCATAAGGGATAGCGGTAGCTTCATCATAGGTCATATTGGTTGGTTTAATTGCCACAACACCATCTTCAGGTAAACAGATGTACTCAGCATACGTACCCATATTTACAATAGAGAATCCAAAAACCTGATCACCACTCTTGAAAAGCTTTACAGTTTTCCCTACTTCTTCAATTTCCCCAGCTAGCTCCATCCCAATTATAGGTTTCTTTGGTTTTCTGATACCTGACGCTATTCGATTTAGAAGTCCAAACCCAGTAGGAGCTGTACAACTTCTCGTCCAACAATCGTATTTCGTTACAGTCGTTGCATAAATTTTTATCAGTACCTCATTGGCTTTGGGAGTAGGTTTTTCTACCTCTTTGAGCTGAAGAACTTCGGGAGGTCCGTATTTATCATATACAATTGCTTTCATGATTATTCCTCTAATTTTTTGTTTTGTAATTATGTTACATAGTTATTACTACATGTCCCTTTTTGTGTCCTTTCTCAACATATTTGTGAGCTTCAACAATTTGTTTCATTGTATATCGTTTATCTATAATCGTTTTTAGTTTACCAGCTTCAATTAGCTCTTTTAGGAAAATCAGATCTTCAGTTTTTACGTTACCTCCAGAGCCAGAATCCTTATCAGTACAAAGAAAGATTTTTGTCATCTTTTTAGCCTTTTTTCTTTGTGAAGTCTGAAGCTTGTCTACTGCGTCATGGATAACATCATATGTTTCATTGCCTTGTGTAAAATCTTCTTTAGTGTAATCAATTACTTTATCGGCTCCAAGCGATTTCACCATTTCCAAATTAGATGTGCTGCAAACTCCGGTAACCTCTGCCCCGAATGATTTAGCAAGTTGTACGGCAAAGGTTCCTACACTTCCAGAAGCACCATTAATCAGAACTTTTTGGCTTTTCTGGATATTTGCTTTTCTAAGAACTATCAATGCGGTAATTCCTCCGGTAGCAACACCAGCAGCAGCTTCCTCAAAGGTCATATTGGATGGTTTTAATACTAGTGTCCCATCTTCATGCATACATTTGTACTCGGCATAACCACCAAAATCGGAGTCAAAAGTAGATGCAAAAACTTGGTCGCCTTTCTTGAATAGCTTTACATCTTTGCCTATTGATTCAATTTCCCCAGCTAGCTCCATCCCTAGTATAGCTCTCTTTGGTTTTCTGATACCTAAATACATTCGTGCAAAGAGCCATTGCGAGCGAGGAACATCGAATTTTCGCATTCTTATATCTCCAATGTGTACTGTCGTCGCATGAATTTTTATCAGTACTTCATTGTCCTTGGGTGCAGGTTTTTCTACCTCTTTGAGCTGAAGAACCTCTGGTGGGCCATATTTTTCATATACAATTGCTTTCATAATTAATCACGTTTAGTTTCTAGGTATAGGCTTCATCTTCTTTTATTTCTCTCATATAATAATAATCCAATAACGTATATGATTATACTAATGGCAGAAAGGATTCCAAAGTCACGCCATATTATTGAGTCAGTTAAAGGTGTTCCAGCAAAAATATAACCC
>JAHLVW010000057.1 GCA_019058275.1 Candidatus Heimdallarchaeota archaeon
GGCCATTCGATACCATCACGGACGTGAATACTTATGTGAGTATCATTAATCATTTCATAAGAATCTGCTAAGTGTGGCCAGACGCTTAAGTCAGCATCGTACCAAATCAAAGGATCCATTGTAGCAGAACTAATAGCGCTTGAGGAAGTGTCATCTTGGAACAATGGATTGAGATCAGACCAGGCAGCATTAGTTGTAACGAGTTCATCAGCGCTTAACTGACCAGTGTGGGTATCAGTCCATGACATTTTACCCCATGATTGGATAACTCCATCAGTATAGTTGTATCCATTTAAGTTTGCCCAGTGAGCAAAATATGCTCTTGGTGAGAATGTTGGCATTAATGGAAGGATTTTGTCCATCATATATTGTTGCCAATCCCAGTAATGTTGGACACGTTTTTCAGAATCTGGAGGCATAATCAAATTGCCTTCTTTCATGTACCACTCATTGATACCTGTTCCCAGTTCATCATCCCAATCCATGCTAGTATTATACCCGAACAAGTTGAGTGAGGCATTTTCATCGTAGACACCAGTAAAGTCTGGGTCTGCACCACCACCAACAAGACTGACGTAACAAATGTCGAAGTCTCTGTATGTCAGCAAGTCATTCACAAAGGTTGGAAAATCTTGTACAATTACATCAATATTGATTCCAATTCTTGCTACGTGTTGTTTCAAGAAGTTTAGATAGTCAGGTCTAACTCCTCCGCCATTTGTCTTAGCTACCAATGTAAAAACAGGTTCTACTGCATCTGTATTCATTGGTTGAACAGCAATTGAACTTGCAACAAATAGCGCCATTATTGTCCCAACAAGGACAATTGTTTTTGCTTTACTAAATTTCATTTATTTAATCACCTTTGTTAGGTTTTTTCTCATTCTTAATCTGAGCACCAGTTAGTGCTCACCCATTGAGTAGACATATATCAACTTAAAAGGTTTATATTGCTCTGATAATTAAGTTTTGAGAAAAAACGAAGAAAAATAATAGAAATAGATATAAAAATAGAAAAACCGTTTTTTTAGTCACCTTTTTAATTATAGAAGACAAATTGAATTTATCAAATGATTAGGCATAGAAAATAATCAAACAATTGTTAGTCTTTAAAAGAAAAATAAGCTAATTATTGATTGAGGTACAATTTAACGAGTAAATTTGTTCTATAACAGATGGAATCTCCCCTAATAATCACGATTGAGAGATTAAAATGAGCAAACCTGAAACAAAAAAATCTAGCTCGAAAGTACTGGACGAACCTTTGATAGATGTTAAAATTAAGACCACTGCTGAAATTCCCGTTCCAACTAGATTAATCGACCAAGTATTAGGTCAGAAACGTGCAGTTGAATTAATCAATAAAGCTGCAATACAAAGAAGAAATGTCCTCCTAATTGGTGATCCTGGAACTGGTAAGAGCATGTTAGGTGCTGCAATGGCTGAGCTCTTACCTCGAGAAGATTTAGAAGACATTCTTTGTGTTCCTAATAGAAAGGATCCAAATACCCCTAAAATCGTGACTGTTGGTTCTAGTGAAGGTAGACGAATTATAGATCGTTATCAAGAGAAATCTGCTAAGGGACAAAACTTGAGAATGATTATCAGTCTGATTATTCCACTAGCCATTATGTTATATGTAATTCTAGTACCTGCTGATCCAGCCCAAAGACCAACATTAGTCCTTGGTGGTATTTTCGTATCATTTTTCGCATTTCTTATTATGGGTCAAATGCGGAGCCGATCTGAGAATCTTATACCGAAGTTGCTAGTAGATACTAGTCAACAGACTCATGCTCCTTTTAATGATGCTACAGGAGCTCATGCAGGTTCCCTTTTAGGCGATGTGCGTCACGATCCATTCCAATCTGGCGGGTTAGGTACTCCTGCTCATGAACGGGTTGAATCTGGTCTAATTCATAAATCTCACAAAGGTGTTCTCTTTTGTGACGAAATAGGTACTCTTGCAATGAGAACTCAGCAGCAATTACTTACTGCAATGCAAGAAAAAGAATTCCAAATCACTGGTCAAAGTGAGCTTAGCAGTGGAGCTATGGTTCGAACAGAACCAGTTCCTTGTGATTTTATACTCATTGCAGCTGGAAACCTTCCAACAATGGATAATATGCATCCTGCTTTACGATCACGAATCCGTGGTTATGGTTACGAAGTCTATATGGATCACTTTATGCCTGATACTCTTGAAAACCGTAACAAAATTGTTAGGTTTGTAGCACAAGAAGTCTCAAAAGACGGACGAATTCCTCACTTTACTAAAGAGGCAGTTGAGGAAATCATTCGTGAATTTAGGCGACGTGCAAGTAAGAAGCATAGTTTAACCTTGATGTTTAGAGATATGGGTGGTCTCATTCGAGCAGCTGGTGACGTTGCTAGAGAAGTAAAGTCAACAGTTACTAAAATGGAGCATGTTCTTGCTGCTAGAAGTCTTGCTGGTCCTTTGGAACAACAACTTGCTGAAAAATTCATCGAGCATCGACGTTCCTACCAAATTATCCTCAATGAAGGAGCAGTTACTGGCAGAGTAAACGCTTTAGCAGTGATGGGAACTTCAAGTGGAATTGTCATGAATGTTGAAGCAGAAATAACACCTGCACTCAGTAATCAAGAAGGAAAGATAATTGCTACAGGTAAATTAGGTGAAATAGCCCAAGAATCAGTGTTGAATGTCAGTGCAATAATAAAGAAATATACTGGTATTGATCTCAGTCAACACGATGTTCACGTTCAATTCCTTCAATCCTATGAGGGTATCGAAGGTGATAGTGCAAGCGTTTCAGTTGCCACAGCTGTTGTATCTGCATTAACCAATATTCCGGTTAGACAAGATATTGCTATGACTGGTTCACTATCTATTAGAGGAGAAGTTTTACCAATTGGTGGTACAACATACAAAGCAGAAGCTGCTATTGAAGCAGGTATAAAAACTATCATTGTTCCTTTAGCTAACTATAGTGATATTGTTCTAAGCAAAGCACAACAGAAAGAACTTAATATTATTCCAGTGACACGATTTTGGCAAGTTCTTGAAACAGCTTTAGTAAAAGATGATAACGGAACTATTGAAAAATTCAAAGCTGGCATAACCAAGTACGAGATAGAACTTGAAGAAAAATTGAAGAAAGAAATTGAAAAAATAAAGAAAGTTGAAAAGTAATTACTTTAGCTATCTTTCTAGCATCAACTATTTCTTTTCTTTTTTAATTTCCAACCGTTTAACTAATTAATATTAAAAACAAATTGTTCTTAGAGGAGTTAGTTAATGACTAAATTTCATGAGGCAAAATACTACACTGTTGAAAAGAATTCTCTTATTCTTTGCAAGTTATGTCCAAATTTATGCAAAATAAAGCCTGGTGAAAAAGGTAGATGTAATGTTCGAATTAACACCGATGGCAAACTCTACACACTAAATTATGGTCTAACTACTTCCGGTTCAAGAGATCCTATAGAAAAGAAACCACTTTATCATTTTCTACCAGGAACTTGTTCCTACAGTTTTGGAACAATTGGTTGTAACCTCTTTTGCCAATTCTGTCAAAATTGGCATATCTCGAGAGGATCACCAGAAGATTTCCGATCTGGTATGAAGAAACTGACACCAACTAAAGCTGCTAAAGAAGCAAAAGACTCAGGATGTGCTTCTGTAGGTTATACCTATAATGAACCAATCATCTGGTATGAATGGGTTTTAGATACAGCAAAGATTGTAAAAGAAAAAGGATTGAAAAACGTCTTAGTTACTAACGGTTATATTGAAGTTGAACCTTTGGAAGAATTATTACCATATATCGATGGTGCAAACGTTGATGTTAAGGGAGACAAAGGCTTCTATAAAGAACTTTGTAAGGTGTCCCATCAAGAAGCAGTATTAAGAACATGTAAAATGATGAAAGAAAACAACATTCACTTGGAAATAACAAACCTTCTAATACCAACGAAAAATGACTCGAAGGAGCACATTCAAGAGTTAATTGATTTTATTGTCAATGAATTAGGAGAAGAAGTTCCTTTGCATTTTTCACGTTACTTTCCAAATTACAAACTTGATATTGACCCTACACCTATTGAAACTCTCTTCAAGGCAAGAGAATTAGCATTAGCATCTGGTTTAAAATATGTTTATCTTGGAAATATTAGAGATGATAATGGAAGTGATACTCTTTGTAAGAATTGTGGTACGTTGCTCATTCGACGTAGAGGATACTATACAAGTACGACCAATTTGACAAATGAGATGTTATGCAAGAAATGCAATACCTTTGCTGACATTGTTTGGAATTAATCTCCAAACTTACTTTCAATTTCCTTACTAACTCCTTCTATTCTTCCCTCATTTTCATTTTAAATGGTTTAAATAGGTGAAGCAACCTTAGATATCTACCACTATGGTGGTAACTAAAACGCAAGGTGTTAAATTTGGTAGAAAAATTCTGTGTTAGTTGTGGTACAGAAATATCGGGAGCAGACAGTTTCTGCTTTAAATGCGGTGCCAAGATTGTGAATGAGGAAAAAGAGCAACATGTCCCTACAGAAGTAGCTAGTTATAGTTACGAAGAAAGAAATGAAGTAAGTGCAAAACCTGACAAAGTAATAAAATCAAAACGAAATTACAAACCCTTGATTATTATCCCAATAATTCTGGGATTGATTTTAATCCCAGTTGCAACTATTAGTACTATTTCATCTATCAAAGTTTCGCTTGGAACATTAAAATATGAAATCCCATCAACGGATATTTTGAGTGTGGATCTTATTATCAATAATGATGTTGGATCTATCACAATAGATTATGATGCTAGTCTTGATGGTTTATTTGAAGCTGAGATAGAAGTTCGAGGTGGATTGCGTGCATCTCTTGATGATGCAGTGAACTTTAATCACGAAGTAGTTGGTGGTAAAGTAGTAATTAGTTTTGATACTGGTTATGATATTTACAGATTCTTAAGTATGAAACAAATTAGTCATCAAATACATGTTACTTTGAACCCTGGTGCAATTGTTAATTTCAATGTTGAAACAAGCACCGGAAGTATTAAGGTATATCTCAATGGTATTGATAATATTACCATAGAGGATATTTCTCTTATCTCTTCAACTGGATCAGTAAAATTGATTGGTGATTATGTTAGTAATACAACCTTTGGTGATGTTTTGATGGATACTAGTACTGGTTCTATTACATTCGATATGTATGCATCAGTTGATGCTAGTATCAGAGGTTTAACTTTAGGTTGTTCAACAGGCAGGATTGATGCTTATCTTGGAGAAGCAATGATAATAAATGCTTCAACAGTAGATATATCCACTTCCACTGGATCAATTGAATTACAATATAAGAACATCATTCAATATAATGATCTAATTTGGAATTTAGATACATCTACAGGATCTATTGCTATCTATTATGAACAAACTACTCTTCCCCCTGTAAATTGTTCATCTATCTATAATGTTGAAACATCCACTGGCAGCATAACAGTTGACTGTCTAGTAAATACTGAACTAGGCATTGAAATGGATGCAGATACAAGTACAGGCAGTATTAACCTTCCAGGTGACAGAAATTATTACAGTTCTCCTGACTTCTTACTAAAAGCTTGTCAGCATTCATTTATTCTAACAACTTCAACTGGAAGTATTACAGCTAGTGTCTCCAATTGAATGATTTGAAGGAGGTTTCCCTCCCTCAATAATTCATTAAAAGAACTTATTTTTCCAATATTTCAAAGATTGAAGCCATAGCAGAATAAGCTTCATTCTTTCGTTCTGGTATTGGTGCCCAACCTCGAGGGTCGCTATTCTCCATAATTCTAAGGTATGGTTCCAATTTAGTCATTAGATCTTTCTTCCAGCCAAGTCTACTAAGGATATCATAGATTTCATTTGCTCTACGGATAAATTCAGTATTATCTTCACTATCAGTCCAAATACGGAACGATTTGTCTGGTGACCAGCAACCTGCACTTAAGTAGGAAGCTTCTTTGGGCCATTCTTCTTCTGGAATGTCACTAGGAGATTTGGTATTTATTCCTTGTTTCTTTAAAATGCGTAAGAAGTTGATTAGATCAACTGGTTTAGCAGCTTCTGGACCCATTGATCTATAACCAAAGAATTCAATGTCACTACCATAGATATTGAGATGCTTGGAATTAGAATTGTTAATTGCTTTGAGGTGTTTCTTCATATTATAAAATGCAATATCCCCACCAACTGCAAATTGAGTAGAATATGTCCAACTGACCGAGCAAAGGAATGCCTTAATCGTTTCCTTATCGTTAATTATTACTCGTTGAACGGGTTGATCTTGTGTTTTTTGTACTTCTTTAATAGTCCTTAGTGCTTTAAGGTAAGCTCTAAGTTTTTTGAGCCCTTTAGTCCAATAAGCATCAACTAAAATTTCTGTAGCAGACAGGTCTCTTCTTTCAAACGGATTCATATCATTTCCGAAGTATTGTGAAAGAAGAAAGTGTTCATAGTCAATTGCAGTCCATTTGATTCCTTGTTTTTTAATTTGAGATAAAACAGAAGGGCTAACAGCGAGTTCAGGAGGCCAGATACCAATGGGTGTTTTCTTGAATAATTTCTTGAGTAGTGCTATGTGATCCTTTAACTGAGTTTCAACTCTTGGTCGTGGAAGCAAAGGTAGAATAGGATGACTATAACCAGAGGTTATCATTTCAACAATATCATCCTTGACAAGTACCTTTATCCTATCCAAAAGCTCTGGGTTATTTTTTTGAAGATACTCAAATGTATGACCAGTTATGTTGAAACAAATCTTGCCATCTTTCCAATCTTCTATAGCAGAAACCATTGGTTCAAATGATGTTTGTACGACAGTTGGAAATTCAGAACGTGGGAATTCTGCATAGTCTGTGTTCCAATGAAGAATAACACTCACGTTTTCTACCATTTTAATGAATCTCCTTTCTAGTTCTCTTTTGTATTGCTGCAACTCTATCTTTAGGATAGGTGAAATATACAAAACTGTAAACCAGTAAACAAATAGTCCAAGGAACAATTGTGCAGATCAAAAGAGCATTTGACATTGCAATAATGTTACTCAATGATCCTTTATGCCATATTTCATTACTATAACCAAAAACTCTGTTGGCAAAAAGAGCTACAAGATATGTTCCTGAAGCAGCAATACTGCCCTCAAATAATCTGTCAACTGCAAAAGCGCTACTCCTAATATCCGCTATAAATAGCTCGCTGAATATAGGGTTATTTGTTGCTGGTCCAGACCAGCTAATTAGAAATCCAGTGAAGATTCCAATAGCAATGAATAATATGAGTAAGTTATTGTTAGTTAACTGTCCTAAAGCGAAATGAGGTATAATATAGAAAATGATAAACATCATTGGTATACCAGAAAATACTGAGATTTGTGCAACCATAATCCTACCTTTATCTGGATTCCATTTTGCAGCTCTATCTCCAATTATCCCACCAAATAAATTGCCAAAAGCCGCACCAATAGCTACCATTGAGAATGAAATTCCAGCTAAAAATGGTTCAAAACCGATTTCTTCCAGCCAGAAAACAATGAATAAAATGGAATTCCAGGGGATGGTTCCTGCAACACCTTGTAAGACAACTAATAGAAAAGTTTTGTTTGAGAGAATTGTTTTGTAGTCACCCCAATTAAACTTACGTCTTGGTTTCTCTTCCATCTCAACAAGCTTCTCTTCATTTCCTTCAGAAGGAACACTATCTTCAAGATCATCTGATTGACCTCTTATTGGATCTTTACTAAAAATAAAAACACAGACACCAAGAAGAATACTAAAAGCACCAATTGTTATGAAAACAAATTGCCATCCTTCTAGAGGACCTACTGTTGTTTCACTAAAAAGCGTAGCATATAATGTGCCAACTATTGCTCCTAATACTGTTGTTAGTCCCAAATAACCAAACGCTTGTCCACGTTTTGATTTAGGAAAATAATCAGCAATTAATGATTGAGCTGTAGGAAATATTACTGCTAATCCCAAACCAGTTACTGCTCTAACAAAGAACATTCCCCAGAAGGTGTTCATGAATCCCAAAATAATGGTAAAAACACCCCAGATTAAACAACCAATAGCCAATATCAATTTACGAGAGAATCTATCTGAAAACCAACCCCAAATGGGGCTGCTCACAGCTTGCAATAAAGCTCTTGCAGTTGTTATTGCACCTAACTGTTCAGTATTAAATCCAAGATTAAGTTGTAGTGGCTCATAAAGTGCTGTCACAACATTACCATCAGCATTATCAATGGTATTTGCAGTATTGATCAACACTTGGGTAGAAATCCGGTCTTTCTTAAAACTACTCCCTTCCTCATCAACTTTTTCAGCAAATGATTCATTATCATCAGACATAATTAACCACCAGACGAGGAAGCATCTTTCTTCCAGTCAATTTAGGAATAAATTCTAGATTAAATACATGTTCCACTTTATAAGCAGTATGCCTATTTTAAAACAATTTAATTTCAGATATTTTAGAAATGAATATATTTGTAAAGTAAAACAACTTATAGGTAGTTGTTGCAACATGAACAATAGAACAAAATTTACAGCAATGCTCTTCGCTTTAAGCATCTTGAGTTTTACTTTTTGTTCACTAGAAAATGTTCTTGCTCAAACTTCCACTAATTCTGATACTTTGGAATCAGCTTCTGAACATCTACTAACGCTTTTTGATAACTCCCACTATAACCGACCTATCTATGCAAATTATACTATTCTTAATTTAACCTTACTCTTTCAGAGTCCAGAAATAAATAGCTCATCTCATGTTTACGTTCATTACTCACATAATATGGTAAATTGGACTTCCTTGGAATTGCCTAAGACTGATCACTTAACAAGATACAGTGCATTCTATGTAATTACCTTAGGACCTTTCTTGTATGATTGTGAATATTTCATTAAATTTAATGCTACTCAAGGCAGTACAGAATTAGCAAGTGGATATTTGCGAATTCTTGTTGAAAAAGTGGAAGGGATAATCTTTGTAGATTTCTCCTACAGAGTAAAAACCCAATCTGATAATAGTCAACTTGCTGATATTTCTATCATTGTCTTAGGTGCTGATATAAAATTAGGATCAGTATACGTTGCATCAGACCAGCAACTAGAAGGAGAAGGACCAGTAAAGATGAACTTGGATCCAGATACTAATCACACTTACAAAGCAACGATAGGACCAATTAATAGCTGGAATGATTTTATCAAATTATCATTCAATGCAAGCACTTCAGATGACACTCTTTTCACAAACACTAACTACTTCATTTACAAAGAAAAAACCAATCAACCTGAAGGATTCTGGACTAGTAAATTCCCAGCAATTCTTATAGGAGTTATAGTGATGGGTGCAATGACAACTATTTTTGTTATGGCTAAAAGACGACCACCAAGAAGAGTCTAAAAAGAAAGAAAAAAGAAGAAGCATTAGAGCTTTTCTTCTCTAAGATCAATTAATGCTTCAGCTTCAGGACCAGTACCAACAAATGTCACTGGAACACCAGTTTCTTTTTCAATTTCGGAAATAAATTCAAGAGATTCTTTTGAGAGTTTATCAGCTGATTTGGCTCCTGCAACTTCAGGAAAGATTATATCAAGTTTTGTCAGTGCGATTTGTGTTGCACCATTTAATCTTACTGCTTTTCTAGCAACATCAAAATCGATTGGAGCTGATCTTCTAGCTCTACCAGTAACTGTGCCATGTTCAACCCAACCTCTTTTCTCCATTTCTTCTTCAGAAAGTGTTCCAGGCATAGGTCCTTCCCCAACTCTCGTCATGAACGCTTTGAAGACTATAATTACTTCATCAACTTTAGTTGGTCCAATACCAACATCAGAGCATATTTGTGGAGCAGAAACATCTTTACTAGTAACAAAAGGATAAGTTCCATGAAAGAGAGAAAGCATGGTTCCTTGAGTTCCTTCAAGAACAACATTTTTACCTGCTTCAATTGCTTCATTTATTTCTGTTGAAACATCAGTCAAGTAGGGTTCTAGCTGTGGAAATTCCTTAGCAAGTCTTAGAGTTCGTTTAGCACGATCTTGATTTGCTGGACCACAACCTGTACCAGTGCTACCGATTTTTTTACTGAAATGTTTGTCTTTTTGGTCAATTTCTTTATGTTGACTTTCAATTACACCTGCTTGGTAATCAATTGCAATTCGGTCTTTACAACCAGTTTCTTCTATCTCCTTGAGAAAAATGTCAGGATCAACTAATACTCCTGCACCAATTAACAAACGAGATTTCTTACTAGTGAATCCGCTAGGAATCATTCTTAAACCATATTTCTTGCCTTCAAAGACAACGGTGTGACCAGCATTTGTTCCAACACCACTACGTGCAATAATTGCAGGATTCTCTGAATAAGCAATATAGCTTATGATTTTTCCTTTGCCTTCATCGCCCCAAAAACCACCAACAATAATTGTAACAGTCATGTGATAGTATCCATCCAGATTTATTATCGAATGTGAGACATTCTATTTACAAATAATAAAGTCCTATTGTTAACATGATAATGCTAACATGCTTAAGAGCGATTAACAAAATGATGTTGATTGCTTTTTTATAAAGTAGAAAGCTCGATTTTGCGAAAGATTAATAATCAAATTAATTAGGGTAAAAAATACTAAAGAAGTTAGTGAGTCTGATACCAGTCTTACTGAATGCAATTTCTATGACTTTCACTCACTAATGAAAGAAAATCAAAAAGGATGATAAAATTGTCACAACTTGTTCCAAAAAAAATAGCTGAAAATATCTATGAGATTCCAAAAAGCGCTAGAAATTATATGAAAGTGCCTACGAGAATCTTTGCTAATGAGAAAATAATCCGAGCAATGGAACAAAAGATGTTTACACAAGCAACACATGTTGCATGGTTGCCAGGAATCTATAAGCACTCACTAGTCTTACCTGATGGTCATATGGGCTATGGGTTCCCAATAGGTGGTGTTGCAGCTACTGATTATGATGAAGGCGTCATTAGTCCTGGTGGTGTAGGTTATGATATTAATTGTGGTGTTCGATTACTACGAACTAATTTGAAGAAAGAAGATGTTGTTCCGCAAGCTCATAGATTAACTGAAGAGTTGTTTCGAAATGTACCCTCTGGAGTTGGTTCAAAAGCCAAGATTCGTCTTAATAGATCTGAATTGAATGAATTGTTAACTGAGGGTGCAAAATATTGTGTAAAAAGAGGACTTGGTTGGGATGAAGATATTGACCATTGTGAAGAAAATGGTGCTTTATCAAATGCTGATATCGAAACACTCTCTGACAGAGCAATCCAAAGAGGTATGCCACAAGCAGGTAGTTTAGGTAGTGGTAACCATTTCATAGAAATTCAATATGTAGACAAGATTTACGATGACGACTTAGCAAAAGCAATGGGAGTCATTGAACTAGGGCAAGTCGTGGTTATGATTCACACTGGTAGTAGGGGTCTTGGTCATCAAATTTGCTCTGATTATCTTAGGAATGTTGAACGAGCTATGCACAAGTACAATATTAAGCCCCCTGACAGAGAACTGGCAAGTGTACCAACACAAAGCGTTGATGGACAAGCATACTTCAATGCTATGGCTTGTGGTGCTAATTTCGCTTGGGGAAACAGACAAATGATCCTGCATTGGGTTAGAGAAACCTTTGAAAAACAATTCAAACAATCTGCAGAAGATATGGATATGCATTTGATCTATGATGTCGCTCACAATATAGCAAAGAAGGAAGAGCACACAATCGATGGAAAGAAAAGAACAGTTATTACTCATCGAAAAGGAGCAACTCGAGCATTTCCAGCTAACCATCCTGATGTCCCTCAAGCATACAAATCAATTGGTCAACCAGTAATACTACCAGGTAGCATGGGAACTGCTTCTTATGTTCTAATCGGTCAACCAAATGGAATGGAAGTAAGCTTTGGAAGCACTGCACATGGTGCTGGTAGAGTAATGAGTAGAAAAGCAGCTCTCAGACGATTCTGGGGTGAAACTATCAGAGATGAGCTAAAGGGTAAAGGTATCACCGTTAAATCAGCTAATCCTAAAATTATTGCTGAAGAAGCTCCTGGAGTTTACAAAGACATTGACTCTGTAGCTAATGTTAGTGATGCTCTTGGAATTGGTAAAAAAGTCATAAGAGTGAAACCAATAGCTGTTGTTAAGGGATAAAACCATTTTTTCCCTATCTTTATCTTTTTTTCCAAATTAGAATTAATAGTAACGTTTATTCTTAACAATAATATTCTCTAACTATTTGGAATTCCGGTGTTTTAATAATGTCATATAATTTTTATCCTGCTCCAGTTTACAAATTTGGCTCATATATAGACTACTTCGCTAAAGAAATGGAAAAGAAGATTCTTGATTGTGGTGCAGGTGGGAAAAAACCTCCTCTAGCAATGTTTAATGAGCTTGGATTTGAAACACATGGCATTGAAATTTCTGATGAGCAAATTAAACTCGCAGAGGAATTCATACAAAAAAATAACATGCAAATCGACATTATCAAAGGTGATATAAGAGAGTTGCCTTATGAAGATGAATCTTTCAGCTTCGTTTATTCCTATAATACAATTTTTCATTTAACAAAGAAGGATATTAAAAAGGCAATAACTGAGGTAAGAAGGGTTTTAAGAAAAGATGGTTTGTTTTTCGTTAATTTCATGTCAATGGATGATAAATACTATGGTGAAGGAAAAAAGATAGGAAAAGGTGAATTTGTTCTTGTTAATGAAGAAGGACAAGAAAGATATCGTACCTTCTTCGAGACTCAAGAAGTAAAAGACTACTTTGATGGTTTTGATTTTCTCCTCTTGGAAAATAGACATATTCGCATGCCAACAATATGGAAAGATTACGAAGCAAGTTATATTGATTGTATTGTCAAAAGGAAATAATAAGAAGCTAACATAATCTTCCTTTCTTTCATATTTTGATAATAAATTAGACCTATAACAACTTTAATTCTAAATAGCTGATAAGTTACCTTGATTCATTGGGATTAGTTTAGGTGATTTAGTATGCCAGTTATTATTTTTCAAGCACCAGTATATAAATTTCTTGCACTTATTGATCATCTCGCTAAAGACATGGAAAAGAAGATATTAGATTGTGGAGCAGGTGGAAGAAGACCTCCCTTAGCACTGTTTCATGAACATGGATTCAAATCTTATGGAATTGACATCTCAGAAAACCAAATAAGAAGAGCAAATGAGTTTGCACATAACGAAGGTATGCACTTAAACATCATTAGAGGAGATATGAGAGATCTGCCTTATGAAGATGAGACCTTTAGTTTTGTATATACTTACAATACAATCTTTTATCTAACAAAGAAGGATATCAAAAAAGCAATTGATGAAATCAGAAGAGTTCTAAAAGAAGGTGGTCTATTTTACGTCAATTTCATGTCTGTAGAAGATAACATGTATGGAGAAGGTAAAGAACTTGAAAAAGGAGAATTTCTCCAAATTGAAGGTGGAGAGGAAATTGTTCATACTTTTCTAGAGGACAATGAAATCGATGATTACTTCGATGGTTTTGATTTCGTTCTACGTGAAAAAAGGTACGTTCGTATGCCTACCATCTGTAAAGATTATGAAGCATGCTATTTCGATTGCATTGTTCAAAAGAAATGATTAACTGAAGATACTAGTTTAGTAGTATTTAATTAAAAGAACATCTCTAATATAATTGGTGTAATTGAAAATTGTCAAATACGCAAACACGTTTTTGTAAATTTTGCGGAGAACAAGTAGATTTTCTTGCTGAATTTAATGATTACTATTGTCGCTTTTGCCATTCCTATCAAACACATGGCGAATCGATTAGTGTAGGTGGAAAGAAAAGCCCTGCTTACAATATTGATCCAAACCCTCCTCCAGTAGCTCCACCAGTTTTACCACCTGCATGGCGTGGTAACATTCCGATGTTTAGGCATAGAGAATATTTGGTTATGCAAGCATTTCTAAGTTGGGGACCTAAATATACTATCTATAATGTTACTGGTCATAAAATGGGCGAAATTAAAGGCAAGATCATTAGCTGGGGTGGTGAATGGAATTTCTTCGATTTTGAGGGAAGAAAAGTTGCTAATGTTAAAGGAAATCCTACAATTATAACATTCCAGGATAAAAAATTCGACATACGAGATCATCAAGGAAGATTCAAAGGAGCTATTAAAGGAAAATATGGTTTTTTAAGAAGAAAATGGGAGCTTTATGATGCAAATGGAAGACTAGTAGGTCGACCTGATGAACAAGTATGGATAAAAATGAATTGGCGATTGATTGATCCTCAAGGAAGAATTCTATTAACAGTTGACAAGAAATGGTTTACTTTTAGAGACCAATTTAGAGTTGTTGTTAGTGAACACATAGATCCTCTAATTGCATTAGCATATGCAGTAGCTATTGATTATATGTACTTTAGAGGGGACAAAAGTAGCAGTAGTTGGTAATAACCAACTCTTTTACTCTTTTTTTTAGAATTAAGTGTTATGCATTCAATTTATTTTTATTAGTAAAAATATTTTTAATGCTGACAACCTTGTCTGGTAATGAATCTTAATGCTAAGTAAAGATCAGTTTAAACTACTAATGCCAATTAATCTCTTCCACACTATGGCTCATATTTACCCTTATTTCTTACCTATTTTGATGCAAGTAATACCAAATGAGGATATCTACATTGATTATACTCGAGTAGGAATTATAGCCATGACAAGCGTTCTTGTTATGATTCCGTTTACAATTATAATAGGATTCATAGGAGATAGAATACGCAAATGGCGTCTAGAATTAATTATCATAGGGTATATTCTTGTTTTTTCCCACACATTCATCATTTATGCTGCCAATAGTTTTGCAGTTTTAATAGTAGCAACAGTAGTGGGTGGAATAGGTGCTTCAGTTTTCCATCCGATAGCTCTTCCATTACTATCACAGGAATTTGGTGCTGAAAGGAATCTCGCCCATAGTTTTAATTTAATCTTTGGAACAATAGGCGCTATTATAACCCCAATAGCAACAATTGGTCTTTCTGGTTGGTTGGGTTGGAGAACTGCTACATTAATCCTTGGTATTTTTGGTGCAATGTGTTTTCCAATACTAGTAATTATGTTATTACTTGTTAAGAAATATCAAAAATACAAACCAATTGAAGATATAGTTATGGGCGAGAAAGTAATTTTTCATGAAAAGAAAATTAAAAAATCAAATCATAAGAAAAGGTTAGCATTAGGTATTATTACTGCTCCATTAGTTGTTGTGGTTATAGCCCAAGTGATACGTGCAGGAACCTTTCGAATAATTAACACATTCACATCTTTTATTTTTGAAGATCAATTTGGAGCTACAAAATTCAACTCAGCTCTGATAATGGCAATAGTTATAGGTGCAGGGGGAGCTTCGACCTTTATTAGCGGCTTTATTTCACCTCGATTAGGTAGCTTGAAAACACTCATCATCTCTACTATTGCATCAACTATTGTTGCAGTATTTATAGCTATTTTCATTGGTACTCTTGAGATAAAAAACATCGATCTAAAAACATCTGCATTTGGTATTGCCTTACTAGTAACTGCAGTAATACTGTTCGTACTTCTCACATCTTCATACTATCCCGGAGATCCAGCAAATAACTCATTACTTGTTGAAATGATACCTCTAGAAATTTTGAGTTCAGCTAATGGCATCATTTCTGCTCTGATGATTGGTATTTCTTCTATTGCTCCATTACTTTTTGGTTATATTGTCGATAAGCAGTTTAACTTACCATATCAATACTTGTTACCGATTATTTTGTCAGTAATCCCCTTAGCTCTACTATTTTATGTCAAATCAAAAATTGGTTTTCAAACACCAGAGCAAGTTGAAAGTGAAAGAGCTATGACATTGTTGAACAATAATTCCAATGAAAAAGAGTAATTGTTTTTATCCTAAATATTCAAACATCACTAAACTGCCAGCCATTATGATCATGCCAATAACAACGCCTGCCATTACCAAATTACCTTTCCCATACTCATGAGCTACAGGAATTAATTCATCAATAGAAATATAGACCATAATACCTGCAACAGCAACTAAACTCACAGCTAAAATCGTTGGATTAAGAAATTTAAATAAAATCGCATACGCAACCAAAGCACCAATAGGCTCAGCAATGCCTGAAGCAAATGATAATCCGAAACTCTTCCATTTACTCCCAGTAGCATAAAATATTGGTATTGAGACGCTTATACCTTCAGGAATATTATGAATAGCAATGGCAACTGCAATAGATATCCCAACTGAAATGTCATCTAATGCTGCAGCAAAAGATGCTATACCCTCGGGAAAATTATGTATAGCAATTGCGATAGCGGTCACTATCCCCGTTCTTCTTAGATCTTTGTTTTCACCCTCTTCTAGAACTTCTTTGGTACTCGAGCTTCGATAACTTCATCCTTTACTATTTCATCTCTACATGCATCCTGTATATCAGAAATAATCTCTTCTTTTCGAGTCATATGATGAGGATTTTTCTCATGAGGTATAAGAAAATCAATGAGAGCAACAACAGCCATTCCACCAAAAAAAGTAAGATAAAGCCAGTAACTCTTAAGATCTTCAGCAGCTTTAAACATCAACTCCATAAATGAAACCAATATCATTACCCCAGCAGAGAGTCCTAGAAAGAATGCTAGGAATGATTTTCTGAATTTCTTAAAGAAGAATGGTACTGCACTACCTATTCCTGTGGATAAACCAGCGAAAGTTGTTAGGAGGAAAGCTACTAAAACTGTATTCACTTCAAACCTACCCTAAAAGTTCTCAACCTAATAATATATTTTCAAATACAATATACTATTTGATATACCAATAAAAGATAATTCCCTTTAGTTTTTACCCACAAGGATTTTTATATCTCTAAACCTTAAAAAAGCTATGAACCAAGATAATCAGTTAGTAATGAAATTTGTTAAAATTGCTTTCATGGCTTTTGCTGCGGTTTTTAGTTTAGTTGCCACAATCCTCGTCTTTGTTACCGATTTTGGCGGTTGGTGGGAAGGCGGAGGATCTAACTATTATTTTTGGGTAGGAGCCCCATATGCTCCTGCTTGGGCTCAACTTTTTCTTGTTTTGCTAGGGCTTTTGTTTCTTGCATTATTAGGAATTTCAGTATTTTTAGGAATTCTTACACTATTAGATAAACAAACAGTCATTGTAAAGATTCTAAGCTTTATTGGTGTTGGTGGAGCAATCGTAGGATTTGTCTTAACAGGAATAACAGTTGGAGCATTAGCCATATTTGCATCTGGATATGAATGGTGGTTAGATACTAGTTTCTATAGCTCACTTGTTGGATCTATAATAGTTGGTATATTCTACATCCTCTATGCTGTTATGGGAATGGTTATGAAACCATCAGAAACCCCTGCAAAATAAAGTAACAAAAATCCATTATAACAAAATGCAAAAGAAAGTAATAGGATACAGTATTGTATCCTAATTTATTCCTTTTTTATTTTACCAACAGGTGCTACGTAGAGTGATATTTCATCATTCCCATCAACACCAATGAAATCGTCTAACAATTTTTGTTGATATGCAACTATAGCACAAGTGCCTGCATTAATTCCTTCACAAGCAAGATAGAGATTCTGACAAATATGACCAACGCTCATGAGAATATCTTTAAAAGAGTCTTCACCATAACGCCATTCTGTACGGTATGGTCTTACACTCCAAATGAAAACAACAGAACCTTTTCCAATGAATGTTTGACCATTGTTTATTTTCCCCATCTTTTCTGGCATTTCTTTAGGATCCAGTGACTTTAGAAACAGCAACTTGTGTTCTATTGCCAAATACCTGTATAAACCTGATTCGATGCCCTCAACGCGATTTACCACTAGATAGGTTTCAAAAGGATGCATAGCTCCTCCTGAAGGAACAGTTCGAAGGGTTATCCGTCCTTCTCTTGCTAATTCTTTAACACCTTGAGTTGTCCAAAGTAAATATGAGAATTCTTCTAAGGTTAATGATTCATCTGTATATTTGCGATGACTAATTCGATTTGTTATAGCTTTCAACAATGGAATGTTTCCAACTGTAAAATCATCAGGAGAAACTAAATCTACTAATTTAGCATCTTCAGTATAGGGTTTTTGAATGGGAGGTAAGGGTAAACCTTTCCTTTGATCTGATTCTTCAGTAATAATTGGATTTTTCAAATGTTTTCTGTATCCCATAGTACTCAAACCAACTTAAACATAATATCAACTGGATATTAAGTGGTCACTCATTTATAATCAGTTGGAATATTCTGACCAAAGTATTGTCACTTGGAAAACTAGAATAACTGCTATATCGAAATGATGAAATCCAATTCCACAAAATTGCTTCTATTTAACTGGTTATTTTTTGCTTCATGTGTTCAACTTCACTTTCTGAATCAGCTAAACCAGTAAATAACCAATGAGTGTCCGTTTTGCAAACAGCACAGGGATGCCAACTACGAACACGAATTCGCTTTAATTGAAAAATTTCGAAATGCAGTTTACGTTCATTATAACAATCATCACAAACATGAATCGAAAATTCAACTTTATCTTCTTTCTTACGGAACATAATAATAACTAAAGTACTAAATCATTAAAATCTTTCTTATAGAAGACTAGATATTCTTTCTTAAGCAGCAAATTATTTATCTGCTTTATATTTCGTTTATTTCACTAGTTTGCAGTTTTCTGTTACATGTTTTAATAATTTGGGTGCATATAATGGAAAAGCGAAAGAAAATAGGAATATAATTAATAAAAAAATAAAACAGTAGTGGATTTATTTCCTTCTATTTTTAGATCGAGGTGAATTTCTGGTGTATGGAGCTAATCTAGCTCTAGTTCGATATTCATAAGGACTTTTTGCTTCATCGAACTCTCGTTGCTTTTTAATTATACGTAATTTTTCTGCTTCTTTATCAAAATCAATTTTAAGAATATTAAATGAAACTAGTTGATCAGTAACATCAATGACTTTCTTAATTTCAATTGGAACAAGAATTTCACCTTTGAAGAATTTCTTAACAAGAACCATTGCATGAGGAACAGCTTTCTTAATCCTTTTACCAAGCAAATCATCTATTCGGATAATAGGACCGAGCTTCTTTTTATTTTTATCAACAGCAGTTTTTCTCAATAATCGTTCATTTGACATAAAATCACATTAAAATGCAAGTAGTTTATAATCTTTTAAGGTTTTTAGGTTTTACAGGGTAAGTTATTTTTTTTCTTCTCACCATAAGTAAACAAGCTGAGAAAAATTTGGGATTGATAGAAGAGATGAAATTACAATATTACTTTGTTACTAAATAAGGAGCTGGAAATGAGAAATCTACTATTAAATTCTCAACTTCTTGTTCATCTCCATCATAAAAATAACCTTCAAGACAATCCCACAATAGATTCCAATCATCATTAGGATATAATGAAGAATAACTTGGACATCTTCCTTGACAATGTAAACTAGCAACACATAGGCCATTAAGCAGAAAAGTAAAATCTTCTTCCTTGGATAATTGCCAAACACCTGTTGCTAAGCAATTACCTGCATCATCACCAAAATTGTAGGGTGATACCCAATCCCATTTATCATTTAATTCACTATCTAAAATTTCCATTTTTAAGGAAAAATCGTCCCACTTATCATTACCATTGGAATCCGAAGCAACAACAATAATAAAATCAAAATCTTTAGGATTGGAAACAGAAGGTTTGTTAGAATTTTCAATACCCTCATAAAAATACCAATTATCACCAAATCCATTATTGACAATCTCATACATAAAAAATTGATTTGCTTTACCACCAGTAGAGGGAACATCAACCAAAATGATAAGCTTCTGATCACCCCAATTGAGTCTAGAACAGTTGATAAAAAGCCAAGCATCTTGTTTGATACTATAACCAATATATACTCCTAAACCTATACCTATCCCCCCAAAAACAATAATGTAACTAATAACTATAAAACTGATTGCTCTCCGATTCTTTTGATTCACAACATCCCCTAAAGAATATTGTAATATAAATATAATAAACATTTCTGAACTCGAAACAATAATTCTCTTCTCACCGTAAGTATTTTAAAGAGAAAAAGAGAGAAAAAAAATAGTATTCAAATTTTAATCCTAGGCCCGTAGCGCAGTCTGGACAGCGCGATAATAATGACTATACTTTATTGCAAACTTCTAACTGATTTAAATATTGACAATTTTCTTACTAAGATATTGTTCCTTTAATTTTGCACAATACTTGTGCGTTGCTATCAAATCCTTAGTAATCCTGTTATTTTCGATTTCTATAATTCGACTATTAGGAATTATTGATACTAAATCATGAGTAACTGCAAGAACAGATGCATTAGTGCTCATTACATATTCAGCAAGAAGATTTATTATTTTACGTTTGTTCAGTTCATCTAAGTTAGCAGTAGGTTCATCAATTAACATAATCTTGGGAGATAAGAGTAATCCCAAAAGAATTGATGCTCTTTTCTTTTCTCCTTGGGAGTAATTCTCTACAAGCTGATTCTTAATGTCATCCAATGAGAGATATTGTAATAAATAATTCAAACTATAGAAATTCTGATGTTCTTCTTTTTTATTAGTTGAAAAATAATTGATATTTTCAATAAGATTCATGGAAGGATACAAGTTTATATATTGTGAGGAGTAATACACTGATTGAGATCTCAATTTTTCAATTAATGAGAGATTAGATGGTCGGATTTCTTCACCAAGAATATTAATATATCCTGTAAAGTCCAAATCAATGCCTGATATAAGATTCAAAAGTGTTGTTTTCCCAGTACCAGATGGACCAATTAGAAATACTAATTCACCAGGATATAATTGAAAATCTATATTTTGTAAAATTAATTCTTTACTTGGGGAATAATAGAATTTTGTTAAGTCTTTGCACTCTAAAATACTTATCTCACTTTTATTTCGTTTTCTTGGTTGATATTTTGGGATTTCTATTTGGGAAATTTCTTTTACTTCAAAACTTTCTGGTGATTCAGGATTTTCAAGATAGATTTTTTTCGTTGTGTGATCAACAATAAATTTCACTTTTTTCTTCAGTGATAAAAGGTCTTTGATTTGGTTTGGGAGGAATAAGTAAGAAAAACTATCAATATGAGAAACAAACATTTCAGATGTAAGGGGTTTATCCTTTTCACTTACCTCTGGCAAATCTTCTTGAGCATAAATGGCTCCTAGTCTACCATTAAAAATTAGAAACGATTCAGAGACCACAGAAAAGTAAATGGGATCATGGCTAACAACAATAACGGTAGTTTTTTCCTCTTGATTTATTTTTTTAAGAAGATCCAAGATAATTTTAGAGTTCTTTTTATCAAGTTGACCAGTAGGTTCATCAGCCAATAATATTGGTGGAGAGTTTACGAGGGAAATTGCTAAACTAACTCGCATACTTTCTCCCATTGAAAGCTGCTTTGCTCTTCTGAGAGAGAGATGTTTGATTTCCATTTTTTCAAGTATTTCATCAACTTGTTTTTTTGATTCTTCCAAGCTCCTACCAATAAGTCTTGTTGGTACCATTAGATTCCGTTCAACAGTTAAATCAGGAAATAGATTATAATGCGGTATTTGATTAAGGAATCCAATTTTTTGTAAACGAAAATTGTATAATTCTTTCTTAGACATTAAATCAATGTCTTGAGAAAGAACATTCACTTTACCACTGGTTGGTTGTTCTAAACCACTAATCATTCTCATGAGTGTAGATTTCCCAGCACCACTAGGTCCAATAATTGAAACAAAACTACCACTCTTAACATCTAAATCACAACCACTTAAGGCAACAATGGAACGACCTAATTCAGGATTTGGATAAATTTTAGTTACTGCCTCTAGATTAATCATCATGTACCCTCCATAATTGATGGTTGAAACTCAAAGAATTTCTTCTGATAAAAATGTCTAATGAGAATGTCAACACCTATTAGAGCCACTAATATGACTGACAAATAGAGTGAAAACTGGGAGTAATAAGGAACTTTCAGAATCCAATTCTCTGCTTTAATTAGAACTCTAAGAAGATAAACAAGAGAACCAATTCCAGCTCTACAACTAATTGGAAGAATTAGAAGTAAAACAAATAAATACTCAAAAAGGAAATTACTTGAAATAGTCTTAACTGAAAATCCTCGATAACGTAAAACCAGTATCCTTTCTCGTCGAGTATTAAGCATATCTTGTACTAGAACAATACCTACAATGAAAAATGAAATACCTACAAAAACACCTGTTGTAATAGATAGTGCTATGATACTTGTAGCAAAAGTTGGCAAGTAATCTGGATAAACATCGATCCAAGTTGTATGTATAATTGAATAAGGTGTTGATTGTAATGCTTGTAAAAATGTTTGCATTTCTGATTGTTTGTTGAGTTTAATGATAATAGCTTCCTCTAATGATACAATTGAAATATCTTCATTATGTTGAAGAATTACTTGAAAAGCTGATTCAGTCATGACCAGAAAAGGAATAGAGTTTTTTTCGAAATGATATGTTGAAAGTTGATAGTCATTCAATAATAGTGGGAAAAGATGAAACTTATCAAAAACTTTGAATTCTTGTTCAATGAATTGCTCATCATCAGCTGAAATGTTGTTAAAGCCCAATACAATGCTATTGCTTTCTGAACCATAGACAATTCTACTATTAAGAAACACATCCTCTGATTGAGTAAGAATAGAATTTGGAGTATCGCTGAATTCCTCTAAACCATCTTTTACAATTCCCAAATCATAATCCTTGGAATAAGAGATTGTAGATCCAAAGGTTTGCGAGATAACTAATACCTGATAATCAATGTCAAAAATTGATAACTGAACAAGAGAATAATTTGCAGCAGATTGGACAGAAGGAATCCCTGACATATCTGAAAGTAAAGATGAAGTGTTAGAAGGATTTTCTAATTGGATAGCAACATCTAAACCCAGATCAAATTTAGCTGAGTTAGTAGCATGTTGTGATAAATAAGCTGGAACTAGAAATGATTGAATAAAGAGAAGAAATGAAAGGGTTATGAAAAAGGATTGCTTCTTATGATGTTGAAAAGCAAGAGAAAGATTATGTAGGATAATCGAGAATTTTTTAGTACCTTTTTTCCAGAGAGAATGAGATAACTTAACTATTTGTTTCAATAACGAATTAATCAAAATAAAGAGTAAACATCAACTGACTTTCTCCACCGGTTCTTACTTTTGGTTACATTTTTACCATCGATATACACTATTCGATTAAGGAATATATCACGTTCTTTTGCTAATTGAACTAATGAATCGTAATACTCACTTTTAACAATACTAGTAAATTCAGAATCAATATGTATTTGTCTAATGGTCTTAGGATTAACTGTTATTGCTTGTTTTATATACTCAATAACATCATCATGATTGAGATGAGCTTTTATTTTAGCAATTTCATATAGTGTTCGTAAATTCGTTGGTTGTAAATCATTTAATTTAACCCAATAACGTAATGCACAAGGAAAATCTTTTTCCTTTTGAGTATTTTCAGCAAGTGAAACTAATACATCACAATCTTCAGAATCAATTCCAAATAATTTTTCTAACAGTTCTAAACCTTTCTGATAAAAACCCATTTCGAAATATTTCATGCCAATATGCTTTAGAGCTGGAGGGAAATCTGGTTTTATTGCCAATATTTGAGAATAAAATTCATCTGCCTTACTAAATTCACCAAATTTCCAAAAATAATCACCTAATCTAACTAAAGTAATATCATCCTTTGGATTAATTTTCAATATTTTATACCAAAGATCTAGTGCATTAAGTGGTTGATTTGATTCCATGAAAGTAAGAGCAATATTATATAATGCTCGAGTATCATTTGGATTTAATTCCAAAACTCTATGCCAAGATCTTAAAGCTTGTTCTTTTCTATCTAAACGACTGTATGCTACTCCTAAATTTAACCAGTATTCAGATTCTTTAGAATTCAATTTTATAGCTCGAAGAAAATGATTTTTTCCTACAGTTATTCTGCCATCAGTCGAATACCATAATCCAAGTTGATTGTGTGAATCATCATCATCAGGATATGTTTTAACAGTTCGCTGGAAGTCATAAATTCTTTTTCGAATAAGTTCTTTTCTAGGATCATAAAACATGTTAAACACTCAAAGATACTCTCAAATCTTTTCTTAATAAATTACTAATTTAGCTTTTTCATGGAAAAATAACTTTTCTTTACTTGAGTAAGTATTTCAGCAGGTACTTGATTTTCTTTAAAATTTGTCTTTACATTTCCTTATACCCAATGATTCTTACTTTGTTTTGACCAATTAATCGTTTTAATTCGGTTTCAATATCATACGAATCCGCTATTGTTTCATTAATTAATTCTTCTCGCAATTTTTCTTCTTCTTTTTCTGTTAATTTAAGGTATTTTCTCTCTCTTATCCATTCTTCCTCTATCTCTCTTATTTCTTCCTCTATTTGTTCATTTTCTTGTATCAAATTGATGATATCTTTTGTTTTCTCTCTTTCCTTATAATTCGCATCATTATAATATTGCCACAATCTATCAACTAAGATATGTTCTTTATTAATCATGTATTTTCTTTTCTGATGTTTCAGTACGCCTTCCTTCACTACTCTTTGCAATTTTTCTATTAATCTACTTCTCTTAAGAGGTATTTTTTTCTGTAATTCTACTAGTGAATATTTCTTTGTATATCCTTTCTCTATTTTTTCTGTTAGAAGCAATTTTATAATTTGGTATGCGAATTCTCCTTCATGTACAGTAATTCTTAGTAGATTTTTGGTTATCCTTCCTTGATCTTTTATTGAGATTTTTGTTAATCTTTCCAAATCATTAGCTATTGTTTCCTTTCCTATTTCTTCACTCATTTACCTTCATCCTTCCTTTAATGCTAACGGTTTAAATCCTATTTCGTTATGGTAATTTCTTAATTCTTTAACAAACTGGTCTTTTTCTTTTCTATCTAATAATCCCCATACTCCTTCTCTTATAATTGCCCAAGGTTGAAATGTCACCCCATGATGTTTTATTTCATAGTTGTTACTTTTTATTATGAGATCATTCAACCAATACTTTCCTTCTAAATAATAGTCATTTATTTTGCTCCTTCCTGTTTTACCATTCATTTTACTGTTTAATGCTTCTTTCACGATTTGTTCTAATTGTTCATTAAGTTCAGATTGTGGATATACAAAAAACACTTTTTGCCTTCTTCTACCATATTTATATTGTACTTGATTAGGAATTATTTCTTCATTCACTAATGCTTCTATTAGGAAAGGCAAAACTACAAGTTTAATTGGTTCAGACATATCTAAGTGAAGTCCAAACACCCCTCCCTTTGTTTTTCCATGACATATTCCTGGTAATCCATCCCAACAAAAATTAATTTTTGTGCAATATTCTTTCACATAATCTCTCGCTTTGTCATAAACACCATTTATTAGTGTATCAATCGCTGAATAAGAAAAGTGTAACCCGTATGGTTTGAAATTATCCTGCATTAATCGAGCTGACCCTCTGCCTGGAAAGTATATTCCTATTTTCTCGAAAAAGGCTGCTAATGTCCACCACATATTCTTTGCAGCATCTCTGTCTAGATCGTTCCACTCACTTGGAGTTATTGATGTTTTTCTATTTAATTCTTGTATTTTTGTTTCAATCAGTGTTAAAGTAGATTTCAATTTCTCTTTATCGAGATGATGAGATATTCTTTGAAGGATTGTTCTTCTGCTTACTAATGTTGCTAAACAAAATTCTTTATTAGCAATCTTTGTTTCCCGTAGTATATTTAGTATTCCAACTTGCTGTTTTATTGGTGGTGGGCTTTTAATTTTCTCTCCGCCAAAAATCACATGAATTTTTTTATACCCTTTTGATGGCAAAACATCTAAAAGATAATCATAATCCGATTTTTTTCTAGCAACGATATATTCTAGAGTTGTGAGTTTTCCTACCCAGTTACAAACAACTAATGTTTTTGTATTGAAATTGAGTATACAAGATTTAAGATCAGGTATAACAATACCGTGTTTTGTACCAACATATGGGACAATAGTGGAGAAGATGCCTGATGCTTTGTAGAAATGTTCCCTATAGACATCCCCTTTTTCTTCTGCATAAATCACTCGAAAGAGATTTTCTTTTTCCTTAAACACAAGTTTGATAATTGACTCACAATTTATGCAACGTATAACAGAGCTTCCAAGTTTCGCGATAAATCCATTGCCTATGGGAAGTTCTTCGCCACAAAATTTACAGTGATAACTTGTTTTGTATCCTGTTTTTGTTCTTGTTACTTTTCTTGTTTCATCCAAAAAATCTTGAAATTTCTTTCTTTCCCAATTTGTTTTTCGATCTATGAACCATTGACAAGCTATCGTATCATGATCCAGCTTCTTCATTACTCGTCGTGGTTCTTCGATGTATCCTGCATCTGCAAGTTCTTCATAAAAAATACAAGTATCGATAGTACTTTTGTTATGACAATTCTTACATTTTTTTCCAATAAATTCAGGCCAAGTATTTTTAGATAATTTATAAAATGCTATTCTTCCCTTAAACCAAACAACTTCTTTTTTATCAACTCGCTTCTCTTTTTCAAGAATTTTAATGTTTTTAGCAACAAATGCATTCGAACATCCTAATTGGTTCTCAATATTCTTGACAGTTATGGGGTATACCCCTGTGTGGTTACTAATTAGTGTTAAGATTTTTTCTTGGATTTCATTCAAGACAAAATCCCCTTACATTATTATTTGTGAATTAATTTCAAATTTCTCTTTGAATGATTTATAATTAAATCCAGCTCTTCTTTAGATGGAACATATGGATTAATTATCTCATCCGAATTCACCTCTCCAACTGATTCATCGTCGTTTTCAAATTCACAGTATTTCTCATACATCTTATCCCTAAATGATACGATTTCAGTTTTTATGATGTCTTCAATTGGAGAATTCACATTGGCATACGTTCTTTCTGTTAGTATCTTACTAACCAAATCATTCAAATCAGCATCTGTAATATTTTCTAATATAATTTCAATTCTTTTTTCTTCCATCTTTTTCTTTTGTATTTTTTCTCGAAGATTTTGTTTCTCGTGTTTTAATTGTTGGCTTAATTGTAGAAGATCTTTTTTTCTTTCATTTATTGTTTGTGAGCTATAAAAATCATCACATAAAATAGCTAGTCTTGGATATAATTCATCATCAGATAAAGTATGTTTTACCCATACTTTCTTCTGAACTTTTTTTGTTTCGATCAAACTTTTTTCTTGTAATGATTTTAGTGCTTTAACTACTGATTTCTCATGTCTTCCTATATTATGAGCTAATTTCTTTAATCCACCAGTGAACCATTCATCCATTCCTTTGATAATTCTCCATAGAAAATAATAGATTATGTTTTGTTCAACTTTGGTTAACAATAAAATTTGGTAAGACATTTTGCTTATTCCTAGTTGTTTTGTACTAATCATATTCTTTGACAAAATCTTTTATAAAAAGCTAAAAACGGTTTTTTTGACGCTTAAATATAAAATAACCGTTAACCATTTGAGAATATTGTTGGAAGAAGGTTTCACTATAAGTAAAACAGAATTTATTGCATACTTGCATTGTTCATTTAAATTTTACATATTAAAGGAACTTAATAACGATGCGAAATCGGGAGCTACTTGGATAACTGATCTTACTGATCATAGACCAGATATACAAGAAGGTTTGAAATGGCATCAATGGTTTAATGATTTTTATAATAAATATGGAGAAGATATACGTAATGGTGTTTATCCAATTATTAACGGAAAAGATGAAATTTTAAAAAAGAAATTCATCGATTTAGAGATAAAACGTTATAATAATTCTCCGCAGTTTTGGGAGCCTATTGGAACAGAGTTTATGCTTAATGATAATTATCTCAAAGGAAAAATTGATCGTATTGATAAAGTAAATGAACAAGGTCATTGTCGAATTATTGAATATAAAAAGAATCCAGGGTTTTTTGATAAAGAAGAATTATTATTTTATACATTATTATTATCTAATACTCTTCCACACCCGGGGTTACCTGGAATCATACAAGTAACTCAGATAGGGACCTATTATTATAATATCGGAGAATTCAATATTGATAGTATTAGTCTTAATGAAAGACAAAAGTTTGAGCAATTTTTGCATAATATTCGGAAAGAAATGCTACAACCTAATCTAGCTAAAAATCAAAATTGTAATTTTAAACGTACAAATTGCTTATATCATGAAATTTGTCGTAGAATAAGGATAGAAAAAACAGATATTTTATCGGACTTCTAAGGTTTGACGAATTTTTCATACAAACTATAACATGATTAAATGTTTTTCATAAAGATAAAAAATCGGACTTTGTTGGTTTTTCTACCAATAAAGATATTTTATCGGACTTTCGAAAAAGTTAGCAAGGTTAAGAATGTGAAAAAATCGATCTAGGAGTGTAAGAAAAGGAAAAAAGTGGTGGAAACACCTCCCTCATATATTATAAGGTTCTTTGTAGAGCTTTCTAAAGCAAAATCACAATCACTTGAGTAGCTCATTTTTCCATTTTTTCCGTAAAAGTGTAAATTGCTCAGCATTGATGATTTGTTCTTCTGGTTGATACATAATAAATGTTCTAAGATATTTTGCCAAAAGGTGATTAACGAATCTAACTCCTTTTACAAGTGTAGCAAAATTATCATAGAATAATTGAGAAACTTCTTGACCATTATCACAAATATTGACATATTTTTCACGTGGTTCGAGATAAGGTAGAAGCTCAAGCAATTTGGAAGTAGGTTGTAATGGCAATTTAAGAGGTTTAGAAGTTGAAATTTGAAATGTTATATGTTTATAATGCTCTGCTAAAATTTGCATAACGGAAGAATTTTGTTCAAGATTAGTATTAACAATTTTTTGAAAAAGCGTTATTGGAGTTGCATGCTTATTTTTCTCATAATTGGAATAACTGCTTTGAGAAAGCTGTAATAATTTTCGCATTTCAGTATAACTTCGATTATTACGAATAGATATGAGATAATCATCTAATCCTAAAACCGTTATACCTATGAGTTTTGTAAAGTCAAAATAACCATCAGAGGTGAGAGTTTGGTTATTAATTCCTTTGAATTTGGTAGAATATCTTCTGCGTTGAATTAACTGATAAAAATCTTGCATTTTCTTGGGATTTAAAACACCAATCAAATTTGCATAAGCACTTGTATATTTAATCGGTAAAGAAATTAAATAAGGGCCAGAATTTAACTGGGTTTTTTTTGTTTTAATATTATATTCCTGCAAATAGTGTTGAAAATCCTCAATATATTTTTCACTCGCACTACAAAAATTAATTCCTTTCTTAAAAGAGCCATCTGCATCCATAGCACCACGCCAGTATAGACTCCGGAAAGGTTCGCCGAAGTGCTTGAAAAGTAAGGGTTCTCGAAGGGAATCATATTTAGCACCTTGAATAGTGTGGTCTGTTAAAAAATTGAATAAACAGACAGCAGAAGAGGATCTGAGTTCGATATTCCATGCATTACCTGTTTTGAAAACTCGACCAGCATCAGAAAACACTGAATCAAATAGTTTTGATAATAGCATAATATGTTCTTTCGTTTCATCAACAACTCGCAACCAATGTCTATGAAGATGACCATCACCATTAATGACACCACAAAGATAAGCTAATTTTGGGGAAAGTACAATCGGGATAGAATAACGTTTTCCTCGAGCACTTTCAAAATACAAATACTCCGGAAAAGTAGCAGGAATTCCAATGTGAGCCCAAGCACAACGAACTAAAGGAAATGGCATAGCACCACGATTAATATAATATCGAATTGCAATGCGCCACTCAAGAATGCTCTTATTAACTGACTTGTAAAAATAGTTTCGAGCAACCTCAGAGATAAGAAGATCTTTCTCCTTAATTCGGTGTTTTTCTTCGTCTGTTAAAACAAGGAAAGGGAACCGAGAAAGAATGCGATCGCTTGTTTTTTTCCTTACAAAATCAATACGATGAACAAGAATAGGAAACAGGTTTAAGGTTAAGGAATCCTGATCAAGGAAGATTTTATCAATCTGGTTTTTTTCAACTAACTTATTAGCAGTAATCCAATGAGGAAAATTAGTGCAATCTTTATCGTAAAGCAAGGGATCTGTAGACCAATGAAGAGGATCCAGCATAGTAATACTCCTACAAGTAATAGTTCTCAAGAATATTCATAAATTCTGCTTTGAAAAACTGTACAAGTAACTAATTTTTCAACTAATTAATTAAGCTAATGATTAATACTTTCAGTGACCACTATAAATAATAACTATATAATGAGCTAAATATATTACTATACGAGATAAAATGGAAATTAAAAAAATAAATCCTTCAAGGAAAATACTTTATCAAGCTAAGAAACCAAAAAGAGGAACGTTTTATCAAATTTATACAAATGGTACTTTAGAGTTTATGGGAGGAATAACTACTAAAAATCAAATTCATATTTCAAATGATATAAGAAAATGGAAAAGATTACCTAGTGAAAAGAATAAAGATTCACTTATTGTAAAGGTGACTTACTATTTTATTAACTGTTTAGAAGAAGAAGAACAGATTTCATGTCAATCAGAAATTATTCATAATGGTTATGGAATATATTTACAACCGTTGAATACAGATTTGAATTATACAAAGATATTAGCAAAATTAAAAGAAAGAAAAATAACTTCTTGTAGTATTCCAGGAATGATAAATGGTAAAGAACAGCTAGAATCAACAGAATATTTTATCAAAAGCTCTAATTTAAGAGAAAAATGTGAAATTCCAGCAATTGAGAACCTTATTCCATTAGTAAATGGGGGGTATCAAGAGTCAGAATTTTCTATATATAAAAGTAAAACCGAACAAATTTATATCAAACAAATAGGGAGGATAGATCATTGGGGACAATTTCGCTTATCAGCTGACTTGTTCAGATATTTCCAAGATTGGGAGGAAATACCCAATTTCGTTTGTTCAAAAGAGCAAGCTGAAGAATATTTTATACCATCAAGTGTGCATAAACGAAAAACTGGCAAGAGAACCAAGAACCTTAATTTTCCGATTTATGAAGAACCACAAAGAATAGAAGTTCTTTTTACTAATCCATCATTAACTCTAACTAATGAAGCAAAAAAAACAATTAATTTTAAAAAACAATTAATTAAAAATAATTTTCCGATAATTTCTTTAAAAATAAATGCAAGAACAAAAGAGACACATATTGACAAGAATTTTGAGAGAAAATGTATAGAAATTTTCCAAAAATTGAACAAAAAAATACCTAAAGCAACATTAGCAACAGAAGTTGACCTATTTATTGATTCTAATTATAATACTACAGGTAATAAGAAATGTTTTGATATAGTCTTTTATGTACCGCTATTTAATAGTGAAATGACATTAATACTCTCCGAAATCCGTACTAGTCAAAAACATTCTAAGTATCTAAATACTAGCGGAATAGCAGAACTTTTTCATGTAAAAAATATTATACAAAGCCATTATTTTATACCAAACATTTTCTTAAATAGAGAATTATTCAACCCGCATAATATCGATGTTACAAGGTTATTTAGTCATACAATAGGTATACCCATTATTAATAAAAAATCTATAATGCAATATTATATTGAACCACTAAGATTATTGACGTATTTATCAAATTTTAAAGGAAAAGAAAAACAAACTACATCATCCAACAAAATGATTCATCCATTTACTCATTCTTTAGTAGATAATAATGACTATTATGCTCAAGCATTTGATATTTTACAACTAAAAGATCAAAAACAGACATGTAACTCATTCAAACATTATTTGTTATTTATGGGGATAAGAGAAAAAGAGTTTTCATTAATTGGAAGAGAATATATCACTAAACAGGAAATTACTTCAATCATCCGGTACTTAAAACAACAAAGAAAAACTAGGCTGTCAACAGAAGAAAAAGGAGCTTTATTATTAATACATAATTTATTAATAAAGCAAAATTCTTTTGCTTATCTAAGCTCATTAGAAAAAAAAGAGAGAAATAATGATATAGACCTGCTTCTAAAAAATAAAAAATTAATTGAAAAATCATTACCAATAAATGTAAAGTTATTAGGTTTTCATAAATCAAATAGCAAAGGGGGAAATTTTGAAAGAGAAATTAGGAGAAATTATGAAGATTTCGGATATGAAGTAATATCAAACTTGCTTATTTCATGTGGGGGACAGCTATTCGAAATAGATAATCTGGTTATTAGTAAAACTGGTTTAAGAATAATAAGCTGTAAAGATCATTCCCAATATACACCTTATGATATTTTAGTAAATCATATTCGGAATTATGCAAACATCTTAGAATTAAATAATTTTCTACTAGGAAACCAAAAGGCAATTTTATACATCAAAGTAAGAAAAGAGTATGCTAACCAATTGAAAGAAAAATACGAAATAGAAGATTGGACAAAAAATGTCCAGATAAAAATTTTAAAAGCCAAATTAAGTGTCTGAAAAGTAAATGGCGAGTCTGGAGGGATTTGTTCCAACAGAAGTCGCAATTTCTGTAGATTGAACCCTCGGCCTGCTACAACTCCCGAATTTGCCTTAGCAAAATTCGTTTAGAAGGCAGCCGCGCTGTCCTAGCTGCGCCACAGACTCATCATTTTGTATTTGCTTTTTCTAGGTTTTAGTTTAAAATTGTTACTATTATAAGCGGAATTTGTTTCATTTAGAAAGTAATTAAATATTATGTCTATTAAATATAAAAGTTAAAGATTCAATAATTAGGGGTGGAGGGGTAATTTTCGCTTGGATAAATCCCATCAGATTAATATTTTGTTCTTCAAATTAGTACCTTTATTTATTATATTCCGACTTAGAGAATTTTGGTGTTTTTAATAAAAAATACTCAAAGTAAGATAAGGAGAATAACTTGATGAAAAAGTGAGAAAGATGAAAAGCGAAAGAACAAAATTACAAGAGAATGAGAACTATCGAGGAGTTTTTTCTGGAACTTTTAAAAGATTCGGAGAGAAAAGAGGATACAATGGATATCCTGAAACAACGGTTTTGCTGGTGAATATACAAGATAGAGACGGGACTATTGTAGGTGACCACCTTTGGTTTAATTACACTAAAGGATTCAAAGAATTAGGTGAACTAAAAGTTGGTGACATAATTCAATTTGATGCAAGAGTGAAGAAGTACTACAAAGGTTATCAAGGATATCGTGAAGATGTTCCTAGAAGTCAGAAACGGGATTACAAACTAAGTCATCCAACAAAGATGTCTATTATTGGAATTAATTATGACTTTCTTGAAGAATTAAAGAAAAAGCAAGAACTTGAAGAACAACGTGAAAAATATGAAGCACTTAATAAAAAGATCTATAGATATTTGATAAGTAAGTTCTTGGTTAAAAATAAAAGTAATGTGTCTTGTCATTTAGTTTACATACTTAGTAAGAAAGAAATCTGTTATACCGTTGTGGATTACAATGGAGAATTAGAATCCTTGTCAAGTGATGAACTTGATGAGTTACTTCTTAGAATTAAAAATAAGATAAGAAGTGTGATTGTTGGTTTTGATATAATAAGTTTCAAAACAGATTGGTTTTTTGATAAAAAAAGGAGAAAGAAGTTGCTATTTAGGTTATCTTTACACTAGAACCTTCCTAGAAGGTCGTGGGTTCAAATCCCACCGGGCCTGCCATTTGTTTTTGTTCTTAATGATTAATAGATTTTGGTGGTGAAATCATGGTGTTAATTTTATTTGACATATGTTAAAAATATTTAACAAACAAAATTTTTATAAGTAATGTTAAAATAATTTTACACATGTTAAAAATATTTAACGATTTGAGTCCTTTTTTTGAGGATAATTATAGACGGATAAATATTAGAGAATACGCAAGAATATTAAAAATAAGTCCTCCTTCTGCTTCAAAGACGTTAAAAGCATTTGCAAAAGAGGGCTTACTAGTTTTAGAAGAAGATAAGAATTACTTGAATTTCTCCACAAATAAAGTCAGTAATCTATTTCTTCATCTCTCAAGATTATACTGGTTTCAAACATTTGATGAAATTGGTTTTCTCGATTATCTTGAAAAGGAATTAATTGCCCCTACAATTATCTTATTTGGTTCCTTTGCTAAAGCTGAAGTGAGAAAACAATCAGACATCGATATAGCAATTTTTTCTGATTTGCAAAACGAGCTCAATTTTGATGTTTTCGAACAAAAACTTCAAAGAAAGATACAGCAGTTTAGATTTGAAAGTAGAGACAAAGTTCCAACTCAAGAGCTCTTAAACAATATACTAAGTGGATTTATTTTAATGGGAGGATGGTAAATTGGATTGGAAAGCCTGTCAGAGATCTAGTTTAGTTAAAACTATTAAAGTTGATTCTAATCTTATAAAGTCTCTTGTAAAAGAATCTGCTAAGAAATTAAGAACTCAGAATCAAATTTTGCTAAGTGATGAATCTGCTTCCTCCAAAATAACTTTAGCTTATGATGCTGTTAGAATGGTTTTAGACGCAGTAGCAATAAAATGTGGTTATAAAATATATAACCACGAATGTTTTAGAGCATTCTTAAAGGAGGTTTTAAAAGAATCTTCTTTGGGAGATGAATTTGATAAATACCGAAAAATAAGAAATGCTATTAATTATTATGGAAAAGAAGTCTTAGCTGTTGGTTCTGAAAAAATAATCTCCGAATTGATTGATTTTCATCGTAAAATAAGAAGATTTTTGTAAAGGAAATCTTTTTTTGGTCCTGGGTTCAAATCCCTTTAAATTTGCTATTTTTTCCAAGCTCTCTTTTTTCTTTTGCTATTGGATCGATTACGTTTATATTGGGTATTTGTTTGAAAGACTGATCGTGTGTTAACAGCTTCTTTATTTTCTCCTCTTCCATTATTGCTAATATACATGCATCTCTTCCCCCTAATCCCAGATGTTTTGTCTGGTAAAGCTTTTTAACCACTTTTTCTAATAATTTTCTTTTACATCTAGTATTTTGAATTCACCTTGTATAAACATCATTGCTTTATCTTTTGCTTCATTTCTTTCCAATCTTCTAAACAAGTAATGAATTGTTTCTATTGCCACTATGGTTATAATGACTACTTCTTTTTTCTTCAGATATTCTTCTAAAATCTCAACTGTTTTTTCGTGTTCAGGCATGTTTTCATCAAAATAATAGGCTCAAATATTTGAATCCACCATAATTGTCAGACATTTTTCTCCCAGATAGTTTTCAGTTCTAATGGTTTTATTTCTTCTTTTGATCCTTTCTTTGTTATACAACCTTTTAATTTTGAGGAAAACTCTTCAAATGATATTACTTTTCGGATAATCAGCTCTTTTCCTTTTCTTTCTAGCTGTAATGTCATTCCTGGTTCAAGTCCTAAAGCTTTTCTTTCTTCCTCTGGAATAACTATTCTTCCTTTCTCATCCACAGTAATCTTACTCATTATCTTACACCATTCTCTCTTGGACCAATCATGATTCTTTCTTACTATTATTAGTTCTATCTTAGATATAGAAACAATGATATTTTATGGTTAATTTATCCCTTTTTACCATTTATTATCACATAAATACTAATAATTAAAACTTATGTGTTTGGTGGAAAGTCGAGGTTCAAATCCCCCCAGGCTTGCCATTCCTATTTCTCTTTTTCGATTACAATTTTACTCTTTTTTCCTTCACTAATTATCCTAATGATTTTTTCTGTAACTATTGTGAAATTTCCTTCTAGTTTTTTTGATTGTGATTTTAGTAGTTTTTGTATAACTCTTATCTTGTTTTCAGTTCTTTCATCTTCTAGTTTTAATAGTATTGCTCCCTTATGTGATTTCTTCGAGCGAGTAATTAATTCTCCGAAATCCTTATCATTTGTTATCAAAATATAATTCTTTTCATTTGCTATCTTAAGTATACTATCGTCATCTGCTCCTCGTACTTCATCATATACTGAATAAACTTTATGTCTTTGTTCCTTCAACCATTTAGCCACCTTTGGTTCAGTACATTCATCTACAAGAAATCGCATTGCTAGACTGCCTCTTCTACGATAGGGACAAAAGTGGTGTTTTCTAATGTTTCAGAAGCATATAAAAGGCAGGCAAGTATATCCTCTCTGGTTAATCCATCATATTCTTCTATAATTTCCTCGAAAGTTATGTCATTAGCTAAGAGATTCAATATGAATTGCACTGTTAACCTCGTGCCTTTTATAACTGGTTTTCCTGTCATTATTTTCGGATCTAATGTTATCCTTTCAAGGAGCTTTTTTTCTGTCAAATTTAGTTACTCTCCTTTAACTTATTATTAGTATAATCTTAAATATAAAAACAATGATGTTTTATGATTAATTTGCTTTTTCTCTTGTCTTTTAACTCATATACATTAAGATAAATATAGCTTATGTGTATAGGACGGTCGTGGGTTCAAATCCCACCGGGTCTACCATTTTCTTTAATGTGCTTATTTTAATAAAACTCTTAAATTTCTTTTAAGAATAGGTAGGCAATATTTAACATATGAAGGGTGGTACATATCTAGCTTTTGTTCTATTGAATTCACAATCTCTTCTTCTCCTTTTCCTTCTAGGATTACCATTGTTTCTTCTTCAGTTAAATCCTCAAACCTTCTAGTATTCTTAATTGCAGTTTTGTTAGCTGGGCAATACTTTTGACATTTCATACAACCAATTAATGCATTGTGAGCATCTGCTTCTATCCATGAAGGAAACTCTCCTTTAATTTCATTGTATAGTGTAATGCATTTCTCAACGTCAATGATAAAATCATCTTGAGAAATAGCTTGTGCAGGACATTTATTTATGCATATAGAGCACTTTTCGCATTCATCGAGCATTTTTGCTTCTTGAAAATTATCCTCATTAAAATCATAATCTGTATAGAAGCAAAATAGATTTACTAAGCTTCCTAATTCATCAACATAGCAAATATTATTTCTTCCATATTTTCCCAATCCACTTCTTGTAGCTAATAGCTTTAAATGTACAGTTCTAACCCTTTCTACTCTATATCCCGGTTCTTTTATTACATCATCTAAAATTGATTTAGTTATATCTTCTTCAGTTACTTCTGATGATAAGTAATTTTGAGGAATCATCACCTCATGTATGACTCCATTATAATGGAAGTTGACTAAAGCAACTTTGCTTTCTAATGCTAAAGCAATGACATATTTTGCTTCCTGAAATTCATCTGGGAGTTGAAACTTAAAATTGCCAATATATCCTCTTAGTATTTTATTTTTACTTATTTTTCCCTTTTGATCCAATTCATCTATATCTTCTTGTAATTCTTGTAAATGTCTTATGGGCATTACTTTATATTTCACTTTTAGATTTTTTAGAGTCAATTCGTTAGACATTGATTTTCACTACCTTTCCTGTTTAGATATTTGAAATATCTTTTTCACAAGAGTTACTTATACTCTCTATTACTTATCAGTTAAATTTTTTCTCATGCATTCGAGACATCTTTCTTGATAGAATTACATTAGTGAGAATCAAATAGGATTTTTTCTTCATTTTTTTTGTAAATATTATTTTTTTCACATAAATTTTGATCAGAATAATCGCATTACTAGCTATCTACTTACTACTATTTGCTTGTATTTTCTCTATTTACAATATCTAAAAAAACAAATAAAAGATTTTAAAGCACGTTTGTAAACGAATATTATGTAGTGGTGAACTCTGTGTCTAATGCTGACAAAGACGAATTAACTGATAATCAAAGTAATAACGAACAAGAAAAGGCTGCAATTGCAATTAAAATTGCCACTGAATTAACTGATGCTCCTGATATTGTTAGCGATGAATTAATTAGAACACATGAACTTAAAATGGAGACTGTGGAACTTTCACATTGGTATGCAGATAAACGAGTTCTTTCAGGTATATCTTTACCTATTTTCGAGAATCGAGTCACAGCTATTATTGGTCCATCTGGTTGTGGGAAATCAACTTTCTTACGAGATTTAAATCGAATGAATGACTTAATTAGCATTTCACGTATTTCTGGGCAAGTTCTTCTAGATGGTCAAGATATTTATGATAAAAGTGTTGATACAGTAAAGTTACGAAAGAGGATTGGTATGGTCTTCCAAAAACCGAATCCTTTTGCTATGTCAATTGAGAATAATATTGCGTATGGACCATACGTTCATGGTGTAAAATCTGACGAATTTCCAACAATAATTGAAAGTAGTTTAAGAAAATCTGCTTTATGGGATGAAGTAAAAAATCGTCTTGGTGATACTGCTTTATCATTATCAGGTGGACAACAACAACGCTTATGCATTGCAAGAGCTTTATCTGTTGAACCTGAAGTTATTTTATTTGATGAACCTTGTAGTTCCTTAGATCCTCATGCCACTGCAAAAATTGAGGATCTTATTACAAAATTAAAAGAAGAATACACAGTTGTTATTGTTACACATAATATGCAACAAGCAGCTCGAGTTTCTGATTATACAGCATTCTTTAATTTAGGAGAATTAATTGAATTCAATCGAACAAAAACAATCTTTAGCGCTCCAGAACGTAAGATGACAGAGGAATATATTTCTGGAAGATTTGGATAAAAATAGCAATATAGAAAATAGCTTGTATATAGGATGGATAGAAATGGATGATAAAAAAAAGTTTGGTGGAACTATTCGTTTTAAAGAATTAATGAACGAATTATCTGGGCATGTTTCCGATCTTTCAGAATTAGTTTCACGAATGATAGATAATGGTCTTATTGCACTTTTAGAAGATGATGAGAATTTATACAAAACCCTCCAAGATGATCTTACTCTAGTCCATACAATCTTTGATGCCTTAGATGGATCTGCTATGAGTAGTCTTGCTTTACATCAACCATTTGCTAGTGATTTAAGGTACATAATCTCGAGTATAAAAATTGGCAATGAAATTCATCGCTGTGCTCATGATGCGGTTCATATAGCTCATAGCTCTGAATTTGTTGATCGTAATAAAACAATGTTTAATGGTTGCATAAAAGATATTGGCGAATTAGGAAAATTAGCTCTAAAAATGTTCCATGAAAGTACACAAGCATTCATAAATAAAAAAGCACTAGATTTTAAAGAATGGCAAAAACTAGATGACAAAGTAGATCATCTCCATGAAGAGATTATCAATGATATTAACTCGATTATGGAAAAAAATCCTGAATGGGTAAGAGCTGGAGTTAGTCTAATTCTCGCTACAAGATATATTGAACGAATTGCTGACCATGCGTGCAATATTGTTGAAGAAAGCTCATATGTTGTTACAAGCAAAAGGGGAAAAATAGAATAAGTTTTTAGTTAGTTCCAGTTTTTCCATTTTTCAGCTATTGCGTTCTATCAATTGCCATTTCTGCTATATCTGCCCCATATCCACAGATTCGTTCAAGATCCCTTTCAACATGTTGAACTTGAATCTCAATATCTATATCCGAAGATCGTTCTCTTATCAATTTTCCAGTAGAGAGTTCATTTTGCAATTCATCGAAGATTTTTATCGCTTTAAATGCAAGATCGATTTTTAATCCCAAGAAACTCTGTATTGCTTGTGTGTGAACTTCCATTGCTTTATCAGAATACTTCAATAGATATTTCTTAATATTTTCATCTATTATCTTACCATTAAGATTTATACAACAATAGGCTATGCTTTCACAATGATCAGCTATTTTTTCCAATGATTTAGCTACAGGATAAATGTAAAGAACTTCATGAGGTTTCATATTGAGTTCTTTAAGTATTGTTGGGTTTTCAAGTGCAGAAGCAATTTCTCTTCGTATTAGAAAATATAATCTATCAACTGATGTTTCACGCTCAAAAATATCATTAGCGTTCTCTTTTTCTGAATTTACAAAAGATTCAATCGAAACCTTTTGCATGTTTCTTGCAATTAAATGTGCTCTTCTTAGAGCTTTATCAATTGGAAATTCTCCATGTAATGCTAAATCCCTAATTTCTACTTCATTAGGATTCTCTGAAATGATCTCGCTGCCTATTAGATTAGCTACTGTTGAAGATATTAGTTTGCTAGTTTTTGGATCAATTTCTATGTTAGATTTAATAATGATTTTTGAATATCCCGCTAAATATTTTGATATTATAATTTTATCAAGTATTGAATTATCCTTGATTTTCTCTAATTGTATTGTCACTTCTCGTTCTCTGGAAAAATTCAATGATTCTTTAGAGATGATTAGAGTACCATCAGCTTGTTCCAAGATTGATAATTCATTGCCTTGTTCTAATTTCATTCGATCAATCCATTCTCTTGGAAGGCTAATAGTATATGTAGCTCTCCCTGTCAATTGTATTTTTCTTTTAATAGACAATTTTATTCCTCAAATTTTTTTTTTCCAATGAATATAAATTGATTTACCGTTTATAGTCATTAAAACCTATCTATTGTTAAAGATAATTATCTATATAGATGACATAATTTTATTAAAATGAAAATAGTCTATTAACATAATTATTAATACTAAATACTATTTTATGGATGCTAAAAGTACGGTTGAATTTACTATGTCGTTTTCAAAGAAAAAGGATCGCTGGACTATTTTTCTTATAGTTATGATACCAATTGCTGCTCTATCAGGTTGGTTTCTAGCAAAATCGGCATTAAATACAAATGAAACTTTTTATGTTAATATTGAAGGTTCAACTACTGTCTATAAAATAATTGATAAATCATACAAAGCTTTTACTCTATATCATTCAGGAGTTATTATTACTGTTACAGGAACAGGAACTGGCTCTGGGATAACAGCTTTAATTGATGGACAAACAGACATAGCTATGGCTTCTCGACCATTCAAAGATACAGAACAAACAAATGCCAATGGAGGTTTAATTGCTATCAGTATTGCTAAAGATGCATTAGCAATCATTACTCATGCTTCAGCAACCCCAATTAATATGACGTTAGATGTAGCACGTGCAATTTTTAATGGTTCAATTACTGAATGGGAACATCCAGCAATAGCTGCTTCTGGTCTTTCTGGTACTATTCAAGTTGTTGTTAGAGAGTCAGGTTCTGGTACGAGAGATGCTTTTAACGAGCTTGTGATGGGTGATTCAAAACAGATTGAGAATGGAAGTGCATATGTAAGTAATGCCATACAAAAAAGTAGTAATCAACTCATTAAAGATGCTGTTGCTGCCAATCCAAATTACATTGGTTATCTAGGAATTGGTTATATTGATTCAGAAGTAAAAGCAGTTTCAATAAATGGAGTAAAACCAAATATTGAAAATGTTCTTAGTGGATTATATACAATTCAAAGAGAATTATTTTTGATTACTTCTGGTGATCCAGAAGGTATGGTTAAAGAATTTATTAATTGGTCATTGAGTCCTGAAGGACAAGATATCGTTTTGGAAACTGGTTTCATTAATGTTGCACCAACGACTGATGACATTTACAATTAATTAGCAGGTTAATATTGAGGGCACTAAAATTGAGTCAAGATACAAACTTTCTTGAGAAAACAATTAATGAGCAACAACCCAAGAGTGAAACCAGTTCAACTGAAAGTGAGATTCTTGAAATTGGCAAGCAAAAAATAAGTTGGCAAAAAATCATCTTGATAATCTTTGCGAGTATTTCTGTCATTATTGTCATTCTTATTTTTGTATTCATTCTTATAAATGGCTTACAAATTATACCTGATTTTGGCTTATTCAAATTCCTTTTTGGTACAGATTGGAATCCTGAAGCCGATCAATATGGAATACTTCATGGAGTTGTAGGTACAATTATGGTTGTAACTATTGCTATGGTAGTAGCTATACCCATTAGTATTTCATGTTCAATTTACATTGCTGAAATTGCTCCTCCTGTTGTTAGAAAAATACTAAAGCCAACTGTTGAATTATTAGCAAGTATACCCTCAGTAGTTTATGGTTTCTTTGGTTTGTTTACTTTAGTACCTGCTGTTAAATTTATTTTCAAATTACCAACTGGTGAGAATGCACTTTCTGGTGGTCTTATCTTAGCAATAATGGTTATTCCAACAATTGTTTCTATAACTGATGATGCAATAAAAGCAGTTCCAAAAACATATCGCGAAGGCTCTTTTGCTCTTGGTGCAACAAATTGGCAAACAATAAGAAAAGTCGTTTTGCCTGCAGCACTTTCAGGAATAACTACTGCTGTTATCTTAGCTTTTGGTAGAGCTATAGGTGAAACAATGGCTGTTTTAATGGTAGCAGGTGGAGCTTCTCAGATACCTAAACCTTTTTTCAATATTTTAGTTCCAGTTGATCCTTTAACAGCTATAATTGCAAGAGAACTTGGAGAAGCATCTCAAGGAGGTACTCAATTCCATGCTATTTTTGGCATAGCAATTGTTCTTTTCTTAATAACATTTACAGTAAATCTTATCGGTGATTTGGCAATCAAACGTTTCACAAAGAAATTTAGAGGTGCATAAATCAATGGACAAATCGCAAAACAAACAATCAACAATAAAAGACAACGATAAAACTGAATCCACTCAAAGTGAAATAACCTCATTTCAATCTGTTGATTTTGATGCCTTGCCAAAAAAACGACGTCTTATGCAACCCAAAATCTCTCAGAAACTAACCTTTATAATGCTTGCATCTTCTGCAGCATTTATTTTTCTAATACTCGTTTCATTTATCTTAATATTAGTAATAAATGGTTCGAGAGGACTTTCATTCCAGCTTTTGTTTATGAAACCTGGTCCAGAAGTTGAATGGTCAATTAGACCTGCCATTATAGGTACGATTCTTCTTATCCTTGGAGCTGTGGGACTTGCATTACCTTTAGGACTCGCTGCTGCAATATATCTAAATGAATATGCAAAAGGTGGTATTATTGTTACTATAATTAATCAAGGAATAAATAATCTTGCAGGAGTTCCATCAATAGTTTTTGGTATCTTTGGATATGCCTTTTTCGTTTTGGCACTAGGAATAGGAAAATCGTTGGTTGCTGCTTGGTTAACTTTAGCTTGTATGATTTTACCTACAATAATTCGAACATCTCAAGAAGCTTTGAAAACTGTACCTCCTGATTATAGAGATGGAAGCTTAGCTTTAGGAGCAACTAAATGGCAAACAATTCGACATGTAATTTTACCAGCTGCATTACCAGGAATAACAACTGGTGTTATTCTTGCTTTAGGAAGAGCTGCAGGGGAAACTGCTGCAATCTTATTTGTTGGAGTAGCTACTGGTGTTCCAGCTTTTAGTGGATTTCTTTCAAGATTTCCTGCAATACCTTTTGAGCTTTATATGATGGCAATCTCAGCTCCTTCATCCACAAGAAACATCCAATGGGCAATAGCTCTCGTTTTAGTTGTAATCGTTTTTGCGTTTAATCTCAGTGTGATAATTTTAAGAAATCGATCTGAAAAAGAAAAGCATTAGAAGAAATGAAATCTATTTGGGATCTTTAACAGAACTTTCTTTTTGTCCAATTGTCTTAAAAGTTGGATTTGTGATTGTCACCTTATTTGTTCTACCCCATCTTTCTCGCTTTAGAACTTTCTTTTCCTCTAACTTTGCAAGAATTTGGGAAACTTTTGATTTTGAATAACCTGTTTTATCGCAGATTCTTCTTTGAGTTGAAACTCCGCTATCCGTATTAATAGCCTTAATCACTTCTTGCTCTGTATCAGATAAAAGTGAACTTACTAATTCTGTTCCGGAAGGTTTAGCTTTTAAAGTATAGAAGAGATAAACAGCTAATAAACTAATAACTGCTCCACCTAGAAAAGCTAATGCAATATAAAGACCAAAAAGATTGATTCTTCCTGGTTCTGCATCAATATTTATTGAATATCTAACAATAAAAACATCAGTTGTACTAATTGATAGATCTTCATAACTCCAAATGATTTTTACAAGATTTTCTTCAATGTAGACATTTTTCGGAGTTGGGTAGGTAGGTGCTGGAATTCCATCTTCAATGAGTTGTCCATCAATTGGCAATACAATTATCAGATTGAATTCTTTTGAATTCCTTGGATGAGTTACCTCAAAATCTAGCTCATAGTATTCAATTGGTTCATCTACTCTATATATAACATTGCGAAGATCATATGAAATTGAGAAAACATAAGTTTCATCAAAAAGCAATGGATAACGCATTGTTATATTTATCTTGTTACCAATAGATGGTTCGATACTCCAAGTGAAAGGTAATGGTCCTAGAGGATCGTAGACATAAACTGAGCTGATATTCTTATTTATCTCGAAATCAAAATAATCCATTGGTAGTGAATCATTATTAATAACAACAAATGTAGAAATTACATGTAAGGAATTATCTTGTAAAACTTTTACTTCTAAATTATGTGTTAAGAGGGTTTCATTCTCATATGCTTGAGTTTGGAATTCAGTACTATTATTACCTGAATAACTCACTGATTGACTGTCTCGAGTAATATGGTTATTTGTTACTATAATGAGAGAAGTAGCAACCAGTAACACAACAACTAGCGTTTTCGAACCCTTCATTTACGCACACCAGATTGAATTACATTATATGTTATCTATTATATTAAAAAATGATGTTATTTTGGAAATAAACCAAAATCACACATTAGCTGAGATTCTTATTTTCTTTTCTTGTAATGAGTGACAATAAAAACTGTAGCAAGTATTCCACCGATTAATGGTAGGATATACAATGAAACCGTAAATGATTCAGGATATATGCCTATCGAGGGATCATGTACAAGAGTAAGTGAATCACCATAATTTGGATAAGTTAACCAGTGATGAATCGTACCGGATTCTGCAGGTTCACCATGAGCTACACCTTGACTACTTTCCTCTAAAATAGTGTTACTAACATCTATTCTCGAAATAAAAACTGAATCATCATAGACATCAGCAAAAGTTGTCCATTCGTAATAAGCTACATGAGTTTTTCCGTGCTCTTCACTTTCATATTGCATTGTTCGAGTTCTATTTCCATTCTCTTCATCTGAACCATTTCTTACTCTTACTTGATGTCTTTTTTGTGATTCTAAGAGTAAGGCTTCTATACCTAAACCTTGAGCTCCTTCTGTAAACACCCAATTTTTAACAATGATATCAAATTTTACTTCTGCTAATCCATCTATTACTTGATCTGTTCCACTCAATAATTGATCAGATTCAAATATTTGCATTATAAATTGAATTTCTACATTATTAGCTAAACCAGAAAGAGTTAGTGTGATTGTATAATCAGTATCACCTTCAACAATTTCTGTATCCCAGGTATATTCGTTTGATTGCAGATTATAACTGATACCGCCTACAAGTTCAGATTTTGTATCCAAGAATTCATCATCACCGAAATATTCCTGGATAGAATTAAACTGCACATTATACATTTCATCTGCGGTACTTTGATTGCCATTCCACCAGATGAAATGAGGTTTGTCTTCTTTAATTTTCATAGTAATATATTCTGTAGTGATCGTAATTGCATCTTGGCCTTCTTTTACATCAATCTTATCAGTTTTTGCTGAAACAAGCTGAGTTGTAACAGGTACTAATAAAAAAGTTATAAGCATAAATCCAATCATAATTTTTGTAATTGTTTTCATTTTTTTAACCTCATATTTAATTTTTTTTAAGGTCACAAGATAACCTCAAGGATGAGAATTATTTTAACTTATTCTCAGTTTCCTTGATTAGTAATATAATCTTGACTAAATATCATATAGTATAAATTTAACTATAAATAATCTCTAGCAACGGTTAAATCAAGGTTTGTTAAACGTTTAAAATTCGTTTTTATTGTCGGATTTTTTAAAAATGGACAAATTCCTTAATCCAAATCATTAACACTCTTAGAATCTGATGAATCTTCTTCACTTTCAGCAAGTTCCAAATTAAGAAAGTTAGGATTAGTGATTTTTACTCTATTTGTTCTTCCCCACCTTTCTCGAATAAGGATGTTTTTCTCTTCCAATTTAAGTAAAACCTGTGATACTTTTGATTTTGAAAAACCTGTTTTCTCACATATTTTCCGTTGTATTGCCATTCCACCCTCTTCATTGATTGCATTTATAACATCTTGTTCTGATTGAGAGAGAAGGGAACTAACAAGCTCTGCTTTTACTGGTCCATACTTCTTTTTTATAACAAAATAGAAAACCAGTGAGCATAAAGCCACTCCAGCAAGAAAGGCTAATAATGTATAAATTGGGATTCGGTTTATTGCTGGCGGATCTGTAATAAAAGTTCCAATTTTAAAATACCTAACAGCATAAGAAAACAAATCATTTACATCTAAATCTTCAAGCTTCCAGGAAATCTTCACATTATTATCTTCTGTATAAATCTTATCTGCACTTGGTGAAACAGGTCTAGGTGTTTGACCTTCTATCAAGTTGTGATTTACTGGGAGAACCATTTCAAGCTTAAAATTATCTGTTTGACGTTTGTGACGAACTACGAAATCTAAACCAAAATAGTCTGAAGGTTCAGGAACATAATAGACTACTTCATCCATTTCATAAGAAATCGAAAAAACGTAGATTTGTTCTTGTAACAAAGGATATCTCATTGTAATATTAATGATACTCGAATCACCTTTTATTTCCCATGAGAACTCTAAGGGACCTATTGGATCAAAGACAAAAACTGATTTGATTGTTTTATTTACTATGAATAAATAACTGCTTAATGGTTGTATATCGCTATACATTAAAACAAAGTTTGAGGTTACTTTTAGAGAATTATCAGTTCGGATTTTTACTTCCATGTTATGGTGCAATAGTGTCTCGTTTTCATATGGTTCATTTTTACTGAGCAAATTATCTTTTGTAGTAAATGGACCTGCTTCTTGACATATGAAAGGCATTTCATTTTCACTACAATCCATCAAAGAAAAGTTAAACGTTAGAAGAATAATTGATGAGAGAATTATCAAAACACCAAAAATCCTTAATCTTCTCATGTAATTACCTCTTCATATGTTCAATAGCGTACCCTATTCGAATGGATTCATTTATTGTTATATCATACTCACTAAAAAATATAATGTGCGAAAAAAAGTTAGAAATACATCAAATCTTTCTGACTTTTTTTCGATAAATTATGAAAGTAATTATATTAACAACAATTAATGAGATTAGAAATGATAAACTGAAAACTGATGCTTCAAGGGTAGCAGGATGAGGTTCATCTTCATATAAACCTAATGTTGCAGTATGTTTCACAGTAAATGAATCAGCATAGTTTTGATACGAAAACCACAAATTTACATAATCATCATTGTAACCATCTGTTGTTTCATTAAAATAGGCATTTCCAGATGGTAAGTCAAAGAGTAGATCAGTTCCATTATAATACTCAGCAGAAGTCATCCATCTAAAGAAAGCTTTCTCTGGATTGTATACAAAATCATCACTGAAAATTTGAATGGATCTGACAGCATTTTCGTTTGTAGATACTGAGCCATTATTAAAAGAAATATTGGATTCTTTTTTTCGTTCACAAATTTCAGCCTTTAAAGCTAGCCCTTGAGCAAAATCTGAGAACTTCCAATTTTTAATTACAATTTCGATTTTTGCTTCAGAAAATGGTTGTATTATTAGATTAGTTCCAGGTAGATATGTACTGACAACATTTATGGAAACCAGAAATTGGATTATCACATTGTTAGCTAAACCAGCTAGTGTTAAGTTAACAATAACGGAATTTAACAATTCGGTAATTTCTGTATCCCAAACACTCGTTTGTAAATCATAGTTAATACCATTTAATTCATCACTTGAATCGATGATATTATCCGATCCAAAGAATTCTTGTAGTGTTGTGAAACGAACACAGTATTCTTCAACTGCTGAGCTTTCATTACCTAGCCACCAGATAAAATCTGGTTTATATTCATTAATTATAAGAGTCATTTCTTCAGAAGTTAATGTTATTGCATCTAATCCCTCAGAAACATCTATGAAGAAATTTTCAACAGAGCTAGTGCTAAGAATAGGAGTAGTGAAGAATAATACCAATGATGTAACTAAACTAATTTTTCGATTTAATTTCATTATTTATACTCAAACCTCAGTTATTTCTCAGAATAGTATTAAACACCAAATGATTTAAAGAATCTCTCTCAACAGTTTAGAAACTGTTGTTCATACTACAAATGGAATATTTCTAAGAAAAATAACCTACAGATTTTTATACTGTCTTAAGAGTATAAATGTAAGACTTTTTTGGAGTTGAATTATTATGGAATGCAAAATAGCCCATATTGAAATCCCTGTAAAAGATGTAAATGAAGCAAAGAAATTTTATAAGACTATTTTTAATTGGAAAGTACAAATCGACAGAGGTTTCACAGATTATGCGTACTTTACAACTGGTGATGAAGGTGTCGGAGGAGCTTTTACTAAATCAGACAAGGTAGCAAAAGGGGAAATCATGCTATATATCCAAGTTGAAGATATACCAAAAACTTTTGAAAAGATAGTAAATAACAAAGGAAAAATTATACAAGAAAAAACCGAAATTGGTGGCAGCTTTGGATTCTATGCTATCTTTGAAGATAACTTTGGTAATATTCTTGGCTTATGGTCTAGTAAATAATTTCTTTGTAAAATGGACCAAGAGTAATGCTTATTCAAAGCATTTACTCTTATATTTCAATATAAAGTTCGTTTCCTTTTTCAGATATTTTGTAAACTTTTGTGTTCTTAGCTTTCTTAAACCAACCAGCAAGTGTTCCAGGATGATTGAGAAGCACACCGCTTTCTAAATTAAAAACTGATCTGTGTAAAGGACATTGTATAGTTTTATCTTTGACCTTTCCTCTTGCCAAATTACCTTTTAAATGAGTACACTTCCGGTCTATTGCATAATAACTATCTTCAACACTAAAAACAGCAATATCCAGATTATCAATTTTAAAGGTCTTTACGCCATCCGTTGGTATATCAGAAACTTGACATAATTTTTTCTTACTCATAAAGATCTTCTCATTAGCATTTAGCTGCTACAATTTTTGATAAGTAAATATAAGGGTAATAGATATTTGATATAAGTGTTTAAAAATTTTATAGTTAAAAGGAAAGGTTTTTTCAAACAAAAATTATCAAAAGACATAATAATTAACTCGATTAAGATTTCCTTAATCAAGTTTATACTGATGGATGGTCAAAAATATGGCTGAGTATTTAGACACGCCCATTGATTACGGTGAAGATGAAATTAATGCTTTCATCCCAAAAACCGCAAATGCAAAATACCTCGAGATTAAAGGTGATTTTCCTGAAATAGTTAATATTAAGGATAAGCTCTTCGAGGTGTTGGATAAACCTATTGACAGCCCCCCTCTTGCAGAAGTAGTTAAGAAAAATTACTCTAAAGGAAAAGCTGTGATTATCTTAGTAGATGATAATACCAGACCAAATATACATACACGGATTTTATTGCCAATTCTCTTTCCAAAGATAATTGAATATGGTGTAGCTCCAGAAGACTTGAAGATTCTTGTTTCATGCGGAACACATCGTCCACCAACAGAAGAAGAAGTTGAAAAGAAAATCTTAGGAACAGAAATTTGGAATAATTATAAAGATCATGTTTTAGTTCACAATTGTGATGAAGGAGTAAAACAGATGGGCACTTCAAGTAGAGGAACTCCAATTTATTTGAATAAAGATGCTTTAGGTTCATGTTTAATTATTGCATTGACTGATTCTGAATACCATTATTTTGCTGGCGTTGCTGGAACAGTTAAATCATTCTTCCCTGGTATTGCTGGTCGTAAAACTATAAGTATGAATCATCCTAAAGCCTTCTCATTAGAGACTGGTTTTAAATCAGAGTGCAGATTAGGAAATACAGAAGGAAATCCTGTTATTCAAGACATGAAAGAAATGGTTCAAACTGTTATGAAAACAAAAGCAGTTTTTTGTATAGATGCTATTCTACATGAAAAGAAAATTGTAGAAATATATGCTGGAGATATCATTTCCCTTCATGAATTAGCTCGTGACTCATTAAAACCCTTAAGAATCATTGAAGTTGATAAAGGTGCAGATTTAGTAATTGTTACTACTGGTGACCTTGGATTGAATCTTTATCAAGCTGGTAAGGGTGTACATGCTGCATGGAATGCTGCAAAGAAGGGAGGTAAAATACTTCTTTTGGCAAAAGCTCAAGATGGTGTTGGTAATAAAGCCTACCATGAAACAATGCTAGCAATAAAAGAAATGAATTTGGATGACGCTCTTAAATGGGTAGTTGAGAACAAATGTAGTGAAGAAACATTCAGAATAGGCAATCAAAAACCAGTTGATTTATTGCGAATTCTAATGGATAATCAAATTGATATGATTACAGAAATGGACCATAAAGAGCTTAAAGAGACTTTCAAAATTAATCCTATAGAAATCAAAGATAACGTACAAGAAACATTGAGAGCTTATGTTGATGATTTTCTAAAAGTAAATCCAGAAGGCCAAATATATGTAATGGCTGATGCTGGTATCTATGTAAAACCGAAAGAGAATTAATCTCTTTCATTTTTCTTATTTTTTCTCTTTTCTTACTAGTTTTCACATTTAACTATTTGATAAAAAACATTTAAAACTCATTATCTCTTGTGGAAACATAACCACTAGAATAATCTTAGGCGGTTAAACCTATATGCCATCACAATTCTTAGCTGAAATAATTATCGAAGGGAAAAAGAATGCCCGAGACCCAGAAGGTGAAACGATTATGCGTGATTTAATGATTAAACACGGATATGGAATGGTTTCTTCTGTTCGAAGTGGGAAAATTTTGAAAGTCACTTTAGAAGCAAAGGATGAAAAAGAAGCAGAAGAAATTTGTTGGAAAATGGTCAACGAATTACGAATTTACAATCCTGTTGCTCATGTATGCACAATACAAATTGTGAAATAAGTAAATTCTGAAAAATGGTGAAAATCAATGCCAATGCGAGTAATAGTTATCCAATTTTCAGGATCAACATGTGATCGCGATCTAGTTTCTGCCATGAAAGATGTCATGGGTTGGGAAGTGGATCTCGTCTGGTATAATGATGCTTTGAAACATCTGGAAGGTTATGATGCTATTTTCTTACCTGGTGGATTTACTTATGGTGATCATCTACGAGCAGGGATTATCGCTGCCTATACGCCTGTTATGAAGAAAGTTAAAGATTTAGCTAATGAAGGATTACCAGTTCTTGGTATCTGCAATGGTTTCCAAATACTGGTTGAATCTGGTTTGCTACCAGGTGCTTTGATTAGTAATGATACTCTTAGATTTAGCTGTAAATGGACGAATCTTCGTATTGAGACAACTAGGAGCGCAGCTACTAATATAGTCAATAAAGGAGATATTTGGAGAGTTCCAATTGCTCACGGAGAAGGCAGATATTTTCTAGATGAAAAAGGTCTCAAAGAATTAAATGAAAATGACCAAGTTGTTTGGCGTTATGTTAATGATAATGGAGAAATAACAAAAGAAGCAAATCCTAATGGGTCAATTGAAAATATTGCAGGAGTTTGTAACCTAGAAGGAAATGTTGTTGGCCTCATGCCTCATCCAGAAAGAGCAACAGAAGCAATTATCAGTCTTTGGGGTTCAGAACATGGTAAATTCTACTTCCAATCACTTGAGAACTACTATGGGGGACGTTAAACATGACAGAAAAGACAATTTCAAAGGATAAGATAAATCTCACCAAAGAAGAAAAAGAAGCAGTTTATAAGATTATTAAGAGAGATTTAACAATACCAGAAGCAGCAATGCTTGAGGTTATGAATTCAGAGCATTGTAGCTATAAAAGTTCTAGACCAGTTTTGCATAAACTACCAACTAAAGGACCTAGAGTTATTTGTGGTCCTGGCGAAGATGCAGGTGTAGTTGATATTGGTGACAGTTTAGCATTAGTGTTCAAATTAGAGTCTCACAATCACCCATCCGCTCTTGATCCTTTCAATGGTGCAGCAACTGGTATAGGTGGAATAATTCGAGATATTCTTTGTATGGGAGCTCGACCAATAGGTTTACTTGACAGCTTTAGATTAGGTGATCTTTCCAATCCTCATACTAAATGGTTATTGAAATGGGTTACAAAGGGAGTTGGCGATTATGGTAACTGCGTGGGTATAGCGAATGCTGGTGGTGATATAGAATTCGATCCATCATTCCAAATAAATTGCCTAATTAATGTTGGTTGTTTTGGTGTGATGCGAAAGGATGATCTTGCTCTAAGCAGAGCTACTACACCAGGCAATAAACTAATTCTTCTTGGTGGTTCTACAGGTAGGGATGGTATTGGTGGAGCTTCGTTCGCTTCCAAAAATATTACAGAAGGATCTGAAAGCGATAGAGGAGCAGTACAAATTGGCGATCCTTATATGAAGAAGTTAATCATAGAAGCAACCCTTGAAGCTATTAAGGCTGGCGTAGTTGATGGATTAAAGGATCTTGGAGCTGCTGGTGTAACTTGTTCAATATCCGAAACCGCTGATGCTGGTGGAACTGGCACAGAGATAAAATTGGAAAACATTAGACTTCGTGAAAGCGATATGGAGTCATGGGAGATTTTAGTGAGCGAATCCCAAGAAAGGATGTTCTTTGTTGTTAAACCTGAAAATGTAAAGAAAATTAGTGAAATTTTCGATAAATATGAACTACCTTATGAAATTCTTGGAGAAGTAACAGATACTGGTAAATGTGTTGTTAAATACCATGATCAAATTATAGTTGATTTACCAGCTCATTTGTTAACGAAACCTCCAGCAGCTGATCGAAAAGCCAGTTATCCTAAATACATCAATAAGTTGAATCGTAAATGGTTGCCAAAAGAACCAAAGACCAATGAATTAAATGATATCTGTCAAAAAATAATGGCAAGTGATAACATAATCAGTAGAGAATGGATTTTTAGGCAATATGATACAGAGGTAGGATTACACTCCACAGTAAAATCTGGATCAGGCGATGCGGGAGTATTCAGATTAACAGAGTTTGATTCAAAGAAAGGAGTTGCTGTTACATTTGATGGTAATTCCCATCAATGCTATCTTGATCCATATTATGGTGGAGCTGGAGTCATGATGGAAGCTTGTAGTAATGTTGCAGCTGTTGGTGCTGAACCAATTGCTATGACTGATTGCTTAAATTTTGGCAATCCAGAACATCCACAAGTTTTCTGGACATTTGAAAAAGTTGTGGAAGGATTAGCTGACGCATCTAAGGCTTTAGGTATTCCTTGTGTTGGTGGAAATGTTAGTTTCTATAACCACGATGAAGTTAATGATGTAGCAGTAAAACCATCTCCAGTGATATTCGTTGCTGGATTATTAGATGATGTTACCAAAGCAGTAAATTATAGTTTTAAAGCTCCTGAAGAATTTATCCTCTTAGTTGGTGAAATAAAAGCTGAAATTGGTGGATCTGAATATACAAAAGTAATTCATAATTCAAATGATGGACAAGTTCCAAAGGTAGATTTTGCTAATGCTAAAACTGTCATATCCAAAGTTGTTAATGCTGTAAAATCTGGTCATGTTACTGCATGTCATGATATTTCAAAAGGTGGATTATTTGTCGCCTTAACTGAAATGGCTATGAATGGTGATTTAGGATATAAAATTAGCTTAAAACGTGTTCCATCTGAAACTGAAAGAATTGATTTTAAGTTATTCTCTGAATCCTATGGTCGTTTCTTAATAACTGCAAAAGCTGAGGATGTTGAAAAAATAATAGCTAATTTTGCAGAAGAGGAAATACCAGCTACATATATCGGAAAAGTGACTAAGGAAAAGAAGATACAGATAGAAAACTCAGTCAACGAGATAATTATCAATTTACCACTTGATGAGATAAAACAAACTTGGAAAATGAGAATGGAAGAAGAGATGGAAGGTAAAAAATAATTCATCTCAATTTAACTATTTCACAGAAATACTCGTTTTATCTTTTTCTTTCTTTTCTTTTATAACTTAAACCAGATGGATCATAGCCTATCCAAATCCGATTTGAGCTATCTTTTCCAGCTATTGAGCCAGTATACATTTCTCTTTCAATCTTTATCTTTTTAATGCGTTTAATAACTTCATTAAATTCTGCTTTAGTTATGTTAAACCATACATAAATTCCTTCAATTTTAATTACTTTCTTAGCATCTATTGGTACAACTAATTTCTTTTGAAAACGCTTTTGAACAACAATCATTACATATGGAATATTTTTTTTAATGGTTTTTCCAGGCAGCATATCAATTCGAATAATTTTCCCTAATTTCATGTTTTCCTTATCTACAGCAATTTTTGACACTAATTTCCTAATATCCAAATTCTTTAATTCCTAATTACTTGTATAATATATTGACTTTCAAAAATATAAAGCTTACAACTATTATTTTCCTTTTGATAGTGCATCTAAAAATTTTAAAAGCAATGCTTTCATAACTCGCATGAGGATACTTGTTTGTCTGTTAAGGATCATTGTGGTATTATCGGAATCCGAACTACTAAACGCATTCATGATTTGGGTTTCTTAATTTATCAAGGATTGTTAGCTCTACAACATAGAGGACAATCCAGTGCTGGTATAACTGTAATCAATAAGAAGAACATGAAAACAATTTCTGATTTAGGTTATGTAAAAGATATTTTTGACAAAAATACATTAGCTTCCCTAAAAGGGAAATTTGGTATAGGTCATGTGCGTTATCCAACTGCAGGATCAGATCTTAGCGTAGGTATCCAACCATTTGTTTTACAAACAAGACAGAATAAGATAGCAATTGCTTTTAATGGTACAATTGCTAATTTCGTGGCTGTTAGAGATTTTCTAATGGAACAAGGTTACCGTTTTAGCCACGATACTGATACAGAGGTTATTGGTAAATTATTAGATTACAGCCTTGAAGAAGAAAACTATGATATGATTAAAGCCTTCCAGAAAATGGTTCAGTATTTAGATGGTGCCTATTCTGTATTAATAGCAACTAATAAGGGAGATATAGTTGCGTTTAGAGATCCTCTAGGATTCAAGCCCTTATGTTATGGAAAAACAAAAGATGGAGATTTAGTTATTGCTTCTGAATCAATTGGTCTATCCATAGTTGGTGCTAAATTTGAAGCGGATGTTAAACCTGGTGAGATGGTTATAGTAACTGAAAAGGGTGTTAAGAAGAAGCGATTAGTAAAAGAAGAGAAAGTAGCACATTGTATGTTTGAGTGGGTATATTTCGCAAGACCAGATGCAGTCATGGATGGTATTTCAGCCTATGAAGCAAGAGAAGCAATCGGTCGTGGTTTAGGTAAATTGTTTAAAGAGCAAGGATATAAAGCAGATCTTGTTGTTCCAATTCCGGATTCAGGACGAATTGCTGGTATTGGTTTTTCGAAAGAAACAGATATTGAATACTCAGAAGCTTTGATCAGAAATAGGTATGTTGGTCGGACATTTATTATGCCTCGACAAACTGCTCGAGAAGAAGCTGTTAAATTGAAGCTTAATGTTATGTCTAATCTAGTTAAAGGCAAGAAAGTTGTTCTAGTAGATGATTCCATTGTTAGAGGAACTACCTCAAAGGGTATCATTAAAATGATAAGAGATGCGGGTGCAACACACGTCTATTTTGCAGTAAGCTGTCCTAAACTTATCAATCCTTGTTTCATGGGCACTGATTTCCCAACTGAAAGAGAGCTAATTGCTTGTGGAAGAAATGATGAAGAAATCGCTGAGAAAATAGGTGTTAACGCAGTAATATACAATACTGTTCCTTTACTTGTTAATGCAATTGGTTTTGATGAATGGCCAGAAAACAACAATCTATGTTTAGCTTGTCTAACAGGTAAATATCCAATAAAAACAACTCCATTATTAGCATTATGTGAAAGAGAGAGTTAGCTAAAATTGTTTCTATATTGATTAAATCCATCAGCAAAATTCTTATTTCAATTCATATTCATTTGAAATATACATTGGTGAAAGAAAATGGCAAAGGATAGAATGTTGTTAGTAGGACAAGGTGCAAGAGAGCATGCAATTGCTAAAGCATTAAAGAAAAGTGATATTGAACTATTTGCTTTTATGAAAGCAAAAAATCCAGGTATTGCTCAATTATCTGCTGAGATTAAGATTGCTAAATTAGATGATTATGATGCATTATTTGCTTTCATTAAGGATGTAAAACCTGATATTGCAGTTATCGGACCAGAGAATCCTCTAGCAGATGGGATAGTTGATTTCTTATTAGAAAAAGGAGTTAGTGTAATTGGTCCAACAAGATTAGCAGCAAAAATTGAATCATCAAAAAGTTTCACTCGAGATTTACTAACAAAATATGGTATCCCTGGACAACCAGATTACAAATTTTTTGCTCCAGATACAATCATGGTAGAAATCTCCGAATATGTCGCTAAATTAGGAAAAGTAGCAGTGAAAAGAGATGGTCTAGCAGGAGGAAAAGGAGTAAAACTGATGGGTGAACATTTGCAGGATGTTGAAGAAGTTTTAGATTTTTGTCAAGAAATTTTCGCCAAGGGAGAAGCTGCAGTATTGGAAGAATTGCTTGAAGGTGAAGAATTCTCATTACAGTGTTTTGTTTCAGGTGAAGATATGTTTCCAACACCAATTGTTCAAGATCACAAGAGAGCATATGACGGTGATAAGGGACCTAATACTGGTGGGATGGGTTCGTATAGTGCTGAAGATCACTTGCTACCATTTATTTCAGCAGAAATAGTTGAAGAAGCAAAGGACATTATTAAGCAAACTGCAAAAGCAATCAAACAAGAAACTGGTAGACATTATTGCGGTATTCTTTACGGTGGTTTTATGTTAACACCAAACGGTTTGAAACTTCTAGAATACAATGCTCGTTTTGGCGATCCTGAAGCTATGAATGTCTTGCCATTGTTGGAAACTCCTTTAGTAGATATTTTCAAGGCAATGATTAAGAATGAACTAAGTAAAATTGATATTAAATTTACAAACAAAGCGACAGTTTGTAAGTATCTCGTACCTGAAGGTTATCCAGTTTCACCAAAGAAAGAAGAGCCAATTGAAGTTAACGATAAGGAAATTATCAATGAAGGTGCTGATTTGTTTTACTCTTCAGTAAGTGAAATAGAACCAGGTAAAATAATTACAACAACATCTCGAGCGATCGCTATTGTAGGTATTGCTGAGAATTTAGCAAAAGCTGAAGAAATAGCTGAAAGAGCTACAAGTTTTGTTAAGGGACCATTATTCCATCGTAAAGATGTTGGAACAAAAGAACTGATACAAAGAAGAATTGATCATCTTAAAGAGTTGAAAGTATTGTGATAGGGTTTTTCGACCTTGAAGGACCATTATGTCCAATTGACCATGCTGCTGATGTAATTACACTTATTGGAAAAAAACTTGGAAAGGAACAAGATTTCTACCAGCTATTTCAGATGGTAAGTTTGTATGATGATGAATTATTTTTAGTTGATAAAAAAGAAGATTATTGGCCAGGAGACACATTAAAACTAATCGCTCCAATAGTTATCTCCTATGCTTCTGAGGATATGTTATTAGACATTTCACGAAAAGCTGAACCAACTAAAGGAGCAATCGAGCTTTTCAATTATTTACATCAAAAGAAAATCCCAACTTACATAATTTCGACAAGCTATAAACAGCATGCACATACAATTGCTGCGAAATTGAACCATCCGATTGAGAATGTTAGATGCACAACTCTTGATTTCTCATTAAAACCACAAAAAACTGATGCGTTAAAACCACTTTTTGAAGATATTTTCCCTAGATATCTTAAGGAAGGCATGGAAAAGGTGAAGAAGGATCTTGATAAGTACTTCTTTGAAGTGATACCTAAATCTGAATTCGGACCTATCTTTGAATCAACTATTGTTTGTGGTGGAGGACGGAAAAGAGAAAATGCGATTGAAATTTTAGAAAAGCATAATTTAGAAGCTTCTGATTCCATAGCAGTCGGGGATAGCATAACTGATATTCAAATGCTAGAATATATCAGAGACAATGGTGGTACTGTAGTTTCATTTAATGGGAATGAATACTCACTTCGACCATCGACAATAGCTTATTCAGGATTGTCTATTTCTCCATTAATTGAATTGTTTAAAATATTCCCAGAAACTAAGGATTTAGTTACAAATCTTTCTAGAGATGAAATGGAGAAGAAAGAGGAATTTTTTGACATTTCTGAAAAGATAAGTGAAGAGGAATTTGATAGGATATTACAACTACAGAAGAAATATCGTGGAATTCTTCGAGTGAAGGCAGCTAAATTAACATGATTTGTGATATGCTTGAGTAATATAAATGCTTAAATGCTATTTTTTTTCTGCTAATCCAAGCTCAAGTTAAAATATTTTCTCGAGGTTAGCAAAATGTCAATTATCGATAAAGATGATGAAGTCTCACTAATTGTTCAAAAAGATCTTATTCCAGGGAGACAACTGCTAACCAAAAAAGAAAGAAAAAGGAATATTTTCTTCTTTACATCAACTTCCTTTTTTGTTAGTTCTGCAAGTAGCATTCACTTCATATTTTACAGCCTTTACTTTTTGGAAATTAATGATTCCGAAAAGTTATTTGGTATTATTAGCACAGTTATCTCATTTGTTGCTGTAGTTGGGCTAATTTTAGCTGATTACTTGAATGGTCTTTTAGGTTACAAGAGAGTATTCATTATTGCTCAAATTTTAATAGCTGTTTCATTTGGCTTCTTCATCTTTGAACCAACAAAAATCTACTGGATAATAATAGCAGTAATGATACTTAGTTTAGCATTCTCACTAAATGAATCACCATACAACATTATTCTCACAGAATCAGCAGGAGAAGAGAGAAAAGGCACAATCTCAGCATTAAATGCTTTCTTTGGGCGTTTTGGTGAAGTAATAGTCTCAACAATCATTTTCATTATAACATTCGTAATTGGTTTTGAATTCACAAACCATGAGCGATCATTTTTCTACCTTTATGGATCAATTGTTGTAGCATTAATTGGTATTGGTATAATCTTCTTTGTAACTGATCCTTCTAGAAAATTAAAGAAAGAAAGTCAAAAGGAATTTCCAATTATAGAAGAAACAAAGCATCAGACACCAAATGATACAATTGAAACAGAAATCAGTGAAAAGAAGACTAGTTTTATTAGAGGATTTATTGATGCATTTAGAGATAAATGGGTATTAAGGGTATCAATCACATTTTTCTTAGATGCTTTCTTCTGGTCAATTGCAATGGGTGTCTACTGGGCAGGTTTACAAGATGAAGATTTATTCGGTGCATATGCGTTTGATGATAAGCAAATCAGTTTACTAATAATGATTACTAGTATAACTGTTCTTGTAGCGATGTATCTTGGAAGGTTTGTTGATAAATTAGGAGCTAGATTCTTCCTATTTATTTCAGAATTATGCGGTCTTGTTTGGATAATCCTTTCTGTATTATATACATTCCATCCACAACATTTCTGGTTGATGATTGTAGCTAGAGTAGCAGTAGGTTTGTCAATAGCTTTATGGATCCCATCGACTATCGCATTATTCACCAATGTAGAACCAGAACGTAAAAGTAAAGTGTATAACTCAATAGGCATTTTCAGATATTTGGGTTGGTTGCCAGGTGGTTTTATTGCCGGTTATTTGTATGATGGTATACAACAACCATATGGTTATTTAACGCCAATGTTTATCCTAATTGCTGGTTTTCTGATTTTAATCCCAGTTTTCTACACCTTGCCAAATAGACCAAGTGAAATGAATAATTCAAAGAAAAAACCTGAGAATCAGTAAACCTAACAAACAAAACTCCTATAAACTAGCAAAAGTCATTTATTTTAACTCATATTCGAAGTGTTGTAAATGTCGGAATCATTCGATGTCATCTCAGTAGGTGCAGTCTTAGTAGATATGATTGCCATGGTTGAAGAATTCCCAAAACGAGATGGAGAATCGTTTGTTAGTGATTTTAAGTTTATGCCAGGAGGAGCAGCTGCTAACGTAGCTGTGTTTTGTAGTCGTTTGGGGTTACGAACAGCTTTCTCAGGTAAAATTGGCAAGGATACATTTGGTGATCTTCTCTATAATGATCTTGAGAAAGAAAAAGTCCATGTGAAGAATACCTTGCTTATCTCAAAAAACATTAGCACTGGATCTTGTTACATTTGTGTTGATAAAAGTGGCGATAGAATGATAATGGCATATAGTGGAGCTGCTGATACACTAACAATTGATGATTTACCTCTAGAATTATTTTCCAAAGCAAACTTGGTTAATCTTTCAGATTTGAGAAATGTTGCATCTATTGAAGCTCTTCTCGAAAGTGACATTGACATTAGCTTTTCAATGAGTCCTGGTGCTCTTATTGCTCAAAACCCAAGTAGAGCTTTCAGATTAGCTCAACATGCAAAACTGATAGTTGCTAGTGTTGATGAAATCACACAGATCTTCCGATGCACAGAAGAAGACATTGAAGCAATTGCCTCGGATTTAATATCTGAGAATCAAAATAGAGTTATTGCTGTTACTAAAGGCAGTCGAGGAGCTACAATTTACTCAAAAGATGGTCACGTTAACATACCAATATTCGAAGTTGATGTTATGGATACAACAGGAGCAGGTGACTCTTTTACTGCTGGTATGTTATATGCATTAACTAAAGGAAAATCTCCTAAAGAAGCTGGAAGAATTGCTGCTGCTTGCTCTGCTCTTTGTATACAAGAAGTTGGTGCAAGAAGTGGTCCAAAAAGCAGAAAGGAATTGGTAAAATTCCTTAGAAAGCACTAAGAAATGATAATAGATATCAAATAGATTCGTAATAATAAAACAAAGTATTGGTTGTGAGATAATTGAACGAACCAGTTGTAACCGTTATATCTGGATCAAAATCTGATAATGAAATTGTTGATAAAGTCGTTGATGTATTGAAAGAGTTTGATGTTCCACATACTGCTGTAGTTTTATCAGCCCATCGAAATGCAAAAGAACTTGATCAATATCTTGACAAGACACCAGCTAAGATAATAATTGCAATTGCAGGGTTTGCTGCTGCTTTGCCAGGAGTATGTGCAAGTAAAACTAAAAAAGTTGTAATTGGTGTTCCTGTCTCAGCTAAACTAGGTGGTTTAGATGCTTTACTTTCAATAGTACAGATGCCTTCTGGAGTGCCAGTAGCGACTGTAGGAATTGACAATGGTAAAAATGCTGCTCATCTAGCTATTAGAATTCTTGCAACTGGTGATAATGGTTTAGGGAAGAAACTTCGCGATAAATTAAAGGAATAATAGAAGAGCAGACAATTAATAGTTGAGAATTTGGTGTATTAAGAAATGACGGATGAAGAAAGTGGTATAAGGAATATTAAAGATGTATTCTATGATACTTTAGATGATTGGCCCACGGAATCACTAAAAAAGAGCCTTTTTAGATTGCGACCAGAAGAAGGAGCTGAAGTTTATCTTAATCTAAATGAAGGTTATTATGATATTACTGATAAAGCATTAGAGCTAGAAAGTAACTTCAGACCAAAAATAAACATTAGAACCAATGAATTGAAAACTGAATTAGATAAATGGAAAACTGGTGGGGGTGCATTCTTTAGGACAATTGCAGATGCAGAGAATGTTAATGATGCTACAAGATTGTGCTTACAATATTTTATAATCTGGACTAGACAATTATTCCCATTTCAATTTGTATTTTTAAGTTTCCCATTTTTCATTGCTACATTATTTTTATGGCAATTTTCTGAAAAACAAGTAGTTGGTTCTGAAACAACGTGGGGAACGTATCTTACTTTAATGGTCACAGGATTGTTGCTTATTAACATGGGATTGTGGACGTATATTGAAGGATTTTATCGACGATTTATTCAAGGCATTAAGAATTGGAAAGTTGTTCCAGATAGTATGATTGGATTTGTTGTCCCTGGAATTCTATTTTGTACAACTGCTCTAGAATATCTTATTTATGAAGTTATAGGATATACAAGTTTCATCGCTATTATCCCAATAAGTGCATGACTTTCATTAGCTTTAGGAATTGTTATTCTAATCATTGGAATGGATTTCTATCTTCGAGGTGAGAAATCATTTATGGAAAATTTTTCGCATCCAATGGATTATGCTCCCTTATTCTTGTATTTACAAAAGGATAGTAAGGATAATTGGGACATAGATGGTGCACAATTTGATTTCTTCCATTATAGGACAATCTTTGTGCCTAAAGAAAAACTAACATTCACAGAGGAAGATATCGAAAAGACAAATCCTTGGCTTTTAATTGATAGATCATGGCATGCTTTTAGGGAATATACCAAAACAAATCTTATGATTAGAATTTTCGCAAACTTATTCGTTAACATTTTCCTATGGATCATTGTAGTAGGAGCTTACATTGTCTATATTCTAGCTAGATTTGGTTACAATCTCGGTTTTGTAAATACTATTTTGGAAGAACCCTGGTTCTTGATCATCATCTATCTCATCTTACCAATTTTCATGGTTCTAATGATTTGGTCTATAGGCCGAACTATAGAATACAAGTTAGATCTTTGGGAAGATTTAGCTAACAAAGAAGGTAAGGATTTAATTAGAAAACACCATCTATCCTATCCAAGATTAAGGGTTCTATGGAATTTACGAAATAGAGAGCATAAAGGAGAGCAAAGAATAACATCTCTCTGGTCAAAAACTGAATGGATAGAGGGGGATAAATCACGATTAGTTGCTCGAGTTAAACTTCAATTTCCATTTGATCGTTACAAAGATTGGCATACATTAAGAGATACACAAGAGGAACTCTTATCTTTGATTTCTCTACAAACGAAAGAGGAAGAAC
>JAHLVW010000006.1 GCA_019058275.1 Candidatus Heimdallarchaeota archaeon
ATACTAAGTATATTATAGAAATAACGAAAATTTATACTGAACTCACAAAAGCATATCGAGAATTTCTATCAGATGCAATGATTGCATTTCTTGAAAAAAATCCTTTGGCAACTATTCAAGAACAAAAAGACAATCTAAAATCAATTCATCAAGAAATGATGAACTGCTTTTCTGAAAAAACTAGAGGTCAGAAAACATGAGTTTTGAAGATATTGAGAGCACTAAAGAGACTATCACAGAAAAAATTGTGTTTAAACCATTAAAGAAAGATGAAAAATATTTGATTTGTTTAAAATGCGGTAAATCGATTATTCACAAAAAATCAATCAAGTATGTTGGTTACAAACAAGTTCCTAAGAATTGCTATCAGTGTTTGGAGTGTGGTAAGAAAACATGAACGAGAAAATTAATCATATGCTAAGCTTAATCTGCATACTTCTAGTAATTACTGTAGCACCATTAACTGCAGCAATTATTATGATGAGAAATCAGAATCAGATTGTCTATGAAAAAAGAGCTTTAATCTTTCATGCCAATATTGTTACTGAGATAGAGCTTGATGAAGAAATTATTACCATTGAAGGCTTCTCTCAAGAGTATTATCATGATGTCAAGAATTTAGTTGATCAATTAATTGCTCGAGATTATGTCACTACCTGGTATTACTATGATGGCAATAAAACAGTTGATTTCGATCTGCTGCAGCTGCTGCAGGAAGAATCTCAAAAAAGCGAACAGTTAGTAATTGTTTTCTGCAGTCATGGATACTATGACAAAGGATTCTATTATCATTACCTGGAAAAAGCTTATTCTTCTCGAGAACTAATGGATGCTTTAAACAAAAAAACTAAGATCTTCATTTATTCAGCTGCTTGCTTTTCAGGTTACTTTGCAGAAGATTATGCCTTATCTGAAAATTGGATTGTTCTTTCAAGTGTTGCTAAAAAAGTAGATCTAATTTATGGAAACATGACTTTTGATATTGATACTAATGGTATCGATTTTCAGAATGCTATAGGAGAAGTTACTTTTGCTAATTTTACCTGGCCATCGCTAGAAGCTTTTGTAGTAGCAATGAAAAACTATTCTGCAGTTGAATTGATTTACCTGGAACAGCTCAACTTTCTAGCAAAGAACTATCTTGGAACTGATTATTTCTCCTGGTCAAATGCTCCTATAATTTGGGATGGTGATTTAGAAACTACCTGGTCTCTTTGACACCTTTTTTTTATTGTAGCAGCAATGAAAAACTATTCTGCAGTTGAATTAATTTACCTGGAACATCTTAACTTTCTTGAAAAGAATTACCTTGGAACTGATTATTTCTCCCGGGAAAATGCTCCTATAATTTGGGATGGAGATTTAGAAACTACCTGGTCTCTTTGACACCTTTTTTATTGTAGAAGCAAGTTGAGGTTTTCCAATGCCTAGGATCAAGAAGATTTCTTTTCAACAAAAAGCAAAACGCTATCGAGTAAATAACGATTTTCTAGCTGCCTTCTGGAGGAGGATTTTTTCCGGGAAAACCTGCGGGTGGATTCGCTCCGTAGAGTTGGCAGCATGGAAGAAGTAGTTCAGATCATTCAGGAGCACCTTCCAGATGATGACTAAGAAAAAATATCTTTTTGTTTTACTAATAGCAATGATTGTCACTTTCCCAATTATTTATGTTCTCCTTTTTCTGTGTCTGCTGATCACACATAGCTGAAAGTATTTGAAGAAAAAGACGAAATGGTAGAACAACTTACTTCTCTACTTCTTTTTCCTTCTAACTTTCCCGACAGAATTTCTCACTCATGTTTTTAGTTACTTCATAAATTATATAAAGAAGAATAAGGAGTTAACATGGGATTTAGTATATCATTGAGGAGCAACCTAATACCGGAAAAGGAAATCTAGCCCCCTCCCAAGAGATTCTTTTTACGAGTAGTGTATCTTCAATAAAGATATGCATGGAATAATCACAACTATGAGACCCTTAAAACACTCATATTTTGTCCTGGGTATGCTCCCACAATTAACTCCTTATTTAGAGACGCTTAGGAATTATTATAATGGGAGCACCCAGGCCCAAATATACTTTCTTTCCTTTTGTATTAAATTTTAAGCTTTAAAATCTAAAGTGAGGTATTTTTCTTCAAAAAACTATTTGATGATTTTTTCTTCTAAATTTATCAACTGAGGGTATTAATTAGAAAGGAGCAGGATATTTTTAGACAGATGCATGAAAGATTTTTATTCGATTGTTTTTTTATTTAATATGGGGATTATTATGTCAATTGAACTATCACAAGAAACTATGAAAAAATTACATGCTCTAAAAAATATTGTTGATTCGTTTACTGATAAAAAGATGAAAGGAATTTCTCAATATGCAGAGGTTATTTTAGATATTGGGATTAATAGCATATTGAATAATCTCTTTAGGGAAAATGAGCTATTACAGGATACTATGAAAACTATGTTTGAAAGAAATCCTGATTTTGTAGGAAAATTCATAGCTGATATGATTAAGTTAGGAAAATTAAAACCCGAAGAAAAATGGAGATCTGATATTACCTAATCAAAAATTCTCCTTCTTTCTTTTTTTTGGTGCCGTGCCCAGATTTTTTTCCTTCTAAATATACCAACAGAAGAACCTGAGGAATTTAAATAGAAAACTCTTCTATTAATTATCATGGCATACTAGGGATGCAGAAGGAAAGCAGTGAGACTGGGGAAGTTGCCCGAAAGCAATTCCTGATCCCTCAGTGATCAAATATCGAGTAGAAGCGGAACCAATGTATCTGTGATCTGTTTTCTGATGAAGCATCCCGACACTATTTCTAAACTATTATTGAATTTAGCTCTCTGTTTGGCGATTATTGGAATCTAGATTATAGTTACCAAAAGTATTCAAAAATGCTTTACATTTGCTCTTTCGAGTATTAAATATCGCTCGAGTTTCTGGTATAACAATATCATTCTGTGGATGAGGTAAAATTGATCCCATTAAATTCCACTGTAAATGAGGTACCGCTGTCAATTCTGGAAAATTATCATACCATTTTCATCTATAGATAATATTACTTCGCTGCTATTTTCAATTATATTGGAAAACATTTGTTAACGTTGTTCGATTTCCCAACGTTCAGTAATATCTTCGCCTGAGCTTACTATAGCTTCAACATCACCATGAGAATCTTTAAGATAAGTATTATGCCATGAAATAATTCTCTCTTCTCCACTTTTAGTTAAAATAAAATTTATGAAATTATCTTTTTGACTAATTCCCTCTTTGATAGCTCTTCCAAATGTATCTCTTACTCCATCACGAATTCGCTGGGGTAGGAAATTCTCTATCCAATTCTTACCGGTAATTTCCTCTTCTGTATAACCTAGTGTTTCACAACCTTTCATATTTATCAATATGACATTTTGGTTATTATCAATGACAACTATAATACAACCAGCAATATCTAGATATTTTTTCGTTTTATTCTTTTCAATTGTTAATTTTTCCTCTGCAAGTTTTCGTTTTGTAATATCGATTATAATTCCCTCAATATAACCATCCTTAGGGTATAATTTTGCAGAGAGACTTACCCAAACTGGAGTACCATCACTATTTTTTAGTAGAAATTCATAATCCTCAATAATTCCTTTAGTTCTTAACTCATTCAAAACTACCTCTCGCTGATCAGGATGGTAATAATAATCAATAGATCTTACTTTGTTTCTAACTTCTTCTTTGGATTTGTAACCCATTGTTTCAACCAATTTTTGATTTGCTTCAATAATGAGTCCTGTCTCAATATC
>JAHLVW010000007.1 GCA_019058275.1 Candidatus Heimdallarchaeota archaeon
AAGAACAGTTGAGTGGGGGATTCCCGAGTCCATGTAGGGCACGGGGCTGGTTTGAGCTAAGCTCTTTATTTCTTGGTAGTCGATAAAGCTGGCTCGATAAATGTTGATTGCCGCGATGTAGTCTCGGTCTGCTATGAAGCCACATTCCGGGCAGTGGAAGAAGCGTCCTCGCTTTTCAGCAACAAGGTTGTTTGGTCCGAGAACTTTTTGTCCTTTTGCTGAGCAACGGGGGCAGTGTGAGGAGGTGTTCCAGGGGCAGACTTTTTGCAAGAGAATTCCTGCTTCTTTTCTCTTGTATTCTAGCAGGTTTGCTATTCTTCCTCTGAGCCACTGGCTTAATCTTCTTGACCAGCTTTTTCTTCCTTTTGGCGGTTTATAGTTTCTGAGGTCTTCTATGACAATTTTAGTACAGGACCACATTTGAGCAATTTTTATGAGGATGTTTGTTGTGGTGTGAGCGAGTTCTTCTCCAAGACGATTACGTTTTGCATAGAGCTTACTTCTTTCTTCCTCTTTTCGCACTACTCCTCTTTGGTTGCTTTCTCGTCTCTTCTTTTGCTTTGCTAGTTGTCTTTGAATCTCTGCTATGTGGTTGTAGAGTCGCTCGATATGACGGTAATTTGAGCCTTTAAGGTTGATGAAAATGGGTTTTGATATTTGTTTTCCATCCTCGCAGATGACTATTGTTGCTACTTTTTTCAACCCGAGATCCACTGCTAGTGCTCGACCATTCCCTTCCTTTCTTATTGTTCTTGGGCACTCCCATGGGAACTGGAGAAAGAAATAGTTGAGACCACCTTTTAGTGTTCTTTTTGTCAAGGTTGGTTTAAGTGGTTGGAGTGACCGTGCTCGGGTTATTTTTTCTTTTATTTTCTCTGGGATGACGAGTTCGCTCTGCACCCACTCCCAGTCACTTTTGCTTTTTGGTTCTGAACAAGTTGGTAGCTTCATTCGTAGGTGGATGGTTTCACCATCAGAGTTGTATTGTATTGCTTGTCCGTCATCAGGTCCGAAAGGAAAAGCGTATTTGTTTATTTCTGGTTTCACAATGTCTGTGTAGGAGAACAAGTCAAAAACGTTATTTTGTCGTTGTTGCCATTTAAGTATCATTGCTATTGTTTGTTCGACCATGACTTTTTTATACTTGGGATAAGTTTTTCCGTTTTTAGAAATGGTTCTACAATGTTGCATCACAACAGATAGAAGTTTGTTTTCATTTGTTTCTGGTCCTAACCAGTTGATTATTTCCAAGCAGTTATAGAAACATTGGTAGCGCTTGTATTGTCCCCTGATTATCCTTCCGATCCATTCTGTTGCTCCTCTACGTACTCTAGAGGGAAAGTATATCCCTTCTAAGGATATTTGTGCTTCGTTGATCACTTTATATGCTTTTAGTTCACTTGTTCCTAGTTTTGTTATCGATTCTTCTAACCAAATTTCTTCTAGTAGTTTCTTTGCTGTTTTTGTTGTTAATTCTAGGAACCAAGTTAATCGCTCATCTGTCGGCAATTTGAATTGGTAGCTTTTGGTTGGGACTTTCTTTTTTCGAGGAGGAACCATTTTTCTTCAATAAAATATAAATATAGCTCATTATATTTAATTTTCATAAAGAGTTAGCTGAAAGTATTATCGTTTCTTTCAAAGAATAGTTAATTGATTAGCTATTCGAACAGTTGTACAAAGAGGTATTTAAGAAAGCAAAAAAGAATAATCTATTAGGAGAATTACTATGCAAGAGTTTCTTAATTGGCAAACAGATCCACTGCTGGTTGATCCTGAACCACTAGCACAAAACACTTGGTTAACAGCGAATAATCTACTGGAAAGCAATCAATCAGAGAAGATCTTTACAGCTAATAATCAGTTTAATTTGTATTCAATTATGATTCGTAAAAATGATTTTGTTACAGGCGAACGAATCATCCAATCATTTCCCTACATTATCCTGGATCAAGAATTGATAACAAAAATTAGAAAACATTCTCTTGCTCTTGCAGAAAAGACATATAACTATTTTCAAAAATCACATTACACTCGATCTATTCGTGATTGGCAAAAAAAGATCATAGCTTATCTTGAAAAGCAACAACGTCTTCCGTTCCCACTTTTCCGGTTGGTTCCATCATATGAAAAATTCTTTCAAGAAAAACAAACGGTTAATTTTCAATCCGCTAGAGGTGAGGACTTTCAATTACCTCTTTATCTTACAGAAAACCTTGCTTATCTTACAGGAGTGGTCATAGGAGATGGTCACCTTGCAGACTACTTTATCAATATTATCGATAGCTCAAAAGTGCACATAGAAAATTTAACTCGATTATTAGAAGAATTGTTCAAGTCCAAAACAGAGTTTTTCGAGCAACCAAATGCCAATGCTTGGAATGTGAACATTCTTGGCAAATGGGTCGTTCGATTCTTTAATTTCCTTTCTTCACAACCTATTGCTGCTCGAAAGTATCTTGCTTTACGTGAACCACTTATTTTCCAAAGTAATGATCTTTTCCGGAGTTTGTTTTGGCGTGGTTTGATGGATGCCGATGGAAGTTACAAAAGGGTAATTGGGGTTGCTTCTGCATCGAAACGATTACGGTCAGATTTCGCCACTTTCTTAACTCAACATCAAATTGATTATCGTTTCTATGAACAAGAAGTATGTGGAGGTTTAACATATAGTTTAAATGTCGCTGGGCAATCACGAAAACAATTTGCAAAGTTAATTGGTTCGAATCATCCAGATAAACAACAAGAGCTTCAATCTTTGTTATCTCGCAAAGTTTATCGTTTTTCCCGTCGAATTCATACTGTGCGAAAAATCGGAACATGGCATGGACAGGTTATAGGTTTTAAACATGGAAAACTTGCTAGTGGTTATTTTGACTTTTCTAATTTCCCTATAAATATAGTTAATAAAGGAAAGTATATTCGTAAATTACGTCTTTCTAATGAACATACTCAAGCTGAATTAGCAGAGAAATTAAACATAGCACAAGGTATGCTTTCCAAATACGAATCAAACACTATCTCTATTCCAATCCATACTTTCTTAGTTTTATTACAACAATATCATTTATCTATGGAAAATCTATTATCAGAATATTCTATATTGACTTTCCAATTAAGTAAATCTAGTTGTTGTTTTCCGGTAAAACCGAAGAAAAAATTACTAAACCTTATGGCAGGTTTACAATTCAAGGATAATGGTTATTTCTATATAATAGGGGGATTAAACATTTCATTAGAGGAGTATAAACAAGCTCTAAGCAATTATTTCTTAATCACAATTCCATCCTCTATGAAATTCTATAATGCTGTTCTCAGAGCATTTTACAAGGAATTCTTTGTTTTAAGAGATTAATGGTTTTGATTCAAAAGAAAAATAACTCAATAGCTCACGCTTTGGGGTGTGCTCGCATCGACGCTACTCATCGCTTACAGCGATTCAAAACGCGTCAGAGTGAGAAACCATTGAATTTTTTATCAAAATATACAAGCATGAGGAAAACAGTTAATCAAAAAGGAATGTCTTTTTTTTCGCTGTTTATATAGTTTATATACTTTTGTCGGTATTTTTTTAGCTCTTTTTAAAGAAAACTCAACAAATAAAATTAGAGGTCAAAACTGAGTTGATTATAACTCTTTTCCATGGAGAAATTTGATGAGCACCAGTATTTATCCCAAAAAACGCTTACCAAACAGTGTTTCACTTGGAATTACTAATCAATTAGCTGAAAATGAGTCTCTTTACGATCATATGTTTAGCTCATTCTCGAAAGAAAAACAAGAAGCAATACTATTCAAAACGAATCATATGGCTTTTGTTTGCAGGAATGAAGGAAAAACCAGGACCAAGAAAAATGAATTGATCGTTTTCCTCGCAGTTCGTCGTGCGCTTGCTATGAAGAATCATACAAAACTACCTGTTTATCTAGTTGTTAAGTCAAAGCATGTGGGAAAACAAGTAGCAGTAGAATTAGCTAGGCACTCAACAGATTACAAACTCTATAATATGATCACATCATTAAGGAATAAGCTCAACAAAGAATTGCTTGAGAAAACCCGTACGGAAGCGGATTTCATTCTAATAACCTACCATAAACTTCGAGAGCTTGTTTTTTTAAGGGCTAATCCATCAACAGAACATATTGTCTTTGTGAATCCATTAACAACAAAAAATGGTTATAAAGAAGTCATTGCTATGGATGATATCATAGGGGGATTGCATAGACACAAGTATCGAAAACCTCATTTCACCTTTCTCATCGATACTAATTCATTTCCTATCATGCAAAAAAAAGATTATCAATACCTCTTAAATGTTGAAGAATGCCTTTTTTTCGGTTGTAAAGAAACACCCATGAGTAGTTTCAACAACAAACTAAGAAATACTTTAGAGCACCTTAATGATGAGCACATACAGTTCTCTATTTTACGGGAGCTCTTCCGAAGAAAAAGCCTTCTTGATGGGTTAGATCAACGGTTCAAAGAGTCAATTACTTACAAATTACATTTATTCAGCAATAATATCTACCCACAATACATTGAACAAAAGGATAATTTCTTCACAGAAGAAGTAATAAGTCGAAAAACTAAAATTGATAAAAAAATTTATGGAAAATTATCCCAAACACTCACTCTTTTCAATAAGAAAAAAACAACAATGACAATTATCGGAAAAAAACTAGTCGAGATTTTCGACCAAGAAAAGACAAAATACTCCTGGGAGGATCCAATTGAAACGCCACCGTTCCTACCCTTAATTGAGAAGAATCAAGACAAAAAATACGCTCTAACTAGTTTAGGTTTAGCATTACTAATTGGCACTTCAAATTTTTCCGGTGTGAAAATTGGCTTAACAGCTTTTTTGTTCTACGTGGCAAACATTCTTTACAGGAATAAGCGTTTCCCAGTCAAGCTTACTATTGGAGAAATCGTTAATTGTTACTCTAAGCTTATTGGTGCGGATCCAATTTACTTACCAACTGCTATCAAAGAATTTTCAGTCACAGAGACCATTCAGTCAGAAGAAGAGAAGGAGGAGTTGATCAAATCATTCAATTACTTTATTGAGCGAGAATTTGGGTACATAATGAATGATTACACAAGTTATGCTGCACTAACTCTTCTAGGCGCTTTTGAAGAGCTTATGGATGAAAATGCTTTATACTTTTACGAACGATTAAAGGATTTCAAGGAGAAAAAGGAGCAAAAAAGAGAGTTTAACTTAACAGAAGCAATCTTCAATACGGTGAAAAACAAACCACTAATGATCAGAGAAGTAAGCCAAAAAGTCAAGGTGGAGTACAAAGTAGCAAGTAAAGAGCTAAAGAAATTGGAAACGCAAGGACAAATCACTTCTATCAAAACGGTACTGAATGATGGTTTTGAACGTTTGAAGTACTGCCAACCGGAAGTATTGGAGCTGTTTCCATACCTCAAAAAGACTTGCGGCATTTGCGCTATATACAAAAGAAGGTTTCAGAATTGCCCTTTATTAGAACTCTTAGCGATTTTTAACACAACTAATTTCCCTATGGAGTATATCGGTTATATTTGTAATATTATCAAAGAATACGCTACAGCGTGCGAACACATAGTTGAATATACTGATTTGGAAGTTGAAGGAGAAAAAATCAGGTACACAAAAACCAAAGAAGATCTTGAACAAAAGAGAAGGGTTGTCAATGGCTCCTATCTTCTAGGACAAGAAGTACAAACAAAGTATCTCTGTGCAACTTGTGAAGATGTGATAGAAGAATTCGGTACAGGAGAAGAGATCTTCTTTCCGCGAAGAAGAATTCTTTGCCCAAATTGCTCAACAGGTTACTACCTAAAAGATGATGGACGCATATTGATCCAGACAGAGCACAGAGATATTCTTCGTCAAAAATATTATGAGGTCGCAGGGTCGATACCAAAAATACTCAAAGAAGCGGAACCATCGTATGCTTACGTGATCTATGATCAGGTGCATGCAAACGTGGTGATACTCGAGGATGGTTCATTAGTTCTTGAAATTTGTGATCACAGAGTTCCCTTGGAAAAAATCCAGTATATTTACTTTGCAGGACAAGAACACAAAGAACTTGAAGGATTTCTAAAAAAGCTTCTTGAAGTCAGACCGGATAGATTCAAATATACGATCAATAGGTCCCAACAAAAAGAAGAAGAGGATATAGAATTACGGGAAGGATGCGAACCATTTACTTCAGAGCAGTATCAGGGTTTGCACAAATTTGTTGGTATAACATCCGAGGAAGAGCTTTGTAACAGCACTTTTCTGAAAGCAAGACAATTATCGAATATAGGTGCCTTATTAAAGCATCAAAAAACTCTCCAAGAGAAAAATAAATACTCGACCAAGGTAAACAAGCAATTAAAAGAAATGTTCGATCTCTTGTTGATCGTTCAAACAGGGATAAACTCAAGCTATTATGGCCGTCAACTTGAAGGGTTAAGCCAGAATTGTCTTTTTGATTTGATAAAAGAAGTGGGAGGAAAAGCAGGTCTTTGGACCCACGGAAGAGTTATTTCTCGACTTGTTAAAGACATATTCCTTTCTTCTACAATGAAGATCAGTAATGCTCGAGCACCACTGGATGCGCTGCTAAATCAAATATTTCGTCAATTCCGCTTTAAGGTCAACAAAGTGTTCCGAAAAATCGGCTGGGAACCATCCTCATTAGGACCTGGCTTGATCCATAAAAGAAAAACAAAATCAGATATTGACCGGAAAGGATTCTACTTTGATATTATTGAGCCTGTTGGCTCATTAGCACTGATGACCTTACTTAATGCACTTACTGATGGGTTGTTCTCTGATGCAGATTGCTCATTAGAATTAGATGGTAGTGGTCAAGAAATTTATCGAGTGAAAAACTCATCCATTGAGAAAATCGAGCTACTAGTTGATGAAGCACTAGCAGAGCATGTGTTTTACAAAGGAGTAGGGGTGCCTTTTCTAGAAGCTTTTGAAGAAAATTTACTAAAACTCAGGCAAGCAGTCGAACTCTGGTTCCAAATAAGTGATGATGGAAAAGAACCAACCAGTGAGACGATCAGCCAATGCATGAATGCTGCTGATTATTTCCCCCTTGCTTTTTGCCCTGATGGTTGCGAAGAGGAGCTAACTATAATCAACAATTTCACAAAAAAATATTCATGCTTTTTTGAAGGTCGAGAAAAACAAGTCTTAGCTGCGAAGAAGAAACGTCAATTTTTCAGAATAAAAGCAAAGAAGAAATGGCTCATAAGCAACGGGAAAAGAGGAAAAGAAAAATTACAACTAACGAAACATCAAGCAAAAGAACATGAAAGAAGTTTGCTAGTAGTGTTAGTAATGCTCCAGCTTGGTTTTCATATGAATGGTTTCTTTGGTTATTACTCAACAAACCATATCAGAGAATTGCTACTATTAACTCAAAACCAAGCACAAAGAATCCTTACCAAAATGGTTACTCAAGGATTATTACTGAAATAGAAATATAGGAATCGCAGTTTCTATCAACTGAATCTTGAGAGCGAAACAGTACATGAACTACTCTTTTCTTTTGAGCAAATTCCATGTGATGATTCGGATAAAAGAATCGAATTGATGGAAAATTCAAGCAATGTTCTCGAAAGGATTGATTCTCTCTTAATGAAAATCCAACAAACCAAAGAGGGACTCCGAGTAACTACTGGTTGGAAAGGATGGAAGATATCAGATAATATTGAGCCCATCATAGAACTAGTTGAGGAGAAATTAGCTATTAGTACAGAGCTATTAAGGAGGAAGTTTCAATGATTCTCAAAAAAGAAGAAGCAAACTTTAGCTCTCTCATTGTAGAGAAGTTCCCGATAAAAACAAGAACCAAACCTGAATGGCTAAAAATAGCTAAACTACCTGCAACGAAACCTGTTACTTCTAATAATGTCTCTTGGAAGGATATTCTCCCAAAAGAAGCAGAAGCATTTACTGCTGTTCTAGAGACGATGATAAGTAGCTCTCATCCCTTTGAACACCAAAGAGAAGCTCTCGAGTATTTACTAAATCCAAAGGATGAAAAAAAGGATCTAATAATTAATGGCGGAACTTATTCCGGTAAGTCATTGTCATTCACTGCCCCTGGAGTTGCTAAATTGTTGACAGGAGAGATTGACTTTATGGTGCTGTTCTACCCATCAAAACAATTGTTAATGGACCAATTTGAACAAGTGAAAAAAATGGTCGTTGAATTAGAGAAACGAATGGGAGTGCGATTAACAACTCGAATGTACAGCGGTGATGTTGGCAAGAGTTTAACACCAGGAAAAACAACTCAAAAAAGGGATCTTAATGATACAGAAAAACACCCACCAAACATACTCTTAGCCACTTTCGATAAGGTCTGGTTCCAGCAGCTAAATGGGAACAGTAGTCCTTTACATGAGAAAATAATGGATTGCCAGTATTTAGTCTTCGATGAAATACATGCATTTGATGGTTTTGCTGCTGCCATCATTAAGATGTTTATCCAAACACACAAACTAAGGAATCCTGCTTGTCAAACGATTCTTTCATCAGCAACAATAGATAGAGTGACAGAATTTCGAGATGCGTTTTTGCCAGGAGCAAAAGTTATCACTTGCCCACCTGTTAGGGGTGAACAAGAATTCCTTGGCACAACAAGAAGGCATACCATTCCTATTCTGGTTAACCTCTGGGAAGAATTAGCGAAAATGCCAGGAAAAACATGTCTGATTTTTGCAGACTCGAAAGAAGACATAGAATTGTTGGCTGAACGGTTGTGTGCTGCCCTTAAAAAGAAGAATGAATTTTTTGATGAAAACACAATTGCAGTAATTCATGCTGATTTGCCTTATATTCAGAGAAAAAAAGTGCTGGATGAATTACAAAAGGGAGAACGAAACATTATCCGCATAGTGATCTCCTCTTCTGTCCTTGAGTTAGGAGTAAATATCTCAAACTTCCAAACAGTAATGAATATTGGTATACCCATTACAGGTAAGGATGGCGTTGTTCAAAGAATGGCTCGAAATCGCTCGAAACCAGGAGAACGAAGAGTGAATGTTTTCCTATTCGATTTAGCAAATGCTCGAGATAAATTCTACTGGGAACACAAGGAAATACTTCGAAAGATCCTTGAAACAAATGCTTGTAATCCCATTCTTTTCCCAAAAAGAAATGCAAAGGTTTTTGCAGGAATAATTATTTTGCTGGTCCAATATGGAATAACTTCTTTCGAAGAAATAATGAATTTCTTCCTTCAAGAAGGAAAAGTTGTTCATGAATTGGCCAGACAACAATATGTAAGACTAGTGACCCAAATGATTCTGAAAAAAGAAAAAGGGAAACTATTATTCACTAGTAAAGGTGAAGAGCTCCTCCTAGAAAAGAAAGAGCTTGTTCCTTTCTCAATACGAGCAATTGATCGTGGTTGGACAATAGACCAGCTGCAAGGAGTAGACTCGAACAGCTTGAATGAGAGGACGAGAGAAATCGGGAAAATAACTACAAGAGATGTTTTAAGGAAAGGTTTCCCTGGGAACATTTTAACGAGAAACAAACAGAAATATCTTGTAGTAGGTATTGACCAAAGGATGAGAAGTGTTCTGGTTAAAAGGTATTTAATTAACCAAGGTGAGGAAATCAAAAGACTACCAATGAATCAATTATCTGACCCGAGCATTACGGTGGGGATTCTGCCAAAAATATCTGAAGGCCCTGAATTACTAGGCATTAATTTTGGCCAGCTTATTATTGAACGTAAACCTAAAGCAATAGTCAATGCTAGTCCAGACAGGATGATAAAAATAGCAGCAAATGGCAATAATACTAATTACTTTTGCTGGCAGGAATTAACTGAGGATGAAGTACAAGAGTGCAGTATCAGAGAGAAAGTAGAAGGAATAAGTTTAAGCTTAAAAACGGAAATGCTGAAAGAAAGCAAAGGAAGATCAAACAATCAAATCCTAAAACTATTTGGTAAAATACTCCTCATTGAAACGGAAGCAGTATTAGGAATTCCTGCTTCAGAGTTGGGGCAGATAAGTAACAATAAACAATTAGCAATAGTAGATAAGGGGAAAGGTAAGGGGAATGCTGGCTATTTGTACAAGCATTTGAAAGAAGTAGCAGTGGATCTAAGAAAGAGATTGGCTAGGTGTTCATGTGCAGAAGGGTGCAAAGCTTGCTATGGAGAAGTAATTGGTGTATTACCAAAAGGCACGAAAGATAAATTAGTCTTTTTAGCGCAAGACTTGGAAAAGATAATCGAAACGAATTTACAAGAAAAACTTGAAGAACAATTAACCATACAGCCAAACTATCATGAAGGAAAGATCGTTGCTCTCTCAGACATTCACTTGACAAGTGAGTTTAGCTTTGAAGAAGAATTCTATGAAGCAATAAGCTCCCTTAGCAAACAAGCGGATATAATAATCATTAATGGTGATTTGCTGGATAAGGGAGGAACTGAAGGAGTTGAAGCAGTTAAGAAATTGCTACAAAAAGCGATCAAAGAAGGTTTCTGGTCAAAACTAGTACTTGTGCGAAGCTCGACTATACATGATGCTGCGTTAGCAAATTTTGGAAACATAATGCAACAAGACTATGCCTGGATAGAAACAGCAGCTGGAGAAGTGCTATTTGTCCATGGAAATAAAATTGGTATTGATCCGAAAGTTGTTGCAGAAAGAAAAGCTAAAGGAGCAACGATAGAAGCAAAATGGGGATTAATAGACGAAGGCAGAAGGCGGTTGCCAAAAATTACCAAAGAAACTCACCTTGTGATAGGTCATTTGCACGAACGTTTCTTTGACGAAGAGAACAGGGTTTATGGCTTGGGTCACTGGACAAGGAAAGGAAATGAATATCATCAGAAATGTCTGATGATTATTAACACTGATGATGCTTTAGATACCCTTAAACTAAGAACTTTTACAAGTGATGTTCTTTCTTCTCTTTAAGAGAAATTTCTTCTGATAATTGTTCAACAAATACAATGAGTTTCTCTTCTCAAACTATTCTTCAAATGTTTTTTTACCTTGTCATAATTGTCTATAAAAAGAAGCAACGGTTCAACCCTCTGTTCTTCTCTTAAAAGCTTCTGAACAAAAGACAATCCAAATAACTTTGTCAGTCAATTCAATTAAGGTAACATCAAATATCTTCATTTTTTATTGTAATTTATTTCCTCAAGAATCCTTGCGATGCCCCGAGATAGGATTTTTTAACCCGAAAGTTTTAGAAGTAATCCCGTAAAAGATAAAAGAAATAGATTCAAAAGGTTTTAATGGTGAGAAATGATGTCTGAAAAACTATCCAACACGAAAGAATTGATCATTAAAACTCTTGAAAAGACTGGTGCTTTAAAATTTGGTGATTTTACATTAGCTTCAGGAGCGAAATCAAAATATTACATTGATTTGCGTATCATTCCAAATTTCCCTGAGGAATTTGAAACAATAATAGATGAAGCTGTGAAGTATATCAAAGAGCATTTTTCAGAAATTGAAGGAATTGTAGGTATTCCCATGGCTGCAATACCATATGGTACCTTAATAGCCCACAAACTAAAATTGCCTTATTATATCTTAAGAAAAGAACCAAAGAAGCATGGTCTTAAGAAAATGATTGAAGGTGAATTTTCAAAAGGTCAAAAAATTCTCCTGGTTGACGATCTAATATCTAGTGGTTTCAGTAAAGCCTTTGCAATAACTGCTTTAAGAGATGAAGGAGCCGAAGTGCAAGATCTCTTTGTATTTATAGATAGATCAGATGGATTGACTGACTTTGAAAAAGAACAATCAATTAAGGTTCATTATCTAATCAATGCTAAAGACATTCTAGTAAAAGCAAAAGAATAGAGTGAAAATAATGTCTAAAAAATCAGCAATTATCTTATTAAGTGGTGGTTTAGATTCCGCTGTTTGCCTTTGGTGGGCAAAAAATCAAGGGTATTCACGAGTGGAATGCATGACCTTTGAATATGGATCAAAAGAAGAAGCAGTTCTAAAAGCAGTAGCTAAAAAACTAGGATTGCTAGCAAAGGTAGATAATCACGAGTTCATCTCTCTTGAGTTTTTAGCTGATTTCTCAAGGAGAATAAATAGTTCATTAGCAAAAGGCAGCACAAAAGAATTACCCAAACTTTTTGCTGAGGATCTCGATAACATTGCCCGTAGTCAAGAAAGTGCAAGAGCTGTTTGGATACCTGGTCGGAATTTGTTGTTTCTATCAATAGCTGCAGCTTATTCTGAAACCTTAAGTGATGAAGTAGATATCATTACTGGATTTAATCTTGAGGAAGGAACAACTTTTCCTGATAACACTCAAGAATTCATTGATGATTTTATAAAAACTGCTTCTCGAGGAATTCTTAACGTGAAAGTTAATGTTTTGTCACCAATTATAGGTATGACCAAATCAGAGATTGTAAACTTTGGTGTAAAGCTTAAAGTTCCATTAGGTTATAGTAACTCTTGCTATAACCCCAAAGGATTTGATGTTACTAATAAACCAATTCATTGCGCTGTTTGTGAAAGTTGTCTTCGAAGGAAAAGAGGATTCAAAGGAAGCTCCATTGAGGACCCAACAAAATATGACAATAGTAATAATTGAGGGATTATTAAACAATACTAGATGAAAAATCGAAAGGTGAACTTTCAGTGACTGATGAAACAAAAATAGAAGGAAATCTTGTAGAAATATTTAGCTCCTACCAAGGTGAAGGAGGATCTGTTAGAGGTTCGACTTTTGGCAGAAGACAGATTTTCATCAGATTTGCTGGGTGCGATTTGAAATGCCTTTGGTGTGATACAGCCAAATCAAGAGATCCCAATTATCCTGAATGTAAAGTAGAAAAAGTACCTGGCTCATGGGAATTTATCACATACAAGAATCCTGTAGACGAGGAATTTATCATTGAACAAATTCTTAATCTTTCCACCAAAGATTTTCACTCTGTTTCTCTTACAGGTGGAGAACCTACATATCAAGAGGAGTTTTTTTATCAGATGGTAAATCGCTTGTATGATCTCGAGATTCCTATCTTTTTAGAGACAAATGGTTATTTCCCTAAAAGAATAGAAAAAGTAGCCTCACTTATTAGCTATGCTTGTGTTGATATTAAGGATCGTAGTGCTAAAAGCATTAAGAGTAGTGAATGGGAAAAGCTCGTAGAAAAGGAGCTGGAATCAATTGTAATTTTAAATAATCATCCTGTGAAGGTTTACGCTAAATTAGTAGTGACTGAAGACACTTCTCTTGAGGATGTCCGAATGTATGCTGACAAGCTAAGAGAAATAGTTGTTCCTTTAGTCATTCAACCAGTCACTCCAGTTGGAGGAGTAAAGCCAATATCACATCATAAGCTGTTTAAAATCACTGAAACAATTGCAGAAGTTCTTCCTACAGACCTATATGGAATATCAATACAAAGTCATAAACTTTTATCCATTTTATGAGAATTTTACAATATTTTCTTCCAAAGAATTAAATATTGATTGTGGATTATGGAATAGAAAAGTCTAGATAATTTTAAGTGTGATTATAATGTCCTCTAAAGTTTATTTTGGTTCTTTACAGCCATGGTAAAGGTAATCGTTTTGCTTCACTTGGAGCTAAATATGAAGAAATTCTTGAAAAACTTGATTTCTCTTCTATTAAGAAGAAAGATAAAGTTGCAATTAAAATGCACCTTGGATTCAATGATGGCTATTAAACGATTCCTGTTTTCTTTATAAGAAAACTAGTTGAAGCCGTCAAGAAAACAGGTGGTTATCCTTTCATTACCGATACCCCTACAGCAGTTTACAATGCAGCAAGTAGAGGTTATACTGAAGAAACATGTGGTTGTACTATAATCCCTGTTGCAGGTGTTAAAGATGGTTACAAATACTCTAAAGAAGTTAATTTCAAGGGTGTAGATTCTATAGATATGGCTGGAGTCTTACACGATGCAGATGTTTTAATTAACTTTGCTCATACAAAAGGTCACGGTTTATATGGCTACGGTGGTGTTATAAAGAACATTGCTCTTGGTGGATTTGCTGCCAAAACACGATGGAATAAAATCCATGGTGTTGTTCATTATGATAAATACTGGGATGCTGATAAATGCACACCAGAACATACTAAAAAACCAGTCGATTCTTGTCCTGTTAAAGCAATTAACTACAAAGAAGATAAACATGAGCTCAGAGTAGCTTTCTATAACTGTAATCAGTGTATGGAATGCATAAAGGCTGATGAAGGCGTTGGTTGTTTAGAGATTAAACAAGAGAATTTGGATGCTTTCCAAGAATTCATGGCAATTGTAGCAAAACAAGTTTTTGACACTTTTGATAAGAAGAAAATCTTCAACATAAACATTGCATTACAGATTACTATTTTCTGTGACTGTATGGGTATGCCACAACCAATTATTACTAATGAGATTGGTATTCTTGCAAGTAAAGATACTGTAGCTATTGAACAAGCACCCCTAGATTTAATCAAAAAAGAAGGTATTCTTGAGTCAAGTATTCATCCATATCTGAAAAACGTTCAATTAGATCCCAAATTAGATTTACATCCATTTCAAAGACTCTTAGGACCTATGAAAGATCCCTACAAAGTGGTTGAATATGCTGAAAAATTAGAAATGGGAACATCGAAGTATGAATTAATCGAGATACTTTCTCCTGAAGAAACAGCTAAAATGGAACCACCTAAAGAACGATATGAAACTGAACCAACATTTTTCTGAAGAAAAAAATTGTTCATTTTTTCTTCTTTTTAGCTTTTTTTCTTAAATCGGCTCGTTCCAACCGCTCCTTTTTATATTTCTTTAGCATTAGTTTGTCTAGTTGTTCGTCGGTTAACTCTGGTGGGTTAATTAAAGGTTCAGGATTTTCTATTAGTTCTTTTAATAAATCCATAGCTGGTCCAGTGTAACTTCCGGCTGCAATACGATCATCAATACTTATTCGTAACTCCATTACTGTTTTTATTTCAATTTCATCTGTTTCTTGATTCACTATTGCATCTTTATGCATCTTACCAAGTGTGAAAAATAAACCAATAGTTCCCAATCCATAGGTGTGGTGATATACAGCATCAATACCAAGCGAACCTAAATGAGCGATAAATGCAGTACTCCAAAATGGAAAATCTTCTGTTATTTTATACATTCGAAGATTACGTTCATCTGTCCACTTCAGAAACCATGCAATGAATTTAAGGGCAAAACGCGGTAAAGCACCAA
>JAHLVW010000058.1 GCA_019058275.1 Candidatus Heimdallarchaeota archaeon
GATTAGTCTCGTCTGAAATTCAAATAATTGGTGAATTAGATTCTATTCGTCATCACCCTTCTAATTTCTTACTTGCACCAATTGTAGGTTTACTAAATTATCCATTTGTATTAAACATAAATAAAGAAGAAGTGGAAGAAGTCATTGAGATTCCTTTAGAAGAATTCTTTACGTTAGATAATTGGGAATCTAGTGATGTGGAGATAGATTCAGGAATACATACTATTTGGTTCTTTACCTACAAAAAGTGGGTTGTTTGGGGAGCAACTGCAAAAATAATTAAGCATTTCGTTTCTATGTTTGAGTTAGATTAAAAAGAATCTAATAATATTCTTGTTATACAAAATCCTTAGAAATTGTTAAAAAGAACATTGTAATCGTAAACTCTATATAATAAAGAGATAGTAAAAATTTGAACTAAAAAGGATGGATAACGATTTGAGACACAAGGGAATGAAAAAGACTGCATTCTTATTATTAATAGCAGCTGTAGTAATCATTTGGAATGTTAGCAGTTATTATTTGGTTGCTTACGAAGGTGTAAATCTATTCGCACCAATGCAAAATAGCATCCTTGTAAATGATGATCCTGCAGTAAATATCGATCATGTAATTGATCCTCCTCTTGGAAATCAAACGATTATGCCTGGATTCACTACTTTTGTTACATTAATGGTTTTTAATTTACCAATTGAAATTACGATTGTATTTCTCGCTGAGATGATTTTTGGTTCTTTTTTGAGACAAGAACGTGAAAAAATGAACTTTCTACGATTACTATTATTGTTGGGATCTGCATTGGCTTTAACAGCAGTAAATTCATTGGTTCATTATACAATGATTTGGCCAGCAATGCATGATTGGCCTATACATGCAGGACATACATACAATGTTTCAAATATTTTGTATCCACAATATGGTGTTTTTGAAACCTTCTTTTCAATGGGTGCTGATATTATGTTGTTCTTAGCAGCAGCAATAATTGTTGTAGGTATTCATTTCCTTGCATTCAAATATATACAAAAATTAAGCTACACACATAGCATTGTTTCACTAGTAGTACCAATTGTTTATTATCCTGCTATCTGGGGTATACTGGCTAAGCAAATAACGTCATTAAATTTCTTTGAGAAAGTTGGAAATATATTCATGTTTGGTCTAATTGTATCTGGAACATTCATTTTAAGTATACTTCTGATTCTTCTATGGAACTTAACATTATTTGGTACACAACCTGAAGGTTCTAAACAAACAGCAGAAAAACCAATGAAAGAAAACTAAGTATTTTCTATTTTGAAAATACTTTATTCTTTATATTTACTTTTTAGATTTTTTATGCAAATACTTGCGGGTAAATTTACTAGATTCTTTGTATAGATTTTCCAGAACGCCTTTTAATATTGATTCAAAATATTAAACTGTAAATTGTTCCCTTGTAAAGGGTTAATTTATATCTGCAGTGACATTCCTTTTCGGAATGTCATTTTATAATCCTTCCATATCCCTCCCTCCAGTATTTAGTCCATAAATAAAATTCCCCCTAATAAAAATATGAGTGATCTGCCTGAAACAACAATCATCCTCCTTGTAAAACTTATTTTAAAAGGCACCCACTCGTTAAACGGACAGGGAATTTCTCCCTGTCCTGTTCTACTCTCACTAATGAATTTGAGCTTGCTAGATTTTACTATAGATTTTTGTTAGAAAATCTCGAGTGTTCTTTTGGAATACTTCTTCTGCTTCTTTTATAGTTAGTCCAGAACCAAGCAGAATTCTTTTTCCTTCATCATAGTTTAGCATATCACTTGGTCTATGTGTATCTGTATTTTGAATAAAATTGGCTTTAGCTTTTCTCCCTACATCTACTACATGACCATTAGTTATTGAATGTGCTTTATTGCTTGTTATTTCTAGAAAGACATCATTTTTCTTACAATTTTCTGCTACTTCCTTCGTAACAAGTCCGGGATGTGCCAAAATATCCACAAGCTTACATTTTGAAGCTATCAGATTGGTTCCTGGTTCGACTGGTTCTGAAATGGTTTCACCATGTATGACAATTACCAAAGCACCCATTTCAACTGCTTGTTCAGTAATTTCTTCAATAGCACCAACTGGGACATGCGTTAATTCAACACCATGCAAAGCAAGAAAACCCCAGTGTTTAGTTGCTAATTTACAATCTCTATCCAATTTAGGAATAATGTCTAGATTTGAAGCGCTAACATGATCTGTGATTGCATATCCCTCATGACCTTTAACAAATGCTCTTCTTAGTTGTTCAATTGGTAGCAATACACCATCGCTCAAAAATGAGTGTGAATGAAAATCACATCTGCCTATTCGATCTTTCGCTAATAAGTTCTCAATGGCTTTCTTATATACTTTCATACATTCTATAGTGAAACTACAAATTTAAATTTTAACCAGGCTGATAATCAGGAATATCCTTAGCTCTCCAACAAGCAACTTGGTGATTCTCTTCATATTCCTCTAAATTCGGAGCTTCAACTTTACATTTATCAATTGCATAAGTACATCTTGGATGAAATCTACAACCACTTGGATAATTTCTAGGATCAGGAATTTCGCCAGGAATTGGTTTTAGTTTACCTCGTATTGCCATGCTTGGCGTTGCATAAAATAGTCCTTGAGTGAAAGGATGTCTTGGGGAATAGAACATTGTTTCTACATCACCATACTCGATGATCTTACCTGCATAAAGAATAGCTATATGATCTGATAATTCAGCTAACACACCTAAATTGTGTGCAATGATCATCATAGTTAATCGATGTTTCTCCTTCATTATTCGCAATAAATCTAAAATTTGTCTTGCGATTGTTGCATCAAGGTTTGAAACTGGCTCATCTGCGATTAACAAAGAAGGATTATTTATTAGAGCAGTAGCAATTTTCACTCTTTGACTTTCACCACCACTCATTTGATGTGCATATTTATCTGAAGTTCTCAATGGTTCCGGAATTGCTACAGTACCAAGCTGACTGATAACAAGCATTTTTATTTCTTGCCTATCTGGTTCAATTTCAGCATGTTCCCGATAAGGTTGACTTGTAGTATATGTCATATCTCTTAAAGGGTCAAATCCACCAGAAATACTTTGTAAAACAAGTGCTAGATCTTTTCCTCTTATAGTATCCAAGATTTCATTTGGAAGTGTGAGTATATTTTTACCTTTGAATAGAATCTCACCATCAATGATTTTTCCCGGTCGTTCTATTAATTTGAAAATGGATTTAGCTAAGATAGATTTTCCAGCACCTGATGGTCCTAAAATACCTAAAGTTTCACCTCGATGAATCTTGAGATTAACACCATCTAGTACTTTCCAAACTACATTATCATGTTCATAAAAATATGTCTTAAGATTCTTTACTTCTAATATAACTTCTTTTTCTTTCTCTTCGAAAGGAGACATATTAATTCATCTCTTATCAAATAATTTGAAGGTTACAACCAATTCTCTTTTGTCCAAGGTTCATTTAGAAATATCCATTGTTCTGGATTTTCAATAAATGATAGGTAGAATGGTTTATCAACAATTTTTGATGGAAACTTCTCTTTTACAATTACTTTGTCTTTACAAGTAGGGTTTCTTATCCAAACTTCTTTATGGTGATAAAGGTAGACTGCTCCTTTTTGTTTCTTAATAGGTTCATAAATGGAACTAAACTCAGAACTTACCAAATTATTCATGATAAGTGGAGTTTCTTTTGATGGATTAATCGTTACATGACCATAACCAGGTGGGATTAAAATCTGATCTCCTGCTTTTGCACTTATGATTAATACTTCATAAGGATCAAGTGTTTTGTTTTTTCTCTTCTTCTTTTGCTCTTTTTTCTCTTTTTGTAATAAGTAGAGTCCCTTACCAAACATTACTTCATAAACCTCAGGAAAACTGAATCCTTCCTTTGCTTCAGGATGGAAGTGACCAGTGGTTTTAATATATTCTGCTCCTAGAAAATTTGGAGGGATAATAGTAATGTCAAACCTAACTCCGTGTTTTTGAAATATTGGTTTATCTTCATCTCTAGTCAAATCACGATACATATAATACAAGTCAAAATTTTCTTGTTGTGAGTTTAACCAATTTTTATCGTAAATAACATCTTTCATATCAAATAATTTTCGAGTTGAAAAAACAAGTTCAATATCTCCGGCTTTAACAATTTTACTAGTTTCTTTGTCAACCTCTAATTCAAAAGGTACAAATTTGGAAAGATCAATTATTACCATTTCTATCAGCTTTTAGTTGATGTTTCAACATATCAGTTTTTTGTTTAAAAATACAAATTTATAGTAATTAATAAATTAGCATGTTTAAAACTAAATAATTAAAAGAAAATGTTTATCTAATAGATTCATAATAAGCTATTTAGTATAACATATGTTATCTATGAGGAATTTCTAAAAGTTGGTAGACAACAATACTGATGAATCATTAAAATTGGAAAAGGATAATGAGATCCGTTCTTTTGAAGATGAACTATTCAAAAATATAGAATTGGATGAAGAAGCAGATTCCCATGAAGTAGATCTGGATCTTTTGGAACCAATTGAATCTATTGGTGAGTTATTCGAGAAAATAAACCCTTTAACAATACCTTCTATAATTCTTGGTGTGATTATCTTAATTATTACATTTACTAATGTACTTGAAAATCATCCTGTTTGGAATATAATCCTAGGATTTATAGGTGGGTTGTCTTTTGTTTTTGGTTGTTCTGAGCTGATTATTTTTGGTGTAAAAGGCATCGGAAAGAAATTGGGTTGGTCTCAATATTTCATGGGTATTATGGCTGCAATAGGCGCTGATTCCAGCGATATTATCGTAGTTTCTATCCTTTTGACTCGAGCAAAAACCCTAAGTGCAACTGGTATAACAGAGAATATTGAATTAGCTAATAATCTAACAGTTACGAGCATTACATTAGTTCTAACTACTGTATTGATTAATATGTTAATACTTGGTATAACAATCCTAGTAGTTGCTAGAAAGAAACCTTTCAAACTTCCTAAACAATTATCGCAAAATGAATCAAATCTTGTTCTTGCAATGACAATATTTTCATTTATTCTAATTGCATTTGGATTTACTCATAATGCTATAGGAATAGAGCAATTTGATAGAGTATTTCAGGGGGCAATTGGTGTTTCACTATTACTATTCTACATTTTGTTTATTGGTTTTTTAATAGGAGATGCAAGAGAGAAACTAGCAGAAAGAATAGGTCCACAAACTCTAATTACAGAATATTTTCCTGAAGAGGATGACACACAAGAAGAAGGTGAAGAGAAAAAGCATCCAATTAAAGATAAAATAAAAGAAATGTTCTCAAATGGAAATGATGATGAGACAGAGCAATTTATATCACTAAGACGATTTCCATGGTTTGTACTTGTTATTGTCTTTGTTGTTGGCATTTCAGGAATTATTTTTGGTGGTACACTGATCTCAGAATCAATAGAAACTGGTTTAGAGATATACAATCTGCCCATTCTAGTTTATTGTGTAGTAATTGGATTTATTTCATCAGCACCAGAGATGACGATAACATTCAGAGCCATTTTAAACCCAGAAGAAGAAGATACTGAAATAGGTATGATTCATCAAATATCATCAGTAAATCAAACATTCTTTTTATTATTTGGTTTACCTTTCCTCTTTGCTTCGATAATAAATGTAAATATCCCAGTAGCACTGGATACAACACTAGTATTGACAGGTATATTTGCCATATCTTTGGCATTGCATCTGACTATTATTGATGATAACCACTTTGATCGTGTTGAAGGAGCTTTAATACTGGTAGCGTCTATAGCAAGTCTTCTGACCTTAGCAATTGTTGGTGGATTAATAAGTTAGATATCGAGAGACGAAATAATGTATTTCTAGATGATGGATAAAAGCTATTTGGTATTTGAATATCTATTATTATCAACAATCTTTTGACAAAAAGGTAAGCAACAGCAAATTATTTAAAAGGGAACAAAAAAACATAACTTAAGTATATTTGGTCTTGAACATTTTTATGTTCCCTAAAGAGGTAAATCGAATCAAATGACTGAAAACGACGAGGGCAGCGAACCCCCGCCTAAAGATTCAATGGAATTAGAGGATTATTCTGAACCAGAAGATTGGGATCTTCCAACTGTTATTACTGAAGATGACGAATATCCTGATATATTTGATAATATTGAACCCGAAGAAGCTCTTGAAACTATTATTGGCAATATATCTTTATTGACTATAATTTCTCTCTTATTGGGAATAGGTATAGCGATAGCAAATTATATACTATATCGTTATTTACCTCATAATACAAGGAATTCCATTATATTAATGGTAATTGGTTTTGTAGCTGGTCTTCTTATAGTATTTGGAGCAGCTGAAATAATTATTTTAGGAGTAAAAGGCATTCAAGATAAACTAAACTTGTCACCATACTTGAGTGGTATTCTGCAAGCCATAGGTGCAGCACTTGCAGAATTAGTAGTTATTACTTTTCTACTTGTACGTGCAAAACAAATTGAAGCATCTGACATTGCTCATGCGAATAGTTTAGCAATTACTGCTATAACTTTGATATTAACAACAGTAATTATTAATATCTTCTTCCTTGGTATAGGAATAATCTTTGTCTCAAAAGATGAACCATTTGATTTACCTAAGGAATTAATATTCTTCGAAGCAAATCTAATCTTAGGAATGATGGTATTTTCATTTGTAATGATGATTTATGGTTTCTATTTCCAACTTACTAATCCACAAACGGTTGTAGAAGGTTTAACAACATTTGATCGGGGATTTACGATTATAATCGGTTTAGCGTTAATTCTAGTATATTTCATATTTTTGTTCCTGCTTATTCAACGTTGGGGGAAGAGAACTTCAACACCACAAACATTGATATCAGAATTCTTTCCAGATGAGGACCAAGTAGTTGTTGAAGAACCAAGTAGCACGAAACTCATTCAATCACGATTGATCATGGAATCAAAAAGTAAAAGCAAGCAAAAACCACCGGAGCAAATTGAACTAGATAGTGAACCTAGTGAAGATAAACCTCTTAGGAAAGGAAGAAAGAGAAACAATAATGATAATAAATCAAATCATGAAAGAGAAACCGCTTTAGCAACTTTACGGCGATTTCCATGGTATATAATTATCATTTTGTTCATTATAGGTGCAGGTGGAATTGTGTGGGGAGGTCAAATACTTTCAAGATCTATTGAAGATGGTATTAAGATTTTTAGAACAGTACCAATTCTAGTATATTCTGTAGTAGTTGGATTAATTTCTTCTTCTCCGGAATTAGTAGTAACTTTGAGAGGAATATTCAGCCGAAACCAAGAAGCAAGAGAAGTGGGACTAGTTCATCAAGTTTCAGCAATAAATCAAACTTTCTTTATTCTATTTGGCATTCCATTTGTCCTTAGTGGAATACTAAACATTGGTATTCCTATTGCTCTTGAGATCACAGTTGTGATGGGTGGAATCTTCATCATGTCAGCAGCAGCGATACTAATGATTATGGATGATAACAAATTCGACCTTCTCGAAGGTGTAGTTATAACAATACTAGCTGTGGTAAGTTTACTAGCACTAATGCTTATAGGCGGTATACCGACAGAAGCTGAAACCGCAAGTACAGCTCTTCAGCTAGTTAATTTCGCAAAAGTGTTATAAAAAATAAGAGGAAAACCACGAATAATCGTGGTAATTTTTCTTAAAACAATTCTTCAGTTTCTGTTTCAATATCGTATACGAGTTCACCATCTATGAAAACTTTTTGAGCTTTTGATTGAATGTCTAATGGATTACCACTCCATAGAACAATATCAGCATCTTTTCCTTCTTCAATGGAACCAACTCTATCATCAATACCAAGGATTTTAGCGCTGTTAAGGGTGATTACTTCATAAGCACCTTGTAAAGGCAATCCTTCGCGATGAGCAATAGCTGCATAAAGAGTTTGGAATTGTAAAGGAACTACCGGATGATCAGCAGTCATTGAGACCAAAACGCCTGCTTTATAGAGTATACCAATTGTTTTCCAAGTCATTTCTCGTAATTCGATTTTAGTTCTAAAACCAAAAGTAGGACCAACAACAGCAGGGATTTTATTTTCTGCTAAGAAATCAACCACTTTGTGACCGTAAGTACAATGCTCTATGATAACATCCACATCAAATTCTTTTGCTAATCGTACTGCAGTAACAATATCATTAGCTTGGTGAGCATGAGCTCGTAAAGGTAGTTCTTTCTTTAGGATTGGAACCATCGCTTCATACTTAATATCCTTATCAGGTTTGGTAGGTTCAGTTGGTTTTTTAGTGTCTTTATCTTTACCTCCCTTAACTTTCTTGTTATAGTCTTTCAAGTCTTCTTTGTATTGCTTAAGCTTCTTCTCATATTCTTCTGCTTTATTCATGTAATTCTGAGTTTCAAACATCAATTGCCTAAAGAGACCAAGACTGCCCATTCTAGTACCTGGCATACGCTTTAGAGCATCACCATAACATCTCTTTGGGTTTTCACCAAAAGCACATTTCATACCAGCAGTTTCTTGAACGACCATTTTATCAACAATCGTACCATGCATTTTAATGGTGGTCATTTGACCTCCGACAACATTAGCACTGCCTGGTGAAATGCAAATACAAGTAACACCGCCACTAATTGCTCTTCTCATACCCTTCTCAACAGGATTGATAGCATCAAGAACTCTAATCTGTGGGGTGATCGGATCAGTCATTTCATTGCCATCTTGTAAGGTAAGACCGATTTCTTCTTCCCAAACAGCAGCGTGACAATGGGCATCAATGATTCCTGGAAAAGCTACTAAGTCTTTTGCATCAATGATTTCAGCATCTTTTGGTACATCGAACCCCTTACCAACTTTTTTGATTTTCCCTTTATCGTCAATCAAAATATGACCGTTATCAAACTCTTCTTTACCAACAGGTATTATCTTTCCACATAAAATTGCTTTCATGGAAGTCACATCTTCATTGTGATGTTTCAGAAATAATTAAACGTTTTGTAGAGTTTTAATATAATTACTAATGTTATCTTTGTTAGCATTTCTGAAAGACTTTAAAATCAATTTTAATTAATCCTAACTAATTACTACAATCTATTATGATTTATTACTTTCAATTAAAAGATTGATGTCTATTAATTGAAATATTTAGAACAATTACACACCATACTTTACTTTAGAATCTTATTTTTTCTGGATGACTTGTCAATAATTAACAAACTGAAGGTTGTCAAAATTAGCAAGAAAACTGATTTAATTGAAACATCTAAAGTTGGCTCTTCAGAAGGTGTTTGAACACCAGGATAGCTTTGATCATCAAGTGGATCAGTTCCAGCAAGAATTTCTTCATAATCAGAAAAACCATCATCATCTGTATCAAATGGACCAGTGCCATGAACTTCTATTTCAATTAAGTCATCTAAACCTTCTAAGTCACTATCTTGTAATACAAGTGGGTAAGGGTCAACTATTCCACCAGAACCATCTAATGAATAACTTCCTACTCCAATCCAGTCCGAATAGTAATTCCCTTCATTAACAGAAACATCATATCATGTATTATCATTATAAGATGTATTAGTCGAACCTCCATTGCTTGCTTGTGGATGCGATTCAAAATCTAATGAATTATGAAAAAAGTAATTGTGATGGAAAACAATGTTTTGGGATGTATCTAAAGTATCTATCCCATAATTGTCATTTTCTATTATAGTGTTACAAAATATTTCAGTGTCATAGACAGCTGTTAATTCAATACCACAACCGCCATTTCCTATTAGAGAATTATTCTTGATTACTGAATCATCAATTGTTGAAAGCTTAATGCCATCTTCCAAATTTTCATTGAACATATTATTCGAAATAAAGATATTCATTCCATCTGATGCAAGAATTCCATATCTTCCACAAGATGCTATGGAATTGTTTACTATTACTTCATTATCACCATAGGTAATTATGCCATCATAATAATTCATAACTGTGTTATTTTCTATAATAGAATTAGGAGCCATAATCTTAATCCCGGTTCCAAAAGCTCCACCATTATCTAGTTCATTATTAACAACTGTGAAATTAGTTGATGTCATAACACAAATTGCATGTTGACCAACATTCTCAATTGTATTGCCATCTATTATTGTTCTGTTAGAAAAGACATTTCTTATGTATGTTCCATCAATATTTGATTCTATATGACAATTCCTAATCGTAAAGCATTTCGTTACATCTATAATAAAAATACCATATGAATTACTTGCTATTATTTCATAGTTGCTAATAATATAGGGATCATCGATAGCCCCATTACCTGGGTATCCTTGAACAATAAAATCATTATCTTCAGTGATTACGATACTATCATGTGGTACGAGTGATTTGGTGTTTTTAGCAATATCTAGTTGATTGGAATTGAAACTGCTTGTTAATCCAACCATTACTAACCCAACAAAAAATAGCGAAATAAAAAGAATCCCCAAAAGGGGCATAGAAAATAATTCTCTCTTCCCCATATTCATCAAATATACAAACTTATTATGTTTTATAAACAAATCTACCATTGGAACCTATGTCTTGGATATTATCTAATTTGAGGATGCTCTAGAAAAGTTCCTCGTTATCTCTTATATCAAATACAGCTACACCATCAATATATACTCTCATAACTTTAGTTCTTGCATCCAATGGATCACCATTTAAGAGTAAAATATCTGCATCTTTTCCTACTTCAAGAGAACCGATCCTATTTTCTAAACCAAGGATTTTTGCACCATTAATAGTTAAGATTTCATAAGCTCCTTGTCTTGACAGTCCTTCACGATGAGCTAAAATAGCATAAATAAATTGATACTGACACTGAGTTACAGGATGATCAGACGTAAGTGCTACCAAGATTCCTGCATTGTGTAGTAAACCCAATGTTTTCCAAGTTTTCTTTCTTGTTTCAATTTTTGATTTATAGGACATTGTTGGACCAACAACAGCAGCGATTTTATTTTCAACCAAAAAGTCAAGTATCAAATGTCCCTCACTACAATGATCAATGATAACCTCTACATCGAATTCTTTGCTTAAACGAACTGCAGTTATTTATGTCATTTGCTTGATGGGCATGAGCTCTTAAAGGTACTTTTTTTCCATTACCGGAATCATAGATTCATATTTCAAATTCCTTTCAGGTTTTGAAGGCTCTATGGGTTTTGTCAAATCCTTATTATTACCTTCTTTCTCTTTTTTATCATAATCCTTTAGGTCTTCTTTATACTGCTTCATTTTCTTTTTGTAATCAGCCCATTTATTCATATAGTTTTGAGTTTCCATTAGTAGTTGTCTGAATAATCCAAGACTACCCATTCTTGTTTGGGGCATAACATTTCTGCTACCATAATTCCTTTTTGGATTCTCACCAAATGCACATTTCATACCTGAATTTTCTTTGATTATTATATCGTCAGCAATAGTTCCATGGGTTTTCATTGTGGTCATTTGTCCTCCGACAACATTTCCACTGCCTGGTGCAACGCAAATTGTAGTTATACCACCAGCAACCGCTCTTCGTAAACCTAAATCATCAGGATTAATCGCATCTATTACTCTAATGAAAGGAGTGACTGGGTCTGTTGATTCGTTTCCATCTTGGAGTCCTATGCCAATGCTTTCTTCAAAAACTGAGGCGTGACAATGAGAATCAATAATGCCAGGAAATGCTACAAAATCACTAGCATCAATTATTTCTGTTCCCTTTAGAACATCTTTCCCATTAGCTATTTTCTTAATTTTTCCCTTATCATCAATTAGGATATAGCCTTCTTTTATTGATTCTTTTGTTACGGGAATAATTTCTTTACACAATATTGCTTTCAATTTCATCATCCTATTTTGTTATTTTTTTAGATTAACTAAAAAATTCTGTTTGTTTTGTTATGAATTTTAATTCTTAAATTCAAGGATTCCAAGTTAAATCCTTAACATAATTGTCAAATTGCTGTTTCTTTTGATTTTTATCCCAACCAAGTATATTTCCCATTTCTTCAGCAATTCTTTCTGCACAATCTAATCCTTGGTGTTCCAGTAATTGTAATTGTGTTCTCCTCAACATGAAGTCACTTAGCGATAAGCACATCTCATTCTCTATAGAGTAAACTATTTCTACCAGAATATGAGGACGATCTTTAACGATTCTTTCTTTTAATTTCTTATCCTTCTCTATTAGAGTCAGAATTTTTTGGTGATTTGTCCCATATGTATGAACTATGTGGTCAGCTACTTCAAAATCAAATCCAAATTTCTTAATTATTAAGGAAACATTTGTTCTTAGATAATCTATCATATTCTTTATCCCTATTGCACCATATAATTGAGTTTTTTTTGTTTTACAAGGATAGTCCCTTTTCTTCAAGTGCATTATTTTTAGAATTTTATCTACAGTTTTCTCAGCCATGTGTCTAAAAATTGTATATTTTCCACCTGTTACAGTAAGTAAATTGAATTTTGATTCTATAATTTCAAAACCTCTTGAAGTTTTGTCTTCTGACTTAGCGGTTGGATCTAGCAGTAAAGGTCTTACGCCGGAATATGCACTAATGACATCATCCTTTGTTAATGCTCCTGGGAAATCATTGTTTACTGCTGAAATAACATACTCAATATCCTCATTTGTTACAGCTACATAATCATTACTTTCTGTGTAATCTGTATCAGTAGTTCCGATCAAAGAATACTTACTTCGAAATGGTATAACAAACAAACTTCGTCCATCATCTGCTGTTACAACTACAACAAGGTTATTTCTTACAATTCGTTTAGTTACAATATGAATTCCCTTTGTTGTTCTAAGAAACTTAGATTCTATTCCAAGTGTTGATAGGACCTCATCTGTCCAAGGACCAGTGGAATTTATAATAACCTTTCCTTTAATTGAGAACGATTTTCCTGATATTATATCTGTTACATTTACACCCTTAACGATTTCATCTTGTTCAAACTTCTCAAGAATAAATGAATCAGCTTTAACATAATTAATGCACAAGGCACCATTTTCTTGAGCAGAAAGGATTGTTTCGAGAGTAACTCGAGCATCATCCATTATACCATCCCAATAATAAAGTGAATGTTTTAGGTCATCGGTTTTGATGTGTGGAACTTTTTCAAGTGTTTTTTCTTTTGATAGGAAATTAAAATTCTCAGTATTTTTGAAACTCGAAAGTGTGTCATAAAGCACTCCCGCTGCTAGCATTCTAAGAGTGGTATTTTTACCCTTCTTGTAAACTGGAATAAGAAATGGTATTGGTGCAGTTTGATGAGGACACATTTTAAACATTAGCATCCTTTCTTGAGAAGCTAATTTTACTAGGCTAAATTCACAATTTGATAAATATCTGATTCCCGCATGAACAAGTTTGGATGAACAACTACTAGTTCCTTCTCCATAATCACCTTTATCTATAATAGCAACTTTTAAACCTCTTAATGCAGCATCCCAGGCTATTCCAGCACCTGTTATACCTGCTCCAATAATTACAACATCGAATTCTTCTTTTTCAAGAAGTTCTATTTTTTCTTGTCTAAGTTTTAGAGATGAAGATGGCATTTTAAACAACACGATATAACTGTATATCATTTTTTAAGGATTTTTTCCATTGTTACTATTGCTAGATTTCTATAAAAATCTCTCAATCTATAGCAAAAGGGGTTTATTTGATAAAATAATTTAAAAATTCTTACTAGAATAGAGATTAGGTTAGGCATAACTGATAAAATTCTTAAAACTGTAGGATTCATCGACTATGGCAATAAAGGCTCAGATAACAGAAGACATTAAATCACCTGAATTAACAGTCACCTTTGAACAACAGAAGAAAATAGATACAATGATTGAAGCATCAAAAATTGATAATGTTATTCATTGGGATCCGCAAGTTACTAAAGAAATCTACGTACCTGTTGATGGAGAAAAAATAAGAGTTCTCCATATTAAATCCAAAAACCTAGCAAATAAGCGAATAATTGTTTTTATTCCTGGTTGGGGTGTAACATCTGAAGGATTTGATGTGTTATACGAAGTTTTGCATAATGAAATCGAATTCTACTATATTGAAACCAGAGAGAAACGTTCTAATCAGATACGACGAAGAAAGGCAAATTTGACTATACAGCAAAAAGCAAAAGATATCATGAAAGTAATAGATTATTTAAAAATCGACAAGGATAAATACACATTAGTAGGACCTTGCTGGGTTGCAACAATTTTCTTACAAGGATTACTAGACAACAATTTAGAAGCAAATTCAATCTTAATATTTGATCCAATGCATAAACTATGGTTTAACAAATTTCTCTTAAATATTTCACCATTTATTCCAACATTTGTTATTACCATAATAAAACCAATAATGTTATTTTTTGCATTTCTTGGTATGAAAGAAAAAACCCAAAAAGAAAGAAGTCAGGACTTCGCAAAATATGATATCATATGGAAATGGAAAAAAGCGGCATATACTGTAAAGGATCTTGAGTTATTTGGTACACTAAGTCCTATAAAACAAGTGATACTGGTTTTTAATGGAACAACAGATAAAGTACACAAGCAAACAGATTATCCAAAATTAAGTAAAGAGTTACCAAAAGGACGGTTCTTTTTCCTGAACACAATAGAATCAAATCGAGAACAAATAATGAGTGTTGTAATAAAGGAATTTGCGAAAACAGAAATGAATGAAAAGATACCTCCAGTTTTAAGAGAATTTGAAAAGGAATTGGAACGAAAATAGTTTCCATAAACAGGAGAAAAAAATGACGGAAGAATTATCAGAAAAAGATATCAAAGAAGCAAGAATAGAATCAAAGAAAACAGATAAACGAAATGCCTTTTTATGGTATAGCTACGATATGGCAGATACGTTTTTCTCACAAACAGTTATTAGTTTAGCATTTACACCATTTGCAATGCTCCTAGGAGTATCAAATGGTTGGTCGTATGTTCATACTTTCATAATTGTCTCTATATTTATGGCTGGATCTAATTTGCTAGTAGCCATTTTAGGACCAATTATTGGAGCCATCTCAGATACACTTGGAAAAAGAAAACCACTTGTAATTATTGCAGCAAGTATAATGGTTACTGCTACAATGCTTATAACTATCTGGGAAAACTTTTGGTGGGCTTGTGGGCTTTTTGTAATAGCAAACTTTTGTTACCAAAATGGACGAATGTTATATGATTCACAGATTCCATTCATTGCTGAATCAAAAGATAGAAGTACAACACAAGCTGTTGGAGGTGCTTTAGCTGCTTTTGGTTCAATTTTTGGTGTGGTCTTAGGACTTGTACTCAATGGTATTGGTGGTACTGAAAAATGGTCACCAATAAATACGAACATTTGGGAACTAGCTAATCAACCCATACCTGAAATAAGCCTAGGTAATTACGTTGGGTCTTTTTTGCTGCAGGTATTTTGATAATATTAATATCTATTCCTTATCTCTTTCATAAAGAAGCTGAATCTCCTAGTAATCTTAAACCCATAGAGAATCTCAAACAATCATTTAGTTCTTTGAAAGAATCACTCAAACATATCTTTAAGGATCGCAATTCTCTTTTATTCTTTATAGGTTGGTTTTTCTTGGTTGATGCAGCGAATACAACTATTCTTTTCATGGTACCAGTTATCGAAGGTGCTGTAGGAGTTACAAATTCAACAATAACTTACATTATCATTTTGACCGGCATATTACTATCAATAGTTTTTGGATTCATAACCGGACACGTTCTAAAAAGATTAGGTCCGAAGAAAACATTTCTTATAAGTGGTATTGCTTGGATGCTTGCTATTATCTTTACAATATTTGCTGGTTGGCAATATAAAATTGAACAACTTGACCCCTTATGGTTTCTTATTCATGAATTTCCATGGTGGCTAATGTTTTTTGGAGCTTTCTTCATTGGTATAGGATTTAGAAGTATTTGGATTATTGGTCGTCAATTTATTATGGTCCTCGCACCACCATCGAAACTTGCTCAATACAATGGTTTTCAGAAAATTGCTGGAAGGGTAAGTGCAATTGTATCACCTTTGATCTTCGCAGGAATGATGCTCCTAGGTGCAACATTTACTACTGTAAATCACTCCTTTAGATTAGCCTTAGGAAGTTTATTGTTGTTCTTTATTATTGGTGAGGTACTAATTGCCTTTATCAAAGATCCATTCAAGAGATACATGAAAGGAGAACGAGCTCCCTATTATGGAATATGAAAAGATGAAGGAATAAGTATTAATTACTATTTGAGTGAAGACTAATTCTTCATTCAACTCCTTCTTATTTTGTAGTATCATTTATTATTTTGTAAATTGTATACTATTCTAGTTATTTACTAGTGGTAATTTCCAATGAATAGTGAGAACTCTATTGATATTCCACAATTCAAAATTGATACGAAATATTTACGTACTTTATTAGACGAAATGATTGAAATCAATTCAGTAGTAGGTGACGAAAAGGACCTAGCTATTCTATTGGCAGAAGAATTACAGAAATTAGGATTAGCAATACAATTAGAGGATGTTGAAGCAAATAGACCAAACATCTATGCTCATCATCAATTTGCTCAGAAAGGTAAAACTCTAACTTTTAATGGTCATTTAGATACAGTCGATGTTTGTGAAGGTTGGACTTTTGAACCATTTATCCCAATTGAAAAGGATGGAAATCTCTATGGTTTAGGCTCAGCTGATATGAAAGGCGGAATAGCTTGTCAGATTGCTGCAATAAAAGCTCTAGTAGATTCAAATGAATCACAAATCGGAACAATTCACTTCTCGGCAGTTGTAGATGAAGAAGGTTATGGTAAGGGAGGAAGGAAAATGATAAATAACCCATTTTTTGGGAAAGGGAAAACTGATGGAATCATTATCGCTGAACCATTATTTGGTAATACTATAGCGAGTAGTTTACCTTTGGGCATGACTGGAAAAGTTTTGTATAAAATAACTATTAAGGGTTTATCAGCTCATGCTTACCGACCTGTGCAAGGAATAAATGCAATAACTGATGCTTCAAAAATTGTTAATGTAATTGAGAATCTTGGTGATTCATCAAAGAATGAAAATCTGGGATTTACTTTATTGTCTGATGATGATTTTGGGAAAGGTTCTTTTTGTATACTGAAAATAGAAGGAGGGTATAAGAAATATAGTGTTGTAGTTCCCGAACATTGCGAAATTATATTGAACAGATTAACTGTTCCTGGAGAAACAAAAGAATCTCTTAATCAAGACTTAGAACAACTCATTGAAAAGCTTAACTTAAAGTCCATGGTTACAATTGAACTTGTTCCTCCATTTTATTATCCCTATAAAATTTCTGAAGATCATGAACTCTTTTCTTCACTTAAAAGAGCATATAAAGAATCTATGGGTGAAGATCCCTATACAAGTTACATGCGAATGATAACTGATGCAAACGTCTTCATGGGAGAAGGAAAAATTCCTACAGTTCATTTTGGTCCAAAGGGTAACAATTTGCATAGTCCAAACGAAAACGTCAATGTTAATTCCTTAGAGGTATGTGCAAAGATTTATGCTCAAACCTACTGCATTTTTCAAAAGAAGAATAAATAAAACTAAATTGAGATTAAACTCCATTTTTTATACTAGAAAATGATGGGCAAGTAATTGTCTTGGCTACACCCTTTACTGTTCGAATTTCATCCAAAACAATACGACCTATTGCATCTAGTGATTCACCTCTAATCTTAACTAAGATATCCCATTCTCCAGAAATAAGATGTACTTCATAGACATTCTCAATTTGAGCTATTTTTTCAGCTAATTCCCTTTGTGTTATATTTTCATTTGGTGAAAACGAAACAAAAACAAAAGCTGTAACTGGTAAACCTAATTTTCTATAATCTGCTAGAATTGTAAATTTCTTTATTACCCCTTCTTGTTTCATTTTTTCTATTCTTGTATGAACTGTAACTCGAGGGATATCTAGGTTAGTAGCAATTCGTTTAGTAGGTAATCTTGCATCTTTTGAAAGCTCTTCCAGAATTAATCTATCTTTATCATCAACTGGCAAATCATATTCTCCTGTTTCTTCTTCTATTTGGTAATACTATAAGCAATACATTTTGTTTGATTAACATGATATTATACAACAATATGTTTAAAATCTTGCTCTAAAGAAAAATAAAAGACAAAAGCCAAGAAAAAATCTTGACTAATGTTCACTAGTAATTTCAGGATCCTCTTTTGCTTCCTCTATTACTTGTTCTGAATCATCATTCTCTTGGTATTGTGCAATTTGCTCTTCATACCTTATAATTTCATCTGAACTTTTGTAGGTAACAATTGAGTAAGTAGCAAATCCTCCGGAAGTAATTCCGAATGCTACTAATGTCCAACCAAAAGCGTAGCCACCAATTCGCATTACTTCTCCAACAATTACTATATTACCTCTAGCATCAAAATAAGTACTACTACTAGTACTAAAGTAAGTCATTAGAAGTACAAGATAATAGGTTGTTGTTGTATCCACTTCCAAGTTAACTGATCTTTGGGTGTTAGTAGAGATTCTATCGTGTTCTATCGAATCATCTAAGAATTGATTTGCTAGATTAAAGTAATCAGCTAGTAATGACTCGAAATAACCAAAAGGTCCGTAGAGAGTATAATATTCTGCATAATCTAACCAAATTTCTTGACATGCTTCTACAAAAGTATCAAATGTAGCTTTATCACATATTACACTATGTATATCATATGTTGATTCGAAATAAACATCATCCAACGAAAATTCTACCGTTGTTTCATCACCTTTAAGTATTGTAAGTGATATGTATTCTCCAAATCCCATATCTTCCATTGAAGGTGGAGTAGGATCGTTGTCATCATACCAGAAATAGATGTCAGGTCTGATATTCATTGAGACATTTTTGTAAGTTTCTATATCTTTTGTTAATCCATTTATCGGACCAACAACAACTCCAATTGATATGAATAAGATTCCAAAGGTTATCAAATAACTTCTTACTTCTTTTAAGTAATACTTCCAACCTCCAGGTCGTCTACCTGCTTGATAAGGAACTCTAAATCTATCACCTTGTAATAGACCCCAAGCTAGTGTTATAGAAACTACAACTACGACTGCTAGGACTACAATCAGAGTTAAAACATTAGCAGGTCTGTTATTGAATTTGAATAGATGAGCTTGATTATTAAAGAATACTGCTGGTGAATCCCTAAAATCATCATTAGGATAAATATCTGTAACTATTAGTGATTTGATGTAGAATGCGATTGTTAACTTATTCAATGTCGCTGAGAAACTTGCAAAGACAAATTCCCATATGAAAACAAAGAATAAACCAAACCACAATGGATTTTTGAATAATAATCCAATGAATAGGAAGATAGCACCATAAACTGCTGATGAGACAAAAGCTGCAAGCAAGAACCAGAGCATCATATCAAAATGCTGGAATCCTGATAGTGCTGCAAATGACAAATAGTTTAATCCTGTTGCAATTATAGAAAATAGCGGGATTATTGATAGATAACTAAGATATTTCACAATAACCAATTCAAATCTATGAATTGGTCGAGATGTTAAGTAAGTAATTGACCTATCACTTTTTTCATCATTAAACATCATAGATGCAATATACATAGTAAACAATGGAATGATTATTCCAAAATAACCTAAGAACATAATGTCTGAATACAAAGAGTAGAAATCATCTGCTGAAATGAATCTAGTTGAAAATGCAACTATTGGACCTGCAATGATTGGTAGTAACATTAATGAGTTAAATATCCAAGTTCTCTTGCTTTTTACTAATGTATGCCAGAGTTTGTTCAAGTAAAGCATATATAAAGTTCTGAATCGACTTGTCCAACTATGTTTCTTTTCAAATTGAGTTAGATTTGTGTAGAGTTCTTTCATTTTCCGTACCTTCCTTTTATTACATTCCCTTTGTTAGATATTCAAATACAGCTTCCAAGCCTGCATCCAAACTTGTCATCTCACTAATTTCAATTTTTGATTCAATAGCAATTTCAGGTATTAAGCAATAAAATGCATCTGGATCAGCTGTCCGGATACTAATATACTCCTTGTTCAAAACATCCATTTCGATATTCTGAACAAAATCGTAATCTAATAATTCGATAGCTAATTTCTTTCTCTCAGGAGTTCTAATCCTAATTGTGTGGGGATAATTGTCCATAAGTTCTCGAATGCTACTGATATCTCCTTGAGCAATTGCTCTACCAGCAAAAATCAACAAGATATTAGAAGTAACTCTTTCAACCTCATGTAGAATATGACTTGAGATTAGTATATCTTTACCAAATTCACGACCAAGAGATTGAATCAAAATTACTAATTCTCTTCTGACTAATGGATCGGTTGATTGTAATGGTTCATCAAGAAATAGAATGTCAGGATCATGAACAATAGCTTGTGCAATTTTTATTCTTTGTCTCATACCCTTTGAATAACCACCAATTGCTCTATCCATGCTATCCGTCATTCCAACTAGATCAATTGCAGTTAAAGCTGCTTTCTCAGCTTCTTCTCTTGATATACCACTTAGCTTTGCTAAATCTCTAATAAATTTGCGACCAGTCATCCACTCGAATAATTTCTCTTGCTCTGGACAAAAACCAAACCGTTTTAGAATTTCAGGATTATTCCAAACTTCATGTCCTTCAATGTAAATTTCACCTGAGCTTTGTCTGATTTGAGAAGTAGCAATATTCAAGAAAGTTGATTTTCCTGCTCCATTTGGCCCCAATAACCCAACGATACCTCTATCAATTTTAACTGTAACTTTGTTGAGAGCCATTACTTCTTTGTACCATTTATTTAAATCATAAGTTTCTATAAAGTAACTCTTCATCAGTCAATTTCCTCCTTGTAAAGATTGTTTATTGTGAAAAGGACACATATAATTGCAATTGCTAAAAGGATAACGATTGATATCCATCCATTGATATTAGCCTCATAGAAGGAACCTAGTAAGCCTTCAAAATCTGGTTTTCCAAATATAAGGAAAATCGCTGCGGTTAACAGAGTTGAGATAGATAGGTAATTTATCCAACTTATATCAAGAATACCTGAAATAGTTGTTATCAAAATGTCAGGTAGGAACAATATCATAATCGTAAGTATTCCAGCTAAAACGCTTTGATTGCTAAATGATGAGAAAAGCAATACTATTGATCCTAAGAAAAGTATTACCACTAAAGCAGAACCTGATGTTGATAAATAAACCCATAAAGTGTCTAAAAATTGTATTTGTGTGGAACCAGCTAGTAATGTGAAAAGAATAAGAAACATTAACCACGGGATAAGAGTTACGAACGATGAAATCATGTAAACTGAGATTGTCTTACCTAATACATAGTCAATTCTGTCAATTGGTTTAGCCATATAAAGAGCCAGACTATTATGCTTCTTATCATTAGCAATAGTTCCTGAATTTAATGCACTTATGAATACTATTGGTAGAAAAATCAATCCAGCATTAAAGGTAAAATTAATCACCGTATACATAGCAACATCTAGCGTTCCAAACATACCAAAAAGCATTTCAGTTAAACCTTGTGGAAAGAATATTGCAGTAAAGACTAACATTAATGTGAATGCAATCATAGGGATGTTGCAAAGTATCAATAGAAAAATGATTTTTTTGCCTGAAAATTGCACCCTAAAAGTCGTTGTGGCAATTGACCATATTTTGAACCATCTCCCTTTTAATTCACCTTTATATCTTCTATAGCTTTTATCGAAAACGCTCATACTTCATTTACCTCCTGAAGGTTGGCTTACATTAGAATTATCCACATCATCTTCAATTCTGTGAATAAATACATCTTCCAAAATTACTTTTCTAGGAATCATAGTTCTAATCTGAACGCCAGTTTTATAGGCTATTTCTATGATTTTCTGATTGATATGTTCATCAGAAAAATCAACCTTCACTATTTTATCTTCAACTCTAAATTGCAACCCATTTTCTTTTAATCCGATCAAAAATTCCTCTAAATTGCCTTTTATTCTGACATTCATCACTTTTTGTTCTTGACTCAAAGATTCTTGACCAGTTAATTCTGAGATACTTCCTTGAGTAACTACTTCCCCTCTGTTTAATATAGTAGCATAATCACACATGGCTTCTATATCAGGTAGTAAATGAGAACAGACAATAATGTCAATTCCATGATCTTTGCTTATTTCTCTAATAAGTGCAATCATGTCAATTCTACCTTTCGGATCAAGGCCATTTGTTGGTTCATCTAGAAATATTAATACTGGATCATTAACAAGTGCTTGAGCCAGTTTTAACCTTTGAAGCATACCTGTTGAAAATTCGTTTACCTTCCTATAACGAGCTTCATCTAATCCAACATATTGCAATGTTTCATGTGATCTTTGCATCGCTTCTGCTTTTGGCAAACCAGCTATTCTGCCTAAAAGCGAAACTTGTTTAACTGCGTTGACACCAGGAATCAAAGTATAATGTTCAGGCATATAACCAACTCGTTCTCTAATTTGCTTTCCTTCTTTGAAAATGTCAAATCCAAGAACCTGTGCATCTCCTGATGTTGCACCTATGTATCCTAGTAGTACTTTTAATAAAGTACTTTTACCTGCACCGTTTGGACCAAGAATTGAATTAGCTCCTGAGTTAATAGAAAACGAAATCTCATTTAATGCTAAAACGCTATGCTCGGATTTGGGATTACCAAAAATCTTTGTAATCCCATCTACAAATAATACTTCTTGAGTGCTACCCATTGTCTTCACTCCAAAGTCTCGATATATCCTCAAACAATCGAAATACTTTGCATTAGTCTATTGTATTATTGAGCTATTCCTTTTTAATACTAACTAAACTCTCGGATTCTAGGTAATGTAAAAACAGAAAGATATTCAGAAGAATTAAAATAATTTGCCAACGATAATTAACAAAGCAAATTTGTATCATTGGTTTGAGTATTAAATTCCGAGAAAATTAATAATAAGATTGTGTCAAATTTAGAGTAAACTATCTTAATAGGAACAACAGTATATGCAAAATAAAAAGAAAGCACTAGAGGGAGGAAACATTAGTAAAAATCCAAGAGACGATTTAACGATCTTTGACGATCAGGAAATTGTTCTTTGGGCAAATGCTTTTCGAGATATTTTAGATATACGTATATCACTTATAGATTCAAATAAAGAGCTAATATTTACCACAGATAATTCAGTAGATGTTATTGGTTATTCTTTAGAAGATTTCAAACTACTAACGATTTTCGGTTACATCCATCCAGATGACAGAGAAAAAGTTAGATTGAACTTTAATGATTTTAATGATAATAATATTTCAAATCCTTTGGTTTATCGTATTTTCAAACCAAATGGAGAAATGAGATGGATACGAGGAATAGCTCAAAAATTCTTAAATAATGAGACAAAAACTGAAATTGGTACAACTATTGTAGAATTTGATGTTACAGATCAAATTAAACCCAATGAGTTCGATTCAGAGGAAGGTATCTTTAGAACCTTAATTGAGCTAATTAGGACACCAATTCTCTTTATGAAAAATAATCAAATATACTGGACTTCAAAGAATTGGCAAAAGTTTTTTGGATATACTCATAACGAAGTGAAAAATAATTCCATAGAATTCCTGTTCAAAAATCAAGATTGCTTCGCGAAATTTCTTTTTGATTGTAATAAAATTTTGAAAATAGAAGGAGAATTACTTCACCAAGCAGAATTTGTAACAAAGAAAAAAGTCTCTCATTTGTTTGATGTTCGTATTTACACAATTGATAAAAATAATCTTTCAAAAGGAGTATTGCTATTTTTCGTAGATGTAACTCAAGAGAATAGTATAAATCAAACTAAAGATGAAACAATAGACTTCTATGAAAATATTGTAGAGAATTTTGAGACAATAATCCTAAGAATAGAAAATAAAAAAATTATTTGGGTAAATAAACTTGTACAAAGTATACTTCAATATAAAACTGATGAATTAATTGGTATGAATTTAGATATTCTGTTTCAAACTAAAGATGCACTTAAAGAATTAATTAATGAAATAAATAAAGCATTTCTTGACAATAGGAATTTTGTTAGTGAAATTACATGTATACGCAAAGATCGTATGCCTTTATCATTTCTAGCTAGAGCAACTAATGTATCTTATGAAGAGAAGCTATGTTACATTTTAGTTCTTGATCCAGTTAGTGATTTGAGACAATTGATTAATGAATTAAGAGATGAAAAAAGTGAATTAGAGTTCTATAGTGATCTACTATTTCATGATGTAAAGAATCTTTGTCAGGATGCATTATCGCAGATTGATCTATCATTACTAAGAATGGAGACAAATCCTTCAGAGTCTGAGAGTAGACAAAGAAAAAGTATGATCGAAATTCTACGTATTGCAGAACTAATAACCAACGTGGATAAATTCTTCAAAATAAAACGGAAAGGATATGAAATACAATCATATGATATTCGTAAATCTCTAGAAAGAGCGATTGAAAAAATTCAAACAAAATTCGACCACAAAAAGGTCACAATTAGTCACAATCTAAAATCAGGAAGGTTCTTTACTTTGGGAAATGAACTTCTTGATGATGCTTTCTTCAATATATTTGATAATGCAGTAATGTATGATCGAAATCCCGAAGTTATAATTGATTTTCAAATATCTACTTCTGATAATATTGATGGTTATTGGAAAATTGAATTCCTTGATAATGGACCTGGGATTGGAAATGAGATGAAGAAATTTCTGTTTGATCGCTTTGCTAGAAGTAAAGGAACAATACATGGCTCTGGCTTTGGTTTAACCTTGGTAAAAGCAATAATTGAAAGTTTCAATGGTCATATCTCGGTTAAGGATAAGGATGAAAAGAATCGATCTAAAGGTTCCATATTTATTATTGAGATTCCGAAAGCAGTTTCATAAATTGTGTAAAAGTGTATTGCTTTTCAATTTCATTAGTAGGTTTGGAAGTTCTTTTACATGATTTATAATGAAATCAGGTTTAAACTGTTCAAGAACCATTCGCTTACCTTTCTCAGCTCCAATAAAATTAACAACAGCACATGTCAAAGTTCCTGCTCTCTTTCCAGCTTGAATATCATGTGGTAAATCACCAACAAAAATCGTTTCCTGAGGTTTCAATCCGAGTTTCTTCATAGCCATTATTAGTCCAAAAGGGTGCGGTTTGGTGTATTTTAAATCTTGTTGTGCAATTATTACATCAACATCTTTTAGGTGTTTAAATTTCTTATAAGCACTTTCTATAACATCTTTTTCTGCATGAGTTACTAAAGCTGTTTTGTAGTTTTTCGTTGCAAATTCCAAAACTTCATCCGCATATTCTTCAGGAGTAATATTATTGTTGTTTTTCTTAATTAAAACAGATAAGTAAATTATGAATCTTAACATTTGAAAATAGTTTAGGTTTAATGTTCGACTAATTTTAACAATAACTTTAGGAACATAAAATAGACTTCTTTTTTGTTCTTTCAAATAGATTTTCATTATTTCATTCAAAGAATAGAGGATTTCTATTTTTGTAGCATTTGGTTTTACTTTTTTTAGTGCATGAAAGAATGGCCAACCTAGTCTAACAACAATTGACGAAAGCACTCCATCAAAATCAAATAGTATTCCTCTTATTTTTTTCATTGAATTTTCATCCTAAATCATTTGTCTAAACACAATTAATGATGGTATAATCTACTATCTTTTCTCTCTCAGAAAAAGCTTAAAAAGTTCTAAATAATGATTTATAATTTTTACAAACATTATGAAATGGTTTAAAATGTTAATAAGCAATATTACAAACGTGATTTCCTTATCCCGGAATGTATTTTCTTGGCTTCTGGTGACAAATTGATGACTGAAAACAACAACAATGATGATAAACCAAATGAACAAACAAGTGAGGATACAAGAGATAGTCAGATTTGTTCAAATTGTGGAGAGAAGAATCCGATAAATAATCTCTTTTGCAATTATTGTGGTCATCATTTCGTAGAAAAAGTAAAATGTAGAAGATGCGATCGAGAAATTCCTGTTTATAATACATTTTGTGGTTACTGTGGAGCACCAATGAGAGCTACACAACAGACCACTCGAACTACAACTGAAACACCGCATCAAGGATTCATTCAGCAACAGCAACCAATTCAGAGGAGCTACTATGATACTCCTTCTATGTCACGACTACCTCCAGAAGTAGAAGCAAGATTAATAGAGCAGCAACGTTTAGCAAAACTTGAATCAAGAAATACATTAGCTAAAATTTTCGGTATAATATTTCTTATTATTGGAATTGGTGTTTTAATTAACTACATAACTTCAATTTTCATTTATAGTACTGAATATTTCGAACAAATAATTGCTGATTATGGTTACGAAGAAGTAAGTGATGGTTTGCTTTATGGAATGCTAACCGCTTTAAATCTACCAGCTATTGTAATCTTCTTTGGTGCAGGTGCTTCACTTATATGGTACAAACCAGAAGGAAACTATTGGAAAGGCATGTATCAAACTTTAAGGTTTATTTTTGTTGGCTTTTCGATGGTTTTAGCTTTGATTTCAATAATATCTACAATTACTTGGTTATTTTATAATCCTAGTGTTCAAATTACTGGATACGAAAGCTTCTGGTTATTCTATATTATCAGAATTCCAGTAGACATGAAGATTTCAAATCTTTATATAGCACTATTGTCTGTTTATCTATTCTGTATATTTATATTGATTCTACCTCCAATCATAAAGAGTGTTAAAGAGAGAACTTCTCAAAGTAGCGATAAAGAAGTTACCAAATATAAGACAGAAGAAGCTAATGAAATCGAAGAAACAAAACCCGAAAACCCAGATTTAGAATTAAAAAGTAAAACTGAGACAATAAGCCGTTTAGAAGCTAAAAAAGGCAGGATGCCAGCTATTTTCTACACTATAAAGAATACTCCTCTAATAAAAACAATGGAACTGTTAGGACTTTCAATGATAGTATCAATAATTCTGATTTTCATATTATCTCCTTTTATCAATGAAGAAACTACTGTTGAACTAGAAGATCCATTTATCACTGTAATAGCTGTTTTTTGGGCAGGAATTTTTGAAGAAATAAGTTTTCGACTAATTTTAATCGGAGTTCCTATGATTATTGTTGTAATCGTTAGATACAATTTGCAGAACAAACAAACTAGGGAGAAAATAGAGAACAGTTTTGGTAAATTGCCAAAAAGTCAACCTAAACTTACAATTATAGATGTAGTGCTTTCATTTAGAGGAAAATATAAGATCATAGGTTATCCTGAATGGATACTAGTTGGGATATCTTCATTGCTATTTGGATTTGCACATTGGAGCAAGTGGACTGGTGGATGGGGTGCATGGAAAATAGTTCAAGCAGCAGTTGCTGGTTTCTTTTTAAGCTATGCATTTGTAAAGTATGGACTTACATCTGCAATATTCATCCATGTAACAAATAATGTTATTTCAGCTCTTTCAATTTTTAGCGCAGAAATCGATAATGCTGAATTCCTTGCTGGTTTTACAATGTTCCTGACAATGATACTATTGTTATTAGGATTAATGAAAGCAGTAAGCATAATAATCAATTTAGTCTACAAGCAATTTGTCTTGAAAAAATCTGGGATTTCAAGATAAAATTACTAGATTTGAATCTTGGTAAGAAATTTATAATTATCTATGCTACAGAAGATGAATAGATATTAGGGATAACTGAAATGAATAATGATAAATCAAAAGAGAAGCAAATTGTACACGTTATAGGAATAGGTAACCTTACTCGTTTAGATGATGGTGTTGCTATTAGAGTGGTGCATGAGCTTGAAAAGATAGAATTTCCTTCTGGTGTAAAAATTACTGATTTAGGTACTGGCGGTGTAGACATAGCTCTAATCTTTGATGGATGGTCATATGGAATAATAATTGATGCAGTTGATATTGAAGGGTTAACACCGGGAGAAGTTGTAGAGTTCAAAATAACAGAAAATAATTTACCTGATGTAAAAGGACTAAGTTCTAGTCATGGTTTCGATGCCTTAATAGCACTAAAACTTGCTTATGTGGTTTCAGAATTTAACCTTCCAAGGGAAATTGTTATACTAGGAATCCAGATAGAACAAATGGCTGGTTTTGGAATTAAACTATCATCATCTGTTGAAAAAGCAATACCTATTGTTATAGAAAGAGTTGATGAACTTATTGAATTATATCTTCAAAAATAATTAATCGAATTTAGAAATTTTGTCTAAAGATAATCGAGCAATTTCATTGAAAACTAACTCAACTCCTAAACCATTCGCAGAAGAAGTCTCAATATATCTGATAGCATTGTATTTCTTTATTGTATCCTCAACAATATCATCTGCAATTAGTGTATCTCTCGGTAAATCGCTTTTTCCACCAACTAAGATTATTTCAGTTTTTGTATTTTTATCAACAAAACCATACCAAGTATCTAAACCACCAATAGATAAGGCTCGAGTTAAATCAAACATTAAAACAGCAACAAGTGCTCCTCTAAAATAATTATCGAAAATACCCATTTGTTTGAATTGTTCTTGCCCACCACAATCCCAAACGCTTAAAGAAATGTCTCTTCCTTGATGACTCATCTGATGTATGTGAAAACCAACACCAATTGTGAGTTTTGTTGTATCGATAAATTCTCCTGTTAGATAACGTTGAATCAGTGTAGTTTTTCCAACACCACCATCTCCACCAAACACAACTTTAGCTATTATTTTCGACATTGATGCGTCCCACCAAAGTAATTTATCAACATATATTTTGTAATAACAAATCAATAGTGCAATATTATTTAATATAAAGCTATTCGTTTTAACAAATAGCTTTTCAAAAAGCTTCAAAATAATAAAAAAATAAAGAGGAGATTGACTAATGTATCTTTTCAATGGAAACATTAAGTCTATCAAGAATTTTGGACATTTCATTAATTTCAGTAACTGAAACAACTTTGAGTCTGTTTTTGAAAACACTAGAATTTAATTCTGATGCACTTTTATAGATCTGTCTTCTTCTCCAAACAGAAGGATCTGGATGATAAAAAAGAATTGATAAAGTATTTTTGCTTTTATCAGCAACATAGAAGACATCTGTTGCTGGGATTTTCTTGCCAATTAATTCTTTTGGTGAGCCATCTTCAAGGATTGTGAAAATTCTTGGTAGTTTGCCTGAGAATAATAATCCCATTTTCTTAGAAAGCTCTTGAAGATTAGCGTGTGTTAAATCTCTTTCAGAAGTTATATCCCTAACGATAACAGAGAAGTATGGCTTAATTAAACCATAAGCATCTAAGATTTCTCGAGTATAATCTTCGTTAAACAATAAGAAGAGAATGCATTTTCGACCAAATTCCATTATGCGTTGGTCTTCAGATGCCTCAGCTTCAACATCGAAAGTAATTGCCATTGCACGTAAATTACTAGCATCTGGAACAGGTAAGGGACCAAATGATCTTTTATCATCCATTGTGTCAAAGATTTGTGCTTTTTTCTCTTTCATTGTTTTGTTTGAAGCCCCTTCATCTAAACCTACAATTGTCATTCCTTCTACAGCTAACGTAAGAGTTTGCTCTTCTTTAAGATCTGTATCATTATAAATGACTGAAGGTCCAGTATCTTCAAATGTTACAAAGACAATTCCCAGTAAGTGTTCTTTTTTCGATTCCAATCCAGACATTTGATATCAACCTTTTTAGGATTTTTTAGTTATATTCTTTAAATGATTTTTAAAGTGCAACGGATTATGTTATGAAATTATACTTTTGAATTTATAAATCTGTTTTTCTCTGATTTTTTCTGTAAAGTTTTTATTTTTCTGTTAACTTGATGCTAATTTCTAAATAAATGCTTAAATGGGTATGCCATCATCTTTATTTTTGCTTACTTCGATGAGATTTTCTATAGCAATTCTGCCATTTTCTCCTTCCTCTATGAAGATATCTAATACCATTTCTGCGATTTGCTTTGCTTTACCTAGAGCACCACCACGTTCTACAAACAAGCAGCATATTTTTTGCATTCTTGATACCAGAACCATTGAATAGTCACCTACAGTTACAACATCAAGAAAACTTGAATCCTTAAATAGAGTTCTAGTCATGGAATTTAACGCTGAAAGCAAACCAGTGATTAAAACAGCATCCTGTTCTCTATCTGTAACATTCGAAAATTGAGCATCAAAATCAAGCAAACCATTGACATCGTAAATTAACGCTCTGTGAACTGTAACAGTTTCATGATATCCTTCATAGGCCATTAGTTTGGAAACAAACCAATCAAAAGCACGATAGATGCCTTCACCTGAAATTATAGTACAAATTTCAAAATGGAAAGATCTCGGTTCAGTTGGTGATGAGATTCTTGTTAAATCAAAATAGTTCATAACTTCACTAAGATTGATTTTTCGTTCAGGATCTCTTTTATTGATCATAACTAAAAGAGGAACGTTTGAAGGTAATTGATCAACAATAGTATGGAAAGGTTCTATGGATTTTTGTAAACTTTCTTCTGATTCTCCATTAATAGTGTAAACAATTCCATCTGTAATGGACAAGAAATATTCTACAATCTTTTCATCATTTAGAATATCCTTGCCAAGATCGATAAGTTTGAACCATTCTGTACCGTAAGAGATATCAACCCAATTCATAACAGTGTCAGGATAGACTTTATCACGACTAGAAGAAAGCAAATGATAAAGCAAAGTAGTCTTACCAGAACTCTTTTCACCCATCAGTAAAACCCAAGGAATAGTGTGATCTTTCTTTTGCAAATAAGTTGAAAATGCTTCGATTGCTTTGCGTGAACCTTTCATAATTTCTTCTCCCTTAACAGAAGATTATCCTTAACGTTGCAATTTTTTTATGATAATTATTTGTAAGTATTAAATATATGATTATCGGTCTGTAATAAACTGGGAAAAGAAGAATAAAAAGAAGGAAAAAGAGAATTTAAGAGATAGCATCAAGCGGGAAGTAATTTGAGATTACTTTTTCTAATGAAACAGAGAGACCTTTAAGGTAATCCATCTCAATTGCTTCAAAGATACGACTTGCTATTGTGAGAACTCTACTGACAGGATCATTGACATCAATCAAAATACCCATCACAAAAAGCTTATTCTTAATGATAACAAGCTGGTAATGTCCCATAATTTCCAAAACAGTGACAGCTTCGTTGTAATCTCTCATCTGTTTTGCAAATCGTTCTGTTTCTTTAATTGATTCCCGATATGCAGTAGCTACATCTGCTTGCTGAGTCGGGCTACCAAAGATGGCTTGATCAAGTTCTTTACCATTAGAATCAAAAACAACAGCTGAGAAAATCTTAACATGCCAAGTAGGGATAGCTTTATCTTTAGAGACAATATTAACTAACCAATCCCAAGCAGGGAATAATCCCTCGCCAGATAAGGCAGAGCACCTGAACATATTGAAAGCACGATCTTGGCGAGTCATTTTTTGTAATTCAAGGGTTTCCATAACTTCAACAGTTGAAGCAGCTTCTTCTTTATCAGATTTGTTGACCAAGAAAAGAATGGGAGCACTCTGATCAGTATTTTCTAAAGATTCGTAAAAGACGTCTTTAGCCAATTGAAAGCGCTTCTTATCAGCAGCATCAATGACAAAGACAATAACTTGAGCTTTAGTAATAAATTTCTTCCACAAAGTCTTACGAATTGGTGCATGACCACCAAGATCCCAAACAACGAATTCTAAAGTACGATAACGATAAAGTTCAATATTAACGCCAAAAGTTGGCTTGGAAAGGGTGTACTCAGAACGTAAAATTCTTTTCATGATTGTTGTCTTCCCCGCTGCATCCAGTCCTATTATCGCTACATGTTGTTTTACTGGTCTTCCATCTGCCCCTTTTCTTTTGTCTGCGCTGATTAATCTTCTTAGGAAACTCAAACTTTGTTTTTCTCCATTTTCTTTCTACTTTTTTTTCGTTATTCTTTGTTGTTCTCTTTTACTAAAAAGTCTTTTTATTTACTTTCCATCTGCTTCCTTTTTTAAATTCCTTTTGTGCTAAGATATATATTAGTCGGTTTTCAATCTTCAAAAATCTTCCCTTTCTGCTATTCTTTCCCTTTACTGTTTATTTTTCTTTGAAAATTCTAAAGTCTTTTCTTTCACATTTTTTTTGTCAGTTTGTTTTGTCTGTACCCTCTATTAGCTAAGCATTCAAATACATTCAATTTTTTTAGCTTGTGAGAATTAAAATAACGATGAATTGTTATTTAATTAGATTATTGATTATAAGCTTCATTGAATTGTTCTTTCACTGATTCTGCTATACTCTCAGGAGTTGCAGCTGCGATTGGTTCAAAATGTAAAAGTTCCATGAATCCAATATCTCCTGTATAATTTGGCATAAGGTTTGGTCTTGTGACAATTCTTAAGTTAATTCGAAATGAATCATAATGATCTTCATTTATTGGTCCTATATACATAGCCACATTCACTGATGTTGCTCCTCTTCCAATGTAAAGAGCTTTTAGTGCCTGTGAAATGCCCTTTGCCAATTCTGTACTTTCTTCTTTTGTAAATACAGATATATCTGTTTTTGGAATTTTAACAATGCCAGTTAGTTCATTTTTCCCTAAAGGTGAGTAAGTTGCTATCCAAGCCATAAAGTTATTTTCAGTAATAAACCGTTCATTGATTTCCTTTTCAGCTTCAATAAGATCTAACCAATAATTTGAACCATTTTTTGCATATTGTTTACTTCTACCCATTAGAATTTCGGTGTATTTTGTTGGTTTAACATCTTGAATAATTTGAATATGTGGATGTATTATTGATGACGCGGATGGTGGGAGATAATTGAAATTGATTGACGGATATTTTACAGATTTATCAAATTTATTCACAGCTTTAAAATATTTAATTGAACCTGCTATTGCATCTTGCCAAATTTCAGGTGTAAAATCTTGCAATGGGGTAAAATGCTTATCTCCTAAAGTACCTACCGCATGGTATTGTGAAAAAACAAATAAGTTTGGAAATAAAGTGAAAGTTCCTTGTTTTATCCTATCACCTAATCCTAATTCTTTGGGAAATCTTGGAGTAGATTTCTCAACATTTTCAGGACAGAAAAAACATTTCTTAGAAGAATTCTCGATAACAGATTGTAGATTTTGCTCGTAATTTTCACTAGGCATCGTAGCTTGTTTAACACGATCTGCTCGCAATTTGTTAATTCTTGAGTAATGATTTGTTAAAGGATCTTTTCTGTACTCGATTTTTTGCTCCACAAGCTTGTAGCTGTCTAAAGGACTATGGATTTTTGCAGAACGAATTACTTTTTCGAATTTAATCTTACCTACTTTAACTTTTATATTTTCTTCGTTTTTCTTTACTTTTTCTGGCATTCTATCACAACTTTAATTCTTAAGATGAATTTATTTTTCTAACTTTACCTTCGACTTAAAAAATGTGCTATTATACCTAACTTATTTTTTCATGGCATAAGAAATGGTTATTAAAAACAATTGAGTATATTATTTCAGAGATTAGTGCTTTTGCAAGATTTTCTGGGTTGTTATGAAATTTGCCAAAAACAAAAATCGAAAGACCTGAAGCTATTTTAAGAAAGAAAAGAAATACACAGAAGGGATTACAAGTACGTAATAGAATTTTGAAATTACTTTATGAAAATCCTACAAAGTCCTTTACTACTTCAGAAATTATTGAGGGTGTAGGTATAAATTATTCATCGATTACTTACCATCTAAAAAACATGCTAGTAGAAAATGTCGTTAATAACAGAAAAAGAGCAAGAAGAAATATTTGGCAAATTACTGGTTTAGGTCAACAAACAATCAAAAGATGGTTAGAAAACGATGAATAGCTTATTTTGTTTAAACAATCAAGATTACAAACATTTCCTAATCTTTTTTTTTAATTCATTAACCTTAGAAAAGCAAAGCAAATATTTTTGAATCACTTCGAGAAAACAAGATAAGGTTAGATCCGTATGAGTTATGTATCCTGGTACCCCAAAAATCCGCGTGAAAGATTAAACTTCTTCTTGCGAACATTTCCAGCATTTCTAGTTATGTTATTTGTCTTATACTATGTTTTAGATTGGGTAGGAGCATTCGAATTTTTAGAAATATTGGTCAGAGATAATTCTGTTTGGTTGTTAAAAGTAATATTTGGTTATGAAAATGCAAATCCTGGACTGTTTGAAAGAAGAGATCTAGATCCTCTAACAGGTGGTATCATTCGTTTTGGAACACCACATTTTCCAGGATTAGATCTAGGTGCAGATTATCCTAGAATTTTATTGATAATTCGCGCTTGCACTGGCATGGAAGCAGGTGCCTTGTTGGGTGCACTTATCTTTATCACTCCAGCAAAGTGGGAAAATAAAGTAGTTGCTCATATAACAAACCTATTAATGATGCATATAGGTAATACTTTTAGAGTAACATTCCATTTTTGGTTTACTCAATACCTTTATGGATTATGGGGAGATGCAGATAAAGCATTCTTTTACGCTCATGATATGTTAAGTAAAGTCTTTGGGTTTGTAGGCATCGTTATTTTTACTCTTGTAATAGAAAGAACTGGAGTGAAAATAGTATCAACATTCGGTGCGTGGATCGATGCTTTTGCCGAAGGATTCAAACGATTTACATGGAGAATAAGAGGTAAAGCTTACTACACAAAAGCTTCAGAAGCATATGAAGAAATAGCTACTGCTGATGCAAGTGTTCCAACAAGAGTAGAAAAGCTTGATGAGGTGAATTTCTATCCGCAGGAAGAAATTTCCAATAATAAATGGAAATTCTTTACAAATACCTTTACAATTTTTGCAGGAGTTTCATTAGGAATTATGTTATTAGGTCTAATACCTCCACTAAATCAAATAATTGGAACATCATCAGATGCAATTGCAGTGAATTGGTTTGGAGCTGCTAGAACGGAATCTGAAGCTCTTAACACGTTTTGGTGGACTTCAAGATACTTAAGATTAGAAGGAAATGATTTTGTAATAAATATTGCCAGTTCTGGAATGCTTATGTTTGCCATCTTAATTGCAGGATTAATTGTCACCCCAGGAAGATGGAAAAATAAATCAATTGCAATGTCAATAACCCTTTTTGTTATTTTCCCGCTAAACATCTTCAGACTAGGTTTCCAAAAATGGGCAACATGGGCTTTAGCAAATGGTGAAATTAGTGGTACTCGACCTTTAATGTATCTGAATTTAGCTGATATGATTACTACTTGGTTCCCCTTTATTTTCTGGGTTTTGATATTTGCTATATTACTTGTGATCTATAACAAATTAAATGTGAAGGTTTTCACTGTTATGTGGGCTTGGTTACATCAACTAGTATTCACTTTAGGTTGGATAGTTGGTTTACAAGATAAGCCAGGTAAAATAGTAAAAGATACAGAGGAAAAAGTAGCAATAAGTAGTGAATAAATTTGGACTTCTCTTTCTAGCTGGTGATGTAGTCTTGTCAAAAAAAGATAAAAGAACTGAAAAAAAAGAAAAATTAGAAGCAAGACTAAGAAAAGAAAAGATAGAAAAACAAGTCCAAGAAATTACTGATGAGTATAAACCTGCAGATATTAGAACATTAGTTGAATTAATTGAAGAAAAATATGAAACCCCACAAGATGAAGTACTCAAGATTTTAAGAGAAAAGGAACAAAGAAAAGAAATAACTTTACAAGAACCAATTGTTGAACCCACTTCATTACCAAAAAATCTCAAAGAATATTTCTTTAAGAAAAATTATTTCTCAATTGAATTCTGGACAGTAATCATAACCATTTGTTTGGTATCAATATTTGTCTTTGTAAATGTGGAAACAGGTTTCTTCTTTATAATGAGATACATTGTTGTAAGTTTCTTCATGCTTATATTATCTGGTTGGACATTGACAGCAGCAATATTTCCTGAATTGAATGATAATTTCCGGTTTTTAGAAAGAGCAGCAACAGCAATTGGATTCAGTATTGTAATCCTTGTAGTTGATGGCTTATTTCTAAATTATACTTTTCATTTCAATCCAGTATCAATTGGTGTTAGTCTAATTATCATAACCATATTACCATTGGTAATAGCAATAGGTTTGAGAATGAAATTATCTAGAGATGGGTATATTTTCAGAAGAAAGGAAGATGAACCAGAAGAAGAAATCTTTGAAGGTTGATGATTATATGTTCGATTATAATAAAAGGAAATTCTCACAAAAATCTAGATCAAAATTGATTATCAGCTTACTAATTTCTAGTGTAGTAGTTCCTGTTTTCTTTTATGAATTAAATTTATCTAAAGTATCAGCTGCAACACAAACAGAAGCTTTTGAAGCAATCACAACTGCATTTGAATTAATTGAACAAGCGAGTGAACAAGGTATTAATGTTACAAATCAAGCAACTAAATTAAATAGTGCAATTTCTGATTATAACTCAGGGAATTATAATAATGCGTATAATGTTGCACAAGAAATAATTGTTGATGTTGAAGAATTAATAGATAATTATCGAACTGGAAGATTATTCCCATATATTCTCATCCCATTTAATTTAGCATTAGTTGCATCATTAATTATTTTTTTTGGCAGAAATGTCAAGAATTGGTATCAGAAAAGAAGAGATGAAGAATATCTGGATTTGGAAATCGTTTATGAAAATGGAGAAGAGAGAAACTAAATGCTAGGTGGTGAAAAAATGACCAAGAATAGTAAACCAGAAAGAGCCAAACGAGAAATAGACTTAGATCTTGTAGCTAAAATTGTTATGGTTTTATCTATTATTGGTATAGTTGTTACTACAATTATGATCTTTACTCCACCTATAAGTAGTGAGGATTATGCAGAACTAGCATTACTGACTTATGATCCTGCTACAGAAGAATATAGAGCAGATAATTATCCAACAAGTGTTGATTACAATCAAACTGCAGGATTATCTGAAGGCATTTCACTTTCCTTCATGCTGAGTAATTATTACAACATCGCTAAATTTTATGAAGTTAGACTAAAAATCGGTTTATACAATGTTGTGATTTCAGAGGATACACCCGGCTCCAATACATCGACATACTTCTATCAAGAGCATTGGAAGCAAAAGGTTTTAGCTTATGAACAAATCTGGGGTCCATCTCAACAAACAAATGTTACCTTTAACTTTAATTCGGATATAATTACTAAACTAGGACTGGAAAGCAATGGTTACAAATTGATTTTTGAGTTATGGGAATGGAACAGTAATCTAGATGATTTCGATTATACTGGAATATTTGTTTATCTTACATCTTTTAAACTAAATCTAGTCTAACTCGTTATGACTTTCCTTTTCAGAATTAATTTCAATCATGATTCTATTTAACTGCTTAGAGTGATTTTTCTTTTCTAAAGTTCATTTTCATTAGACATATTTTTACTTGAAAAATTTTGACAATTTCGTAACTTAGTTGTATTCCTTGATAAAATATATTTTCCTTTAACTAAGCAAAAATTATCAACTCTCAAATACTCACAATTATAACAACAATTGCGAATGTTTGATGGTAGCATAGATAAATATACAGAGTTCAGTATAAAAACACACGAAAAAAAAAGAGCTTTATGCATCAATTATTTCTTCTGTTTCTGCTCTTTTCTCAAGGTTTAGCTTAACCTTTGTCTGCTGAATATGAGCATTGAATGCTTTCTGCCAGAAAAAATCCAGTGTTAAATTGATAATTGTTAAAGCAAAAATTATCCCTAGAATGCTCCAAAACAATGCTGGGAATGAGTTACGTATGTCAATGCTTGTTGCAAAATTGATTATTGTAGGAATTAATGCTATTAGATGAGAGAGAATTAATGGTACCATATAGTAAGCTGGGTGAGGAATTTTGAAAAAAGCCATTTCTTTTTTCTGATCTCTCAAATGATAATATAGACTTGAATACTTCTTATGATATATCCACCAGAGAATGGGAATAAAACCGAAACAAATAGCTATGAAAAATAACATCAGTGTTTGTGAAGCACTGACTTGAATTGACTCTGCTCTGGACTCATTTGGATAATGGGAATGCTTCTCTAAATCCTCTATATTTATGAACAAATAAATGAGAAAGAATAAACCAACAGTAACTATTCCCAAAATCAACCAAATCAGGTAATTTCTTTGAGGTATAATCTCGTGAGATTTTGGGATATATTGTGGTTTAGCTTCAAGTTGATCCATTGTATCAATATCAGGTGTGTGAATAATTATTGCATTATTTGATTCATCATCTTGGATAAAATCTTGATATTGTTGTTGTGGAATTACCTTTGTTTCTTCTTTATCATTACTTACAGTTTCATCATTTGCAGCAAAATCGATCTTGTCGATATCAGCACCACAAAAAGGACACTTGTCAATTTCTTCATCTACAAATGAACCACAGTTTTTACAAGTTGGCAAGTTAAATTCCACATGAAAGTTTTTTTAATTTCTAAGGCTAATTGGCAAAAGGGATATTCCAGTTATTAAATTTTTACTCTTTTCTTCTCTTGATTTTTTCACCAAATTTCTGAAACACCCTAACAATGAAAGAACGCTTATCTCCCTCTTGGTCAACGGAAAATTTACTTTTTTGTGCAGTGAAAAAAATAATTTGAATTATTATTACTCCTAATAGTATTGCTATTGCAAAACCAATTCCCATATTTCTCCAAATCTTTTGCATTCTTGGATTACTTCTTGCTTTCAAAGGATCAGTGAATGCTAAATATTCCTCACCATCTAGAAAACCATCTCCATCTGTATCCGGGTTTGTTGGATCAGTTCCTATTTTTGGTTCCCAGAAATCACTCAATATATCCTTATCAAGATCTCTTGTATAAGATATTAGTAATCTAGTAAATATTACATCAAAGTTATACTTGCTCTTTCCAACTGAAACTAGATATCCGTTATTCGTAATTACTATATCAACAAGATCGCTATATTCAAAATTCTCTGTTTTTTCAAAATAGATGATTTCACCATTTGATTTAGCTGAAGCAAGAAGTGCTGCCTGATCTTTCTTCACTTCTGAATCACTTTTACCAACTATGAACATTGATCCATCAGATGTTAGACTAAGAGCATTAGCTGATTCAGTCAATCTCTCTTTACCAAATGTTATTTGCTTGGTTAATCCCCCTGAAAAATTGTAAAAGATAATTGTACAATCACGATAATTGATATTGCCATATTCGAACTTATCACCTAGTAAAATAATTGAGCTTGAATTGTGACAAATCACTAAATCATTAATTCTTGGACTAGTTTCGTTTCCAATAGTTTGTTCCCAAGAAATTTCTCCACTAATTGTTAGTTTTCGTAAATAGTATTGATAATATTTTATCTCATCTACCCTTTTGTATCGATTAGAAACGAGGTATATGTTATCATTCTCGTTATCAAAAACCAATGATGGAAATCTATCTGTAAAAAAAGTAATGTAAGATTTTTCCCAAATTAAACTTCCATTATTCTTGTTTATACACGTAAGTGAGATATCAGCATTAGAATAGACATGGAAGTAATTTGTTTTTGTTCCTGCAATGTAAATATGATCTGAATTTATTATTACCGAATTCGCTTCTTCTGATAAATTCACTTCACCATACGTATTATTCCATATCTCTTGTCCAGTGTTACTATCAAAACAAACCACAAGTAAATCAGAAAAAATATGATCTGAATCGATAATTGTTTCTCCTACAACAATAATTTGCTCATTATCATCATTAAACACAATATCATTTGCTATATCAATTCCTTGGAAATCCCATTGTTTTATCCAAACCAAAGTTCCATTACTAGTAATTTTCCCGATGAAGATATTTGTTGTTAGTGAAAATAATTCAGTTTGAATAGTTCCAGCAACATAACAATTACTTTCATTATCATTTGTAACTGAAAGTGTTTCAACAAGGAAGAAGTCAGACCAAACAGTTAATTTTCCTAATAAAAAGTCTTCTAGATTTATTATAGATTCCTTAAGAGAAATATCTTGATTCTTAGGTGTAGTTTGTGAATTAACAAATAAGATTTTCAAAGAGAAGGGGACTAAAGGGAGAGATGCTAAAATGAAAAGAAGAAAGAAAATTCTCATAAATTTACTCGAAATTCGTTTTAACATTAAGCTTAACACCCATAAATTGCTAATTCAGATTACTACCCATAGATGATTTTAAATAGTGGTTTTTTATAAACTAGACTGGTTTTAAACCCAAACAGTGCAATTTATTTATTATAACTGTTAATAATATTTTGTCACTATATAGTAGTTAAAATAATTCCTTAATAAAAGAATAGGATTGGCCAGAATGAGCGGACCAGATAAGAAAAAGCTGGATAAAATGATTTGGCAACTTAGAGAAGGTTGGGGCGAAAGTACCCGTATTGAAGCTGCAAGGGATCTAGGTTGGATAGGTACACAAGCTGCAGAGGAAGCTGTTCCTGAACTTATAAAAGCTCTTTTAGATGATAAAAGTGAGAATGTTCGTGTAGAGGCAGCAATATCATTACAATGGATAGGTGCAAATGCATCCAATGCAATTCCAGCTTTAGTTAAAGCATTAAGAGAAGATCATAGTGAAAAAGTGAGAGAGCGAGCTGCAATTGTTCTTCAAGGGATGGGTGAGGTAGTTCAAAATGCTATTTCTGAATTAGCTAATGCACAGGTTGATGACAAAAGTCTATTAGTAAGAGAAGCAGCAGCAAATACCTTAGATAAACTTGCACCAAAATTAGGTTATGATAATGCAGATGCTATGCTCAAAGCAAATAATATTACTTCTAAAAGGAAGTAAATTGATTTTTCCTTTAGCATAATCTTCTCATATTTTTATCTTTAATTCTACTGGAATATTAATTTTTCAATTTCCCTTCCATCATCAAATAAAGACAAAACTATTTTAACGTACTAATATTAGATAAAATTATGACAACAGAAAATAAAGAAAAAAAGAAGAGTTCTATAGGAATTAAAGACTTATTTAATTTGAAACAAGTAAGTGACCCAACATTTAGACCAAAAACAAATGAAGTTTATTATGTTGTAAATCAAGCAAATAATGAGGATAATGGTTACAGAAATTCTATTTGGCGTTATCGTGAAAAACCTTCGCAATTCACTCAAGGATTGCCAAGTGACTTCTCTATAAAATGGTCACCTGATGGAAAAACATTGGCTTTTATTTCAGTACGAACAGTATTAAAAAAACCAACTGCTGGTAAGCCTTCAGAACCACCAAAACCTCAAATTTTCCTTATGCCATCAGATGGTGGTGAAGCAATACAATTAACAAATATACCCAATGGTGTTTTGCCATCTTTTGAGTGGAGCCAAGATGGTAAGAAGATTATTTTTATCTCTAGACTAAACAAGGAAGAACTGGAAGCTCCAACACCTGAAAAAATGAAATTAATGGATTCTGAAGAATCTGCATTATTACATATGAGCAAACAAAAGAGTGAAGAAAAGAAAAAAGAGCCAAGAATTATCACTCGAGAAGTTTACCGAGTAGGTACTTCCTATTTAGATGATCGCAAAGGACAAATCCATGTTATTGATGTAGAATCAAAGAAAGTAACAAGATGGACAAGCAACATAGATGATGATTATACACAAGCTTACTTAACACCAGATAACAATTATGCAATCACTGCTCGACAGAAACCTGGGGAAGGAGATGAAACAAGATATTGGGAATTCTTGAAAATCTCACCAAAAGGTGAGATGGAAATTATTCTGAAAGATCATTATAATTGGGGAGCATTTATTCGATTGTCTTATGATGGTAAGTATATAGCAACTGAAATTGGAGATTCTGGGTTAGGAACCTTAGCGCAAACGAATCTTTGTATAATAGACGTCGAAGATGGAACAAAGAAAGTTCTAACAGAAAAAATAGAAAACAATATTGCAATGTATAAATGGACAAAAGATAGCCAATATTTATACTTTATAATTTTTGAAAAAGCAGTCTCAGTTATTTGGCGTGCTAAGGTAGTAACAGGTGAAGTTGAGAAAGTAATAGAAGGAGACAAAGTTATCTTTGGTTTTGATATTTCAGATGATGGTAAATGGTTAACATATCAAGCACATCACGTTAATGATCCTTCTAGATTATATAAATACAATATTTCAACTAAAAAAGAAGAACTGCTAGATGCTCCAAATGAGGAATTTTTGAAGAATAAGAAGCTTGGCAAAACTGAAGAAGTTTGGTATGATGGATTTAATGATGAATATAAAATCCAAGGTTGGATTCTGACACCTCCTGATTTTGATCCAGAAAAGAAATATCCTCTTGCTTTAAACATGCATGGAGGACCTCATGTTATGTGGAGCTGCCATTTAGACATTCCAATATTTCATGAATTTCAATTACTAGCAGCAGAAGGTTATGTTGTTTACTATTGCAACCCAAGAGGAAGCAATGGGTATGGACCTGATTTCTATAAAGCAATAGAGAAATCATGGGGTGATGCTGATTCACAAGACATCTTGAAAGGTGTTGATCTGGTCGTTGATCGTGGTTTTATTGATCCTAAGAGAATGGGAATCACAGGTGGTTCTTATGCAGGATTCCTTACTGCATGGATAGTTGGACATGATAATCGCTTTGCAGCAGCAGTACCTCAAAGAGGTGTTTATTTCTTGTCTAGCTTTTGGGCTACAACAGATGGTGCAAGAGTTTTAATTGACGATGAATTTGGTACTACACCAATAAAAGATTCAACCTTCTTATGGGAACGTTCTCCAGCTGCTTATGCTAAGAATATTAAAACACCAATGCGAATCATTCACAGTGATTTAGATTATAGAGCACCAATACCAGATGCTGAAATGCTCTATACAGCAGCAAAAAGAATTAATCCAAAACTAGATATAGAATTTATCAGATACCCCGGAGAAGGACATGAACTCTCGAGATCAGGACAACCAGATAGAAGATTAGATAGATTAGGTAAAATTGTCGACTGGTTTGACAAATATTGCCAACCCAAGAAATACAAAGACAAACAAAAACAAGCAGAGAAAATCAAAAAGATAAAAGACGATTACAAGAAAAAGATGAGAGAAAAAATAAAGGAAATAAAGAAAAACTAAACTAATGTCTTTCCTTTCTTATTTTTTATTCTTAGGTTCTAAACGTATATATTCATGTTGTTCTCTAATGAAATCCCAGTGACTATTCACTCTGTTTATAACATCATCAGATATTTCATGAACATTTGGTTTATAGGTTGCTTGAGATTTGAAATAAGCTACGAAATCATCCTTAATATTTTCATATCCGTCTATCTTCAAATCTTTGTAAAGGCTCTCCATGAAAGGCATTGGATCTTTAATAAAATCTTCATATTTAATGTCAATAATGTTCTCTTTTGGAATAAGTGATCTTGTTTCGTTGAATACTTCATACATCTCTTTTACATTATCAAGAATACCTTGTTGAAGATCTTCATCTTTCCAAGTTTGAAGTGCATAAATAGCAAAAACCTCACGGAAGAATTTAACTGATGATGCATACATTCCATAAGGATCTCTATATAGGTGTATGAATTTAGCATTTGGATACATTTTTAGAATATGTTCAATTCGATAAGTTGTTGTAGGATTTTTCAAGAAAATTCTTTTGCCTTTGTATTTGTAAGTCATTTTCTTGACAAAATATTGGTATGTTTTCTTCCAACGCTCAACATCTTTTTCTTTACAAGTTCTAAAGGAATTATATCTGGAATAAAGTTTGAATTTCCATGGAAAAATGAATCCATTATAAAAACCATACTTGCTCATAGCTCCAATAGAATATTCTTCCTCAGTTGGTTCATCACTCCCCATAACAACATTATCCATTGGTCGCTGTTCAGGAAGCGACATGTCAATCAAATTCTTTGTAAACTTATGAAAAGCTAGAAAGAAATGTGGAGCATAACCTTCTAGATTTGAAACATAACCCATATTTTTATCATGAGCTAATAATGTCATGAGATAGGTTGTGCCAGTTCTATAATGTCCTATTATAAAAAGGGGATCAATTTCTACTTTCGTTTTCTTGATTCTTCTTTGAAAACGAAGAATCTCTATAACCCTAAGAGGAGTTGTTACCCAACTTAAAGCAATGGCATACCAAAAACGTAACCAATATTTTGGATGAACATAAAATTTGTTCTGCCACAAAAGTCTAAAGATATTAATCATACTCATGCCTGCTAAAGGCTCTTCTTTTACTATAAGATGTGTTCTATCCTTTTTCTTCTTATCATCCTGTTTCATTAATGAATCCACCTTGTAAAATCGCAAAGATATTATTGCCAAACTTATTTTGAAGTAAACTTAACTAGTTATATATTTTACTCTAATAAATTAAATTAAAGTGGAAAATAGCTTAAAGAATAAAAAAAATGAAAAAAGAAAATTAGATTTTAATCTGTAATGGGATAATTTTCTCTTTTTCCAAAAAATCAAGAACTATTTTTGTGCTCTCTTCTTCAGTTTCATATTCAGTATTGCAAACTATTTCAGGTGTTGGAGGTTCCTCATAAGGATGGGATACTCCTGTGAAATTCTCAATTTCACCTGCGAATGCTTTCTTATAAAGACCTTTGATATCTCTACTAGCACATTCCTCAACAGATGCATTTACGAAAACTTCTACAAATTTTGCATTTTCTTCATTTACTTCTTTCCTAGCATTATCTCTAACTGAAATATATGGAGAAATAAATGACACCAAAGTAGCTACACCATGTTTTGCTAATAATCGAGTAACAAATGTTATTCTCTCGATGTTCTTCTTTCGATCTTCTTCAGTGAAACCTAAATCCCTTGTTAAGGATTTTCTAACAATATCACCATCAAGTCGTTGAACTCTAAGGTTTCGTTTTAGAAGTTTTTTTTCTAGTTCAACTGCAATAGTTGTTTTTCCTGAGCCTGACAATCCTGTAAACCAAACAACAAATCCTGGTTCGTTCATATCTATTCACATCTTTAATTTTACTTTACAAATAACTCATCCTCTTTTACCAGGTATTCTGCAACCTCTGGTCGCATGTATTCTACTAATCCATCAAGTTCTTTATTCATGATCATTTGACGGATTTTTTTACCACTGATAAACTTTTGATACTTTGTTCCATCATGGGGGCAAGTATTGTCATTGACCACTCCAGTACATTTCTCACAGATAAAGAATGATCGGAAACATATAGGTTCTATATCTAAATCTGGGAAATTCTCAAAGATTTTATGGGCATCAAAAGGTCCATAGTAATCGCCAACACCTGCATGATCTCTTCCAACAATGAAATGACTACAACCAAAATTCTTACGCATAATTGAGTGGAAAATAGCTTCTTTTGGTCCACCGTATCTCATTCTTGTTCTTAGAATAGCCATTGTTGATTTATCGCTTCTATAATAATGCTTCATTAAAACATTATATGCTCCTAAAATTACTGGATCTAAGAAATCATCCTTCTTTTTCTTACCAATAATTGGATTTACAAATAATCCATCAACAAGAGTTAATGCTGTCTTCTGTATATATTCATGACCTAAATGTGGAACATTTCTTGTTTGGAAACCAACTACAGTTTTCCATCCCATTTCCTTAAATATTTGTCTAGTTTCACTTGGATATTTTGTGAACTCTTTGTATTGTTTAACAGCAGTATTAACGAGATCAATTTTTCCCGCAAAGAGTTTCTCATTAGAACTCATAACTTTTGCTACTCCGGGATGTTCGTTATCTAATGTTTGAAAAATCCTTTCAGCAATTGTCTTCTTCTTGTAGTGGTAAATTTGATCTAAATGTAGTACTCCAATTACTTGGTCATCGTTAATTAGAGCTATTTCATCACCTATGGAGTACTTCTTAGCAGTTTCAGATGAAACATCAAATGTAATAGGTATTGTCCAAGGTAAATCATTTGCAAGTCTATCATTTTTAATGATAGATTCAACATCTTCTTCTCCCATGAAACCTTCTAATGGACTAAAAACTCCATGAGAAATATTGAAGAGATCTTCAACAACCTCATTGTTTACTTTTAGTTGAGCCATTTCTTGATATTCATTCAAGATTTTTTCTTTCTTATTATCAGGGAGAACTCTATTGATTAGTTTACCACCATGTGGTTTAATCATAATTCACTATCTCCATTTTGTGTTTACTGTTTAAATTGTTGTTAATAATTGACTTGAATAGATGTAATAGAGGAAATCTCATTAACATTTGAACTCTATCAAAGTAATTTACTCTCGAGTCTTAAAGGTTAAATCTACAAGTAGATTTACATACCAAACCTTCGCTTTAAATGAAAATATGTCATTAATAAGTTTATTCAAGATTTTCCATTTGTTAGTTTGATAAAACAACTATTTAAGTAAAAACAAGTTAAACACTAAGAAATTTTTGGGTTTTAATGGTTTACATTAATTATTACCATTAATACCAAATTTCTTAAATCTTACCCAGCCATTTTTTGCCTTCTACCACTTTTCCTGAAACAGAAGGTACAACTAACATTGTTGTAAAAAAAATTTGAAGAGTGTTTTTATGAAATAGCCCACTCATTTTATTCTTATTTGTAAATGTTCTAACTGCCTTCCCATTCAACTTTTCCGAAGTTCCCTCAGCTATTTTTTGAAAATGATCTGAATAAGTATTTAAAGCTATCAAATTGAAAAGCTGAAATTTCAAATCTTTGCTTTTTTGTCGTAAAGACAATAAACAATTGTGCTTTTCTAAATGATGTGATATGTTAAAGAAACATTCACACCAGTAATTAACACATGCTTTCACAAATTTCATTCAATCCTTGTAAGAATGAACTTTGTGGATAATTCGCAACAATAAAGTTGAATTCTTTTCTAATTGACTGTAATTTTATTGGTTGTTTGTAAATTCTGGATATAATCATTGCCCATAAAAGACCAAGTGCTGCTTTCTCCTCTATCTGCTGATTATTTCTATATGTTTTGGAGAAATCAATTAACTTATCAATAATCTTACTTCCTGCTTTAAAATTATCTAATGCTAAGTCTATTATAACGAAATTAAGTCCTTCAACATATTTGATTTGTATATTAACATTAAAGGAGTGTACTTTGGCAAATTCCCTTAAGATCTCTAACAATTCAAGTTTTTTAAATGGATTCTTAGCTGAATATGATAAAATACCTTCATTAAATGCTCGTGCAATTCTAAGAGAAATTTTATCATCCTCTAAACTCATACGATTTGCTTTCTCGAGCTCATTCGTTATCTCAATAAGTAATTCCTTCTCACCAGTTCGTCCTAAATAGCTAATTAGTCTTATAAGATTATCAACAAAATTATACTGTTTGTAATATTTGGTAAGGAACTTAACTCCTCTGTGATTCAGAAGATCGAATAAAATACTAGTTGCTTCACCATCTAGTCTTGCAGCACGTAGTGTAACAGCACGTACTAATGGATCTACTAATTCCAAAATCATTCTCCTCTCACAAAGACCTTCAATATGATTTACCAATTCTCCAGGAGTAACTTTAAGTAATGGAGAATTAAATCCAAACATTCCAACAGCAAAAATAAGTGCTTTTGTATATAACAGTTGATTAACAAGAAATCTATTGTCATCAAATTCTAACTGCTTCAGAAATAGTAATTGCTTAACAATTTTGTTCTCTCGAATAGCTGGTTTTGTTAGATCATCATCTTTGGATGTCATATCTTGAAGTTCATCAACAGTTTTTCTATCAGTAGGGATTTGACCTGTTTCTCTCAAATGATCCTTCAATTCATCATCAAATTCTATTATAGCATCTAACTCCTCAACCAATTCAATTGGTTCAATTCTATTAGGTGATTGCTTCGAAATTTCTTCAGCTATTTTGCTAATGTCTTCAAGATCATTTAAGTCATAAGCTAAGACAATTCCTCTTCTACCAATCTTTAAAGAATCATATTCTTCAATACGCATATTCTTTATTATTGCAAGTAGTTTTGCTTCAGCTAATTGGTAAGTTTCATTTTTATCTCTCTCTTCTTTCAACTTTTCAATTAAAGGTAACTTGAGAAAATAACCCCACAGTTTAAATTGATCAAAAGCATAACTTAATCGATAAATATCTTTGAAAAATTCCTTACCCTCTTTCCTTAGAAGATATTCTGAATCTTCAATGATTTCTTTAATACCATTAATACATTCTTCACAGGTATCTTCAAGTTTACTATTAACTCGAGCCAATCCAATTATAGCATTTATAGCTCCTTCTTGTAAAATCTCATTAAGTTCAACACCAAATATTAAACTTGATGAATGGCAATCGTCTTTCACTTCATCTTGATAATGACTAATTGAAAAACTGCTAAGTTCTTTGTAAATTCGTAAGAGAGTATTACAGTCTTGTTCATCAAGATAAAAAAGTGTATTCATAAACACTTTTGCATCAAGAAGTTGTATAGCATTAACTAATGGATAAATCGCTGATTTTTCTTGCATTATATCAAGAATATCTAAAATTTCTTTATCTGATCCCCACTTGATTAGTTCAACAGCTGCTGTCGATATAGCAGAATAAATAATTTTGTTTTCTGGAAATCTAGCAATTATATCAATGAAATCACTAAATAGCTCTATCCTATCCTTACCTCTTGTAGCTCTACTATCAATTAATAATTTTGAAATTCCTCTAGATAAAACATAAAACGTTTCACTGAGTTCTTTTGCCCACCAAGCTACTTCTACAAGTTGATTAAGTATAATTCTTTCAGAATTTGAGTCTCCCTTTTGACTGAATAATTCCATTAATAAATACAACATTTCTGCAAATTCAGTTGTCTTTTTTTGATCTTTCTTTAAATCAAGCTTACTTCGGATTATTCTAACAGCTGAAAAAATCTCTTCTTTAGATAAGGATTGATACCTCTTTTTTAGTAGCTTCAACTCATTATGCATATATTGTGCACCAAGATTTAACAATAAATTCTCAATATTATTATTCACCAATAATCAATATAGTAAATAAGATTCTTTTTCTTAAGGCAAAAAATATTTTCTTAACAAAAAGTAAAGGTTAGAGAAGATTTTGGATTAATTCTTCTCTGTTAGGTTATTTATCTGGCATTGTGATAACTGTCAATGCTTTGTGAAGGCATTTGAACTCTTAAGGGTATTCACTATACATTTCTCCCATAAAGTGTATTGGGCGAGTTTTATCTCCAACGTTTTCTAAAACAACTTTCTTACCATTGAATTGTTCAACTTTTTTGTGTTTAATGTGAGTACCTTTCTTCAAACGACTTAGGATATTTAATTTCTCAAAGAAATTAACATTACCTACAAGTGAGATGTCAAGCAAACCATCATCAAAAATTGCATCTGGACATAAGATCATTTTATTTCCAGCACAAATTCCTTCCCAATGGCTACATCAAGAGCATTAGCATCATGAACTATCTTACCATCATCAATTGTTAATTTCATAGGATGTGGTTTTTAAGTATTTATATTCTTCACTAAATTGTACATATATGCTCCTGGTGATTTTTGACCTAAACTTGCTTCAGGAACAGCCTCACTAATTCCTGCACCAACTATCCCTATAACATATCTCACCCCTTTGTTTACTTCGATACAATCGATTTTTCTTTGTTGCTTTGTTAGAAGCATATCAACCATATCGTCAAGATTGTTTGAAATCTGCAAAGTAAAAGCATCATCGTTGCCACGACTAGCTGGTAAAATACAAAGAGTATTTTTAAAACCCGTTTGACCAATTCCAGTTAACACTTCATTAACGGTTCCATCACCACCATAAGCACAGATAATTTTGTGATCCTTGTAAGACTCTTTCACAATTCTAGTGGCATCATTAACATCTTTAGTCCATTCAACTTCAAAATCAAGTCCTGCTTCTTTAAAAGCAGTAACAAATTTGGGCCAATTTTTAAGACTATTACCAGCATAAGTTGTAGGATTACCAATAATTTTCACTGAACTATCACCTGTTAAATACCTTATACTGCAAGAACAACATTCATTTTAAATCTAGCAGTAAAGAATTGTAATTTTTTTCAAAAAGATCTGATTTTTTTTTAATTTTTTGCCACAACCATTTAGTTTTAATAGCAAAAAGATAGTAAAAAAGAGGAAGAGAAAATAAAGAGCGAGGTTTTTTTTGAAACCTAATCTTTACTTGGCTTAAGAAGGGACCAAGTCAATGAGCATTCTACTGAAAATTCACGATATGAGGTTAATAAAACTAATACTACCAATATACCTTATGGTAATAGCCATACTTATACCCATCTCTCTTAAATCATTATTAACATCAACAAGTGGACATTCAAGCAATGCTGTTCCAATAGCATTATTCTCATTATGGAATGATACCGCACCTACAATTGATGGTCAAATCGTTTTTAATTCAAGTTCACTTTCCACTGAATGGTCTGCAGCAGCTGTTTATTATCTGGTTGATAAGGTTAATAGTCCAGATTCCAAATTACTCCTTCAAAATAATGATGCAAATTTCTTTGTTGGACTGGATGCCACATCCCAGCTTAGTGATCCAGTAACTACTTGGGGTTTTGGAGTATATCTTGATAGAGATCATAATGGCATTTTAACTAGTTTTGATAGAGCAATATTCTTGAATGATTCTGGTTCAGGTGAAATTGTAAGTTACAATTACTATAGTCAGACGATTAAAAATTGGATTGAGATAGATTCAGGACCTGTTGGAATAGCTTTCACATCTGGTATTTTAGTATCTACTGCATATACTGACTCCTTTTTTGAATCTAACAATCATCGTCAATATGAAGTAAGAATTCCTTTTACAGAGATTAATGTTCAATCAGGTGAAGTTACTGGAATGGCTTTTGAGATATTTCAAGATTTTGAGAATAATGATGATGAAATCACTTGGCCTTATATTAGTTCCACACCGAGTGAATTACGAACAAATGCTGGACTATGGGGTGATATTCATTTTGGATTAAACACAAGCTTGAGCTATTACTATTCTAAATACTCTGTTGAAGAAAATACAAACATAAAATCTAGTGCTGTTGGATATAATAATGGTACATTTATTACTACTGGTGATATTAATGGTGATGGGGATCAAGAACTCATTGTAAGCTCAAATCGTACCGTTGCTGGTGACAGCAATCTCTTAGCAATATACGATCATGCAGATGGTGGATTAATTCGCAATTGGACTTCATGGACAACTAGTCACCAATCAAAAATGTTTCTAGTAAGAAGTATTGCAACCCACGATTTTGATGGTAATGATGAAGATGAAATCTTTCTAAGTGGAGAAGACAGTCGTATCTTAAGATTATCTTCATGGAATGCTGGAAACAATGATTTTGATAGTTCTGATTATGCATTTTCTCATACGAGTGGTTTAACCGGTTATTTGGCTATTGGAGACATCAATAATGATGGTACCGCTGAACTAGTTTTCGGTGATCAGAATGGGTATGTAAATGCTCTTAAATATAACTCACTAACAAACAGTTTTAGACATGATAAAAGATCACCTTTCACAGTAGCTGGTTTAAAGAAAATACATAGTATCACTTTGGGTGATATGGATGATGATGGTGAAACTGAAGTACTATTTCAAGGGCAAACCGATAGTCTAATACCTGAAACAAAGCTTTACATATATTTGCGATTCTTTTCTAAATTCCTTGATAATCCAGAAGATAATCTGCCATCAGATTCTGCTCCATCTACTGCTGATAGATTTGGTCATACTATTCTTGTTGAAGATGTCGATAATGATGGTATTACAGAGATTGTTACTGTGGGTCAAAATTATCTGAAAATTTTTGGGAAAGATACTTTCTTAGCAGCATTTCCTCCTTTGGAAATACAAATCAATGATGGCCTACAAGATCCAAAAATGGGAGGTGGAGCAGCAGTTGCAGATCTTAATGGTGATTCATTAAATGAGCTTATTTTTAGTTTTAATAATGGTACAATTATGGTTTTGAATATAACAGATAGCGGTAGTGATAATTTATCCTATGACATAGAATGGTCTGCTGATTATGGGTCTTCCTTTGGAAAAAGAAACTCGCTAAAAGTATTAGATATCGACAATGACAATGAAAATGAAACAATAACTGGTGATGTATTCGGTCAAATATTGATTCTAGGTAAATCTTCTCCACCTGATATTACCATCACTTCACCAACAACTGGTTCGATTTTTTCATCCTCACCTATTGAAGTTGCATGGGATGCAACTGATGATTTAGCAATACATCATTATGACATATCAGTTGGAGAGGTTTTCAATGTAAGAATACCTGGATCACAAACAAGCTTTATGATTCCTATTTCAGCAGCTGATAATCTCATAAAAGTAAATGCATTTGATGTAAATGGGAAAAATACCTCTGATAGTGTAATTGCTAAGTATAATGTATTGTCACCTCAAATAGATATTTCTAGTCCTGAAAATTATCTAATGACAGCAAATGATACTATAACTGTATTGTTTACAAATTCTAATCCAAATGGTGATTTTGATCATTATGAAATATATGTTAATGGTTTCAAAGAAGAAGATTACTGGATATTTAATTTCTATGTTGCTTCTCTACCTTCTGATGGTATTTATAATATTACTATTGTAGGAATAGATTATTTGAGTAATGAAGGAAAAAGTTCTATTTTCATTACCAGAGATAGAACATCACCGAATATCGCTATAACCTCACCTATATCTGGATCATATGTTAAAAGTGATGAAATCGATATACAATGGAGTGCTTCTGATTCTCTTAGTGGAATATCTCATTTTAATTTATATCTCGATAATGAATATTTACTCACCACAACAAATCAATTTCAAACAATCTTTCTTGATCGGGAAAAAACATATCAAATTAATGTTGAAGCATTTGATTTAGTTGGCAATTCCCAGTTCCATAATATTACTGTTAAGAAAGACTCAATACAGCCAAAGATAACAATTCTTTATCCTGAATCTGGATTCATTTCATCATCTAATCAGATAAATTTGGCTTGGGAAACAATAGATAATCTAGATGGTTCTGGGATACATCACTCTGAAGTAGTTGTTAACCATGTAACAAAATATACAGGAACTGATGATTCAATTCTATTAGATCTTGTAGATGATGGGTTTAAAGATATTCTTGTAACTAGTTATGATAGAGCTGGTAATAGCAAAACAATCTATCTTTCTGTAATTGTTGATCAAACTGATCCATTTGTCAAAATTATTAGCCCCGAAGATAATTTTGAAACTGGATTAACTTATGCAATCATAAGTTGGGAAAGTCAAGATAATGGAACAGGCATAAACAAACATGAAATCTATGTTGATGGCGTTTTAACTGAAACAATAACTGATCCTACAATTGATTATTATCAAGTTGATTTATCCTTGGATAGCACTTCAATTATAACAGTTCAAGCACTTGATTATCTAAATAGAACATCTTCAGACAGTGTATCCATTATTCAAAATTCAACCTTACCAACAATTAACATTATTGATCCAGCGAATCCTATGTCATATTATTCTACTGCCTCATTTGATATTTCTTGGGATATTGCAAATATTCCAAATCTAAATGGGTTTGAAATTTTAAGAAACGGAACAAGTATGTATAATATAACAAACCTAAGTGATCGTAGTTATACAATTGATTTAGGTGAAATTCCATTAGACCAATATCATCTTCACAATTTAACAATAATCGCAAATACAACAAATCCAGATGTTAAATTCTATGATTATTGTTGGATAATGATTGATCAGACAAAGCCAGTCATAACAATAACAACTCCTGAAAATTATACTATGGTAATCCACCAAGGTTTGTATATACAATGGACAAGTTCTGATTTTGGATCTGGATTAAAAAACATCAAAATGAAAGTTAATGGAGAATACTTGGTAATATGTTTCTGTTCAAGAAATGATTATTATCTTATTTTTAATGTTGGAGATGGATTATATACAATTGAAATTGAAGCATTTGATTTTGCTAATAATATGAAAAGTAGTTTACTATATCTTGATGTTTACTTATTGCTTCCTGACTTTACAACTGATTTACCAAATACTTACTATACACAAACTGGAATTTTTCAGTTTGAGCTATTAATCAATAACCCTCAAACCGGCGTAAAAAGAATACAAGTAAAATTAGACAATAATGAGGTTTATACACGATATCATTATGAAACATTAATAATAACCCAATTTTCAGTGCTCATAAATATTACAGATAGTCATTACAATGGTTTATTAAATGAACATACAATGATTATTGGTATTTTAGATTCATTCAATCGAGAATCTTTGCTAACCTATACAATAATTATTGATAATGAACCACCAGAACTACTTGGTTCTATAAGCATTGACTCTCAATCAATAACTTCGAATTCTCATGAGCTACAACTTTATGAAGATTCAGCTCAAAATAATCATTCATTTTCCATAACTTTTACAGACAATTATGCAGTTCAAAGAGTAACCATAACAATTGTTGGAGTAGATTATAACAAAACATTTGAAATGATTCCTAATCCAACAACTAGGTTGGATATTGTAACATTTAGCATTACAATCAATTTTGGTAATTTGATAGAAGAAAATTATGAGGTAATATTTACTGCCTATGATTTTGCTGGAAATAAGCAAAATATAACACTAAATTTAACAATATTACCAGAGGAGAAAACTCCTTGGCTATTCCAAGGGAATAATCTGATTTACTTTATAGTCAGTGGTATTTTTGTCATTGTTCTCTCTTTAGTTTGGACTGTAGGACTTAGAAAACCTTTGCTCAACAGAAATTGGCAAGACAATGTTATTGCTGTAATTTATGTTCGTAATACAGGTTTAACTTGTGTTTATGCACCATATTATCCAGACATAATACAAGAAGAGCAACTGTTTGGAGGAGCTATGATAGCTATTCAAAGCTTATTAGATGAGATTTCTGTTGAAGAAAAGAAGAGAACGAGATTAGAGACTTTAGAAATAGGTGATAAAACACTTCTCATTGCATCTGGAATCTATGGTTTTGGTGCCTTGTTAACAAAGAAAGTCAAACCAAAACATAAGAATTCTGTGAAATCATTTACCAAGAAATTTGAATCAATCTATAAACGTCCTTTAGAAAGCTCATATTATGTTTCTTCAACTGAATTTACTGGATCGTTGAAATTAGTTGAACAATATTTTGGTTCATTGGATAATGGTGAGAGGGTTATTGCTGAAGAGGGATTAAGTCAACAATTAATTGAATTAAAAGAGAAGCGAGAAAAAGAACCTAACATATTGATTGATATTGAAACAACAAACAAATACGTACTAAAGAAAATAACTCCAATTGATGATTTATTGAGTAAAATTTCAAGAGAAGCAAAGAATCGGTTATTAAAAGTAATAGAAAATACTCCAAAAGTCATAATTGGCCTTGTAGAAAATAATTTTGATCAAACAGAAATAACTTTACAAGAAATAACTAATGATCTAGAATTTTTACTACGAATTGAAAGATCAAACAAAGATTTTGATTACTTTATTAGAACAATGATCAACTTAACCCTGAATATCAGTTCGGGAATAGAAAATGGACGATCAGATAATGTGGCAGAGCTTCAAAATGCCATTGAATCTGCAAGTAAAATCTGGTTTGATGAAATAGTTGAGAAATGGTCGGCATAAAATAGAAATTTTAATTTTTTAAAAAATTAGAAAAGAGAAAGAATATTTGTTTAATATTCTTCATTTCTATATTCATTGTTTGCATTTTCTTCATAGTTTTCTTGGTAATAACTTACAGCAATATCTTGATTTGTTTGATGTGAAGTGTCATGTTCTGGTGTACTATAGTCTTGTGTATCTATTGTATTTAGCAATTGATCAGTTTGTCGTTGAAATATGTTCTTTCTAAAACCAAAAATACTTTCTACTAGTAATGGCGCACTTGAATATTCATTCAAATCAATGAGCTCTTGTGTTAAACTAAATTTGTAGGCTGTTTCAAAGTCATTTATGAATTGTTTTAACAATTCTTTCAGTTTTGATTTTACATCAGTAACTAATAGAATTCCATTACCAAAATAGCCAGAACAAATCATGAGTCTCTTGTCACCATATTCCATAACATGAACTTTCATTGCAACTTCAGTTTCACCAGTAATTTCACCGAGAATACTCATAATGCCAGTTAAAGCTCCACCAAAAAGCTGTTCATCTTCAAAAAGATCAGGTGAGTAAGGAACATAAGTCAATGTTAATCCTGTTTTTGTAACATAAGCAACAGCTACTATAGCGTCTTCCCATCCTCTATTCAATCTTTTTTTGCGTGTAGTAACTGAGAGTATTGCAGAAAGTAAAATTATAAATAGAATTCCGCCAGTACTTGGAATAACTATTGTAAATAGATTTTCTCTTAACCATTTACTGCCACCAATTGGAGGTGAAGTCGGAGGTCCATCTGAGCTTATTGTAATATTGAAGGAATAACTACTTGAAATCGAATTCCCAGCAACATCTACTGCATCAAATTTAAATTCATAAACTCCTGCTGCGAAAATGTTGAAGTCAATTGTTACTTCAAAAACAAATATATCACCTATTGATTGACCTTTGTTAAGAATCATATTATATTGAAATGTTGTTGTATCATTAGTAATATTAAGAGAAACTGAACCAACACCATTTGTATCTCTTGTTGTTATGCTTATATCATATACATTCTCATCATATACATCAGTAATTTCGAGAATATTCAAGTCCAAACTAATTCGTGTATCACCTAATATTGGTCTATCAAAAATAGTAGGTGCTACATAATCAATTACTATGTCGACAAAAATATTACTCCATCGACTAGCTTGATCATAAACAGTAATTGTTAAATTGTGATCATCAATTTCTATAAGAAAATCATCATCTGTTATAGCAAATAGATAGGAATCTGGATCATACTGAATATCTCCTTCAAAATTAAGAGCGTCAACGATAATAATATTATCAGCAATAATTTGAATTAATTCTACACCATATCCTACATTTGTTACTTGCACGTTGATTGGGAAATTGGGATCATTTGTTATTACAAATGAAGGAAGATCAACATTGAATTCAGGTGGATTGGGATAAAATTCAACTATAATTGAAGAATTATCACAATTTCCTGCATAGTCAAATGCTGAGAGAGTTATATTATAGTATCCTTCCTCATATGATGATATATCTAATGTTGTATCAACAGAACTGCTTCCATAGTATTGGATCAATCTATTATTGATGTAGAGTATATATTGATCAATTCCAGAACCAGTATCAAAACCAGACCATGAAATATAAAGCGAATCTTCAGGAATTTCATCATTGTTTTCAGGTGTAAGAATTGAAACTAGTGGTGAGGATTGATCAATAGTTACAAATCTCGATAATACCCAAGTATAAATTCCTCCATTATTTACTGCAATTGTAATATTTACTTCTGGAAAACTATCTTCAGGTATAATACCAATTATTGTAGTTACATCAACTAAATCAGAAAATGTTGTATTTGGATAACTATTATAATGAATTCCATCAACAAAGATTTCGAAAGTATCTAAGAAGATATTTGTAATTCCCCAAGAAACAAAAATTAAAGGAGAAGTTGAATAACTATAAAGGTCCTCTGGAATATTTATATAAAATGTAGGCGTATCAGCATCACGACGAACTAAAATTGTGTCCTCATCAAAATTGCCTAGGAAGTCAACTGCTTTGACAGTTATAATGTAATCTTTTTCTTCAGGAAGATCAACAAGATAGGATGATGTTGATATATCAGTGATAATTTCTACTAAAGTACCATTAACTATTATTTCATAATATTCAATTCCCGCTCCTTCATCAAATCCATTCCATTTAACATTAACAGTATCTGAGCTAGTAACAAAATCATCTTCTGGAGATGTAATATTTACATCGGGATTTTGTGTATCATAAGCAATAATATAGAAATCAAATGCACTATTACCGGCAAAATCCCAAGCAATTATTCTTATTTCATTAGGTCCTTCAGAGCTTAGTAAGATAGTAGTATTTAGTACATCAGGTGAAAAATCGAAAGAAGTACCATCAACAATTAATTCAAATTTGTCTAATCCAGTTCCACCAACATTGTCTTCACCATACCAACTTACAAAAACAGACGAGATTGATGTGTAGTAATATCCTTCATAATTGGCTGGAAGAGATAATGAATCAAGATATGCGTAGGGAGTTCCTGTATCTCGAGTAATATAGACAATATCTTCACTAAATTTTCCAATTGCATCATAAGCAACTACTTTCAATGAATATATATCATCTGATACCAAGGCAATATCAAGATAGGAATTTGAATATGATACTCCTAATAATATCTCATTTCTATATACTTCACAATATTCTATCCAAGAACTGTCATCATAAGCATCCCAATAAAGATCTATAGTTGTAGATTTAATTGCTGATCCGTCTAAGGGAGATGTAATAGTAACTACAGGATTAACTGTATCTCGAATAACATAAACACTATCATTTGCTTCATTAGTTCCATCCGAAACAACAATTGTAATTAACCATAATCCATCTGATGGTAAGTCAACATCCACATAATAATTATCAGATCCTATCGGTGTTGGGGTTACAGCTTGAAGGCTACTATTTCTGTATACATCAAAGGATAGTGTATCATCTACATCAGGATCATCTGCCCAAAATTCAACTCTAATTGAAGAAGAGTCTGTAACATAATAGTTTGTTGGTAAAGTTATATCAATTTCTGGTGCACTAGCACTATAAACTATAGAAATATAATCAAAAGCGATTTTACTTGTAACATCAATACAGTAGATATCAATATTATTAGATCCTGCTTCTAATGGAATAATAGCACTATCTTGACTTCCTCCAGTTTTATATTCTAGAAATCCATTTAGATATATTGAGATAGAATCTATTGGTAAAGATTCATTAGAAATTTCCCACTCAAGTAAAATGTTTTGTTTATTTGATGTTCCTGAGCTTGGTGAAGTAATGGTTATTTCTGGATTTGGTCCTTCACCTATTATGAAAATTTGACCAAAACTATCACTGATAATAGCTTCAGTTGCACCATCACCATCTATGTCATAACCTAATATTGAATTTCTTTTTCCGGGACAAGAACCTATATCCATTCTCCATTCTTCACTTAAGGATAGATCTTCAATTAATGGATCTGAATCAGAATCAATTACTTCATAAACAATTATTGTTCCATTATTACAACCTACGATAAGCTCTTTATCACCATCATCATCAAGATCAATTACTCCAGCTCCTCCTCCCATGTTTGGATCTGATATTCCATCATTAATAGCTATCTCTAAAGGAGGTTCTGTTTGTAAGAATGTAAATGGACCAAAGATTTTCAAATAATCACGACCTACAATTATTGTTTCATTTTCTCCATCATTATCTACGTCATCAATAATGATTGTATGGCCATAATAATCATAAGTTAATTTGGAAGAGTTTTCAAATAAATCATCTTCATGATAACTAGCCCAAAATGTAGGATTATCATAATATGAATCCACATCAAATTCATAAATATGTAAAGCTGTTGAACCATTAGAAGAGAACTGTGATAAAATTATCACTTCTTGCCAGCTTGATTCATTATCCATATCCCCGATTTCAACATCATGAATATAAGTTACTGGTTCAGTACCATCAACATCATCAGGTATCATAAAACCTGCATGAGCAAATTTTTTGTTAATCGTATAATCAATGAAATGAACTCTACCTATAACATCACCAATAACTATTTGTTTTTCGCCTGTCCAGTAATTTAAACCATCACCAATATCAATATAACCTGAGAGATCAACACTATTTGAAAATACGTTTACTTGTTTTTGAAAATCACTTACAGAAGAACTCCAATCAAATAACCTAATTACTCTAGGATCATCTCCACAGATGAATACTTCATCTTCACCATTGCCATCAAAATCATATGTTGCAATGCCTTTTACAATAAATGGAACTGTTATATCAGCAGCAGTCCAAGAATTCCAAATCTGAGTGATCTCACCACTTACATATTTATAAATTGCTAAAAGATAATTTGCAGAACTATCCGTTTTATTTGAGCTGACAATTAATTCTAGTTCACTATCGCCGTCTATATCACCAGTAGCTAGGAAAGTTCCATAATTCTCACCAATCTGATCATCAAGGATATTAAAATTATCTTCAATAACAAATGCTTCAAAAGTGAATTCATGGCCTAGTCTTAAATCACCCCATGAATAAGGTTTCTCTCTAAATGTAGTATCTAAGAAACTACTATCTATGAATGGCCAAGTAAAACTGCCTGAGCGAGAGACTTCTTTGTTTGTTGCTTCAAATAATACCCCTACGAGATTTTGTGGTGCTAAGTCTAATTCTGACAATCCGATTTTATATTCATATTGCCTATGAGAAACTGTCACTAGGCCTGAGCTACCAAAATAGGTATCCATAATTATATCGTAAGAGAGAAAGATAGTTCCTGGAGTACTTGTTTCTAAATCTTCCCAACTACTAGAAATAGAATTCCAATATTGGAACTTAACTGTTTCAATTGCACCAAAGTTTCTATATACAATAGCACGATCAGATGAATCAATTATTCCATTATGATTGAGATCCAGATAAATTGATGATCCCCATTCAGTAACTGGATCCTCTATTATATGAGCAGTAATATCTAAACCAATATAGAGATGATCATTATCATTTTGTAGCAATAATTTTGTTCTAATGTTTTGTAAATCATCGTACATATTGTAAACTGCAGCCATATTCCACTCAGTTGCTGGGTGGGTTTCATTAAAGTTGATTTGACCATCAATCAATGGAGCAGTATCATTCCATATCGAAAAGATTTCTATAGGGTCTGCAAGAGGATAATGAGCTCTTACATTGTTAATTTCAAAAGGTTGAATTGAAATGAAAATTGATGTGATAATTATAGATAATAAAAATAGCTTTATACTTTTCTTCTTAGATATACTAGAATAACTACATAAAAGCTTGGACATATGGGGACTCTCATTATAAATTGATTTTAACTCAAATGAGTAAAGATATACCGACAAATACATTCTGCTTAAATTCAAATAAAAGACTTTAGATTTGGGAATTTTTTTACAATAAATGAAAGAAAAGAAGAAAAAGATTACTTTCCTAGTGCAAATCTTAATTCTTCCATTTTTTCTCTAGGTTGGTTAATCATTATAGCAAATTCCATTGATGAACTACTATTTGGTTTAGTATATTGTAAACCCAAAGCCCATTTTAGTAACATCACTCCAAGATCTGCAACAACTGAAGATCCATGAGAACCTGTTGGAACGACGAAAGAAATGGATTGATTTCCTTTTGTTATTCTACTGTAAGGTTTGTTGAAAGATCCTTGACTTATGAACTGCTTCTTAACTGAATTTCGTATCCACAAATCATCAGTTCCTTTCACTTCAATTACATTGCCTTCTTTAGAACCTTGTAAACCAATATCAGAAATTAATGAACCTATCCATGGTATGCTTCTAGAAGTTTTATTATGTAGAGTTAAAATAACTCTAATTACTTCGCTGTTTGGAATTGTCAAGTATTGTAACTCAACTTTTTGCCCAAAGAGATACTGCTTTTCCTTCTTAATTGTCCAAATGGTTTTGACACCTTTCCACATTCCATCTTCGAAAACTACACTTTTTGTTTCTTCCATTTCTGCAAATGGATCATCAGATACTAAATGGAAAATGGCTGGTTGTATTCCTCCTAAATAATGTTCTAGGAAGAATTTTGGTTTAACTTCAGGATAACCATCAAGTAAGAAACTCCTCTTTTTGGAATCTTCTAGCCTTATTAGATTTCCACCAATATCTGCAACTACTTTGAAGTCTAAGGCACCATTTGATACTTCAATAACCTTCTTTCCATCGAGCATCTTTTCTTGAACTTCAACACTTCCTTTTTCAGTAACCAGAATCTGATTATCGAAATCTATTTCAAATTCTCCACTGAAATGTAAAATTATATTTTCTATGGGTGAGTTAATTTTCTCAGGAACAACTAGCTCTATGTCAATAGGTGATGATTTAAACGGTTCCAGCTTAGGCATTTCAATCTTAGATGCTTTCTTTCCATCAACAATGAAATTTCCTTTCCAATTCTTTGGTAATTTCAAGCTTAATGATCCTTGTAGTGGGTAGGCTGAAGCAAGAGAAATTAGAAATGTCTTTTTTACTGTTTCACCAGCAGTTAGAACTGTTTTATCTGACAATTCAACTTCTAGAGCTTTTGACAATTTTGGTCCTACAGTTGATTCCATGTGGTCAAATTCGATATTTCCTACCAATTGATTCCATCTGTTTCTAATTTCATGAATCATATTATAACCAAAACTATACCAAAGATGTACTGGTTTGTATGTTTCTCCAGGTTGAATTTCCTCAGTTTTACTTTCTAATTGTGATAAATGACCTTGACGAAGCTTTATCTTCTCTATCTTCTCTGGTTTCCATATCCATGCTGAATAATCACCTAACATTAGACCTTCGACAGCAGTCCATGTTTCAGACCAGAATTGAGGTTCAGTAGGAAGTAACGGATCAGTTAAGAAATTTGTAAAAGTATCGCTTTCGTAAATTTTTCCACCAATAGGTGTAAATGCTTTTCCTTTAGCTGTGTATGGATTTAAACTAATACCTTGAAAACCAGTTGATGTTCTTGCTGATGCATGGATGGATTTCTTGTCAACGTTTCTATAAGTAACCCAATATTCTATCTCATTCATTCCAGGAGAAATTTTGATATGTTTCTTAACAACTAAACCAGGAACGTGAATGCTTTTACCAGTTAAAATGAGAGTTTTGTATCTTCCTTCCTCTATTAATTCGTACTCATGAAGAAGTGTTCTATCCAAAGAAAGCCCATAGGGAGGTCCAGTTTGATGATTAAGTGGATTAAGTCCATTATTCTCTTGTTGAAAAATACGCAGATTTCCACCTTCAAGCATCGCCCGAACAGTCAATTTATCAGTAATAAAGAAGAGCATATTTCGATCTTTGAGTTCAACTAATTCTATCAGATCATTTGTTTTAGCAAACACTGGTATATCATAAGTTGGCATTTCGATTTCATGACCATTGTATTGAATCGTAGGAGTTGTTTTTATAATGAATTTGTTTGTTTTTCGAGTTGCAGGAATTGTAATTGGGATATTTATGCCGATAATTTCCTCCGGTTTGATTTTTATTGGAATTTTTATTGAACTATCTTTAATCCCCTCAATTTCAATATGCGCAAATCCTTCAATCGTTGTTTTTGTTGTATTGAGAACATCCATTGGAATTTTAACTTCAGAACCAACAGGTGCTGTGCTAAATCGATTCTCATTAATGCTTCTTAATTTTACAGCAGATTGAATTTTACCACTTGTTGACAATTCGATGACATTATCACCAAGATTTATTTTAACAAAAATTGATTCACAAGCTCTATCATTATCCCTGAATAATTTTGCACTTTTGTCTATGACAAATTCTCGAGATATTTGTATTGATTCGTCTTTTTTCACAATCACAGTTTTTGGGAACTCTTCTTTCCATTTCAACCCTTTGAATTCTTTAATATCCAGCTTTGCTTCAATTTCATTCTCATAATCGTTTTGCAGTGTAACTGTTAATGTGTTCGGGATACCAATAAAGATATCATGTGAAGATAATCTAGTTTTGGCAGATATTTTCTTTTCATCTAAAATTCTTTCAAGATGACAGAACCCCCATCCGTATCTATCAATCTCAGCAACAAATGAATCATTATCAACCTCGAATTTGTAGGTGTATGTTTCCATACCTTCTGCAATTTGTTTATCAGGAATTTGATGCAATTCTCTTTTGAAATTCCCATACCAGTCTTTATGTTTTTCAAACCATGTTTTTGCTAATTCTGTTTGAAGGATACCAGGGATATAATTTTGCATATAGACTGATGTTTCAGGGACCCAAAAGAGACCGATTTTTTTATACAGAGGAACTGCTTCTAGATTGCCTGACCATGTATGTAGA
>JAHLVW010000059.1 GCA_019058275.1 Candidatus Heimdallarchaeota archaeon
CATGAAATGTTAATTATATGTACAATATTTGGAATATTCATTCCCAATTCTAGCAAAGATGTTGCAAATAAAAACCTGATAGTGCCATTATAAATTCCTTTTAGTATGCTTGTTTTTTCTTTGTTGTTTAATTGACTGTTAATGCAAGCAAATGGTGAATGTATTTTTAGAATTTCATCTGGAATATTTGTTTTTTTCTTTAGCAATTCATTGCATTTTGCAACCAACTCACCTACCTTTCGAATATCATCAACAAAGATAACACAAACTCCTTTTACCTTACGCAAGTAGGGATCTATTTTTTCTAAAAGTAGATCTTCTATTGATTCTGGCTGTAGGAGCATTACCCTTACGGAACCTCTTGTAGCATTTCCTGTAATAATTTGGGCAGAAGGAAGAAATTTATCACGAAAAGTCTCGACTTCTTTTACAGTAGCAGAAGCTAGAATAACTCTTAGCTTAGGATTAATTCTTTTAAAGATAGCAATTATTTCACGAACATGAGCAAGATACCCACCTGAACCTGCATGAATTTCATCAACAACAAAAGCACCAGCATTTAACAACCAATCTAAAAAATCATTATTGCTTTCTTTAAAGAAACGATAAAATAGTTTGTCAATCGTTGCTAGAATAATATTAGGTTTGCTCTTTTCTATGAATTCAATTTCCTTTCGTTTTAAATCACCATTGTATCTGCTGTAGGTAATTTTTTTTCCTGTTGCTTCATGAATTTTATTGCAATATTTGGCAATTCGTTTTTCTTGGTCCTCTGCTAATTGCTTAGTTGGATAGATAATAATAGCACAGTTAATCTTACCATTAATGACCTCCTCCAAAATCGGGAATAAAAATGCTTCAGATTTACCTGAACCTGTTCCGACTGCAAGGAAGCAATCATTTCCTTTAAGTACAGTTCCAATGGCTTCTAATTGATAAGAGTAAAGCTTATTTGGAAATATTTCTTGAATACTTTTGCCAATTTCCTTTAATCCTACTTCATCACTACCTATATAATAATCTGATACATAACACTTCGATGGTGGTAAATCAAAAACTGATTTCACGAGTGCTCCATTAGACATTTCTTATCCCACCACTATTCTTGCTCCAACAATGTATTCCCAAATTGAATTAAGCTTGCCCTTCAGATATAGCTCGAATTTCTCATCAAAATCCATTGGTGAATACTTCTCAACAATTTCATCAATTACTGATTCAATCATTTCAAATTGCTCATTCACTTCAATAAATTCCAATTGACCAAGCAATTCCTTGATTTCTTTCTGAAGGAGCTCTTCTTGTTTCTTTATCTCAGAATTTCTCAGAAAATTGTCTGCTATTTCATCAAGCTTCTTATAATCAAATAGCAACTCAGAAGGAAATTCTTTTCCTTTAATCAAACAATTATATAGCTTGTTTAGATGAGCCAAAGATTCTTCTTTTATTCCATATCTATATTGATTTTTTCTTCCCAGACGCCAAATCAGCTTGTCTTTTTGCAATGCCTTGAGTGTAAGATATGTTTCACTGAGAGGTAAGTTTACCTCTATAGAGATCTCTTTTGCGCTCTTAGGATGAATTGCGCCTAACTCATTATAATCCTTAAGTAAAAAGAGCATTACTCCAAATTTATCCATGATACAGGTAGCTCCAATAATGTTTCACTATATTCTTTAGTAATTGGTGATAATTGACCGATTTTTTTGCCATGTTTTAGAAGGTGCTTATCTTCTCTATCAGTAAATAAGAATGCAAGTTTCTCAAAATTAGCAATTTCATGGTTTACCCTTTGATCTATATGTTTTGATCTCATCCAAACCAATGGTTGAAAGTCAAGTTTTTGGATTTCCTCTTGACAGATTTGAAAAGTACATTCACCTAAGTCATCCCTTACTTTTGCTGGCAAATATTCCCATTCTAACATTAACCGCCAAAGTTTAACCGCAAAATTATTCCCCAAGTCTGAACCTCTGATAAGCAGATGTTCCTCTTCTAACCTATCACCAATATTCGATAACAAAAGATCAAATTCATCAATTTCTTCCCTGCAAGCATCTCTAAAAGAGGAATAATGTTTTCCTCTATGATAACATGAGCTTTCGAAAAGTTCTTCCTTCTTCTCATAAAGGATATCGCATCCAAATCTTGAAACGATATAAAGATTCTCTCCTTTGAAACCTCTTAATCGATCAACTTCATCTCGAGTAATTTCTTCAGCTAATATTGCATCGACCAGTTTAGTGTGCCCTGCTTTCTTTAAGGAATCGCAAAGATCTAATGGCAATCCCATCCAAGAAAGGTCTGAATAATAACTGAAATGAGAAAATCCACCAACTCCTAAATAGTTAATATTTTTCTCTTCAAGAAGCTTCCACATTTCTTCCTCATAGAACTGGTATGTTGTATTAAATAAGGCATCTGCAGATGTTCGAGCCATACTATTATAATTTCCTACCATGCGTTTTAGTTGGTAGAGTCTGTCAGAAATACGATGGCTTATTTTAAAATTAAATGGTTCTATCAGCTTGTTAGTAAATTTCCAGAGAATTTCTGCTACAAGACCTTCTGCTGAATTGCATAGCATGTTTGCATGACTATGATAACCATAGAGATGTGCATCTCCAATTTTATCTACATACTTTTGTAACGCTCTTTGTTCAGGTATCATTCCTTGCAAGGTAAAAATTATACTAAGATCACTTTTTATTGCTGATTTTAAGTAAAGATTGTTGAATCCATTGCTTAATCTTATTGCATCAACATAAATTGCTCTCCTGGGTTCTATTCTTTCGACATTAAACCAACTGCTTAAGTGAGTTTTTCGTTCATAATAACAACCATGGTCAAGTAATCTTTGTTTTATCTCTTCTTGAATACCTGCATAATCATAGATGAATTTAATATCTTCTAGTTTATATCTAATATCTCCAATAAAGAGATCATCATTGATTATTCTTACATCATATCCTTGATATATTGTTATGCCTAAATTAGTTCTTGCTTTTTCTATCTCTTCAACTCCCAAGCCTGTTAACTGATATATCTGGTCATAAAGTATATGACTGCTATCTTTTATGCATTTTACATATTGTTTTTTGGTATTTTTTTTATTCATTTTTATCTCTCAACTAGTTAATTTAATCAATTTCTCTCCTGTACTAGCTTAAATGCTGAGCCGCATCTTGAGCAACGTGTTTGAATTGATCCTTGCTGAGGAAACGCAGCATTGCCTAATGCCTTTAGTGGGACCTTTTCTTTACGTTCACTGCAGAATGGGCAAAAATGTGTGAATTCTTCCTCCCCGTCTGCTGAATAACCATCAAATCTTTTAGGCACTATTTTATTGAATTCATCAATGGTGAAATGGATCTCTAAAATATCTGCCTTTAGAAATGCCTCGCAAGCAACAGTATTTTTTCTAAGAATCGAGGTTGAAATATAGCCCATTTTGTCTTTTGGAACCTTTCGCTCTGCAGTATCTCTCACTTCTCGCCAAAAATTGCAGCAGTTTTTATTGAAATGGGTAGCAGTTGCCACATTTCTCAAAGAAATGCTTTGGGATTTCTTTTGTTGAATAGTATGTAACGCTTCTCCCAATTGGTGGTTTTACTGTAATAGTGTTTAGTGATAATGAACTGTTTTTTTCAAGATTATCCAATGCTAGTTCAACATCTGAATTCAGTAATGAGAGGTTGAGAGCAATTTGTGTTCTAGTTAATGGTTGTGTTGCATATTCTAGTTCTTCCTTTATTGCTTGCTCGATAGCTAATCTATCTTTCTTTCCAACTAATGGTTCATCTAATATTTCGAGATTTTGAACTATTGCTTTGCTAATGAGAGTGAAGTTCTTTTTAGCTCCTGGTGACATTTGGTCTTGAAAACTTACTAATAATCTATAAACTTTAAAAACGGAATAGCTATCTTGTGTTCGTGAAAGAATTTTAGCAATTGTTTCTTCTTCATCATTCTTTTTTGTTTTTAGTCTTCCAAGCAGTATTTGTAGATCATTGTAAGCTAATCTTCCATCAGTAAAATTATGAAATATTTCTGAAATAATGTTCCAATCTATAATATCATTTTGTGTTCTGTTTTTGATATCTAATAATACGCCAATTGGATCTTCTTGTATTTCTTTGAAATATGTCGATGCTATAAGGAATTTCTTGCCAAATGTGGTAAGAGTATATTTTCCTGAATTTCCATTGGCTCTCAAAACTAAAGCGAATTTTCCTAGACTTTGTTGGCACAATTCAAATAAACATTCAGAGGAATATGTTGATTTAAATAATTCCTCAAATAAAATTTCTTGAAGAAATTCTGGATTGGTTCTTGACTCGTGAGTATTTTGAAGCAAACGATAGTTAGCTGAATTTTGTATTCGTTTCGTTAATTGTTTTTTAGTAGGATGACCTGAATAAAGTCTTAGTAACATAGAATATGGGAGAACATATCGCAGATTTTCTTTAATAGAATGTCTATCCATATAAGAACTAAAATCAAGCTCATGATCTCCCGTAATTTTAGCTGTTGTTGTTACCTTTAGCATGCTCTTCTGTTCATCTAAAGAAACTATTCCAGGAGAGATATAATGCATTCTAATGTTTAAGTTATTCATTCTTCTCTTAAAAAACAATATCCCATCTATATCAAAAGTTGTGAAACTCTCTGTAGCTCTTCTTAGAGATCTGTTTTCACCAAAAGGATCAACAAAAATATACGCATTGGTAAGTGGTAAAGTAACTCTGTTCTTTAATTCTACTACGGAACTTTTCCGATAGAGTAAATTTCGAAGAAGGTTATCATAGCTTGTAATTATTATACAGTCATTAGCTGAAGGATAACTGTTTCCTTTGAATTTTGAAAAAGTGGAAGCAACACGAATAGCATATTTATCTATTGGAGGAGAAATAGTTTCATTTGTTAAGTCATCACTGGAAAAGTTATTCTTTTGATGTGGATTGAGTATGTTGTATATTTTTCTTGCTTCAGCAGAAGTTCGAACCACAATTAATGATGAAGTATTGACAAAACGAGCATTCAGAAGAGCTAAAGTAACAGCAATTTGCAATTGCTCATCTAGATCTGGTGTTGCAAAAAGCAAGTCTTCTCTGCAATTAACAGCTTTTCGAATACTTTCTTTGTCAATGTTTGAAGGAAATGGAAAATCTCGCAGAACTGTAGTAATAGCTTTAGGTAGAGCATTTATGAATCCCAAGTTAATCCCCCTTATTATCTTGTAGAAAATCATTTAGTGTAGGAATTTTAGTTACGCTTGTTCCTTCGCTGAATACTCTAATTATGGACTTAAAAGAGTCTTTGATTTCATCTTTTGAAGAGTCTGATAAATCAAAGTTATCAGTTAATTCATTCAGCAAATCTTCTCGAAGGTCTGATAAATAATCGTCCTTTGACTTTAAACAATCTAAAATTGACTGAAGATGCTCTTTAACATCTTGTAACTTCTCAATTCTTGTGGAATCTACCTTATGTTTTTGAGTTAAAGAAACTTCATGATGAGGTTGGAATAAACTCATTATAAACCTGAATAATGGATTATTGACTTTAACTCGATAAGATTGAGTATTTGATCGTGGAAGCTTTATTAAAATGCCAAATTCTATAAAAGATAAAACTAAACGATCTATTGTTCTAGAAGATAAGGATAATTTTTCATCGAATTTGAAAGTGTTTAATGAAGGATAATAATATCTACCATGTTTTATAGCGCTGTTAAATAAGTATTTGCAGAAAATTTTCACCAAGTTTGTAATTTTAACCCTTACACTTGGCAATTCCTTGTAAATGTCCTTTTCTTGAGCTATTGATGATTCCGAAGACATTATTCTCATACTCTTTCTATCAAGTTTTGTTTAAAAAGCGCTAAATTCGTCAGAAAACAGAAAGAAAAATGAATTATGAGGATTAAAATCATCAAAAACCAGAAACAAGATTATGAAGAATATGAAGCATTCGCCAATAGACAAAAAGGCTCAAAAAATCAGTCAAAAAAGAAGGCAGGAGAAGGCTTCTTTTTATATAGCGGAAGGTTACTTTAAGTCCCTTTAGAATTAACAAAATGATGTAATTTTGTATTTTTTACTGTTTTTTTGTTTTTTTTCTGTAGAGGTACTCACAAACAATTTATCTTCTTTGTTTCTCTCTGAAGCTCGTGTCGAAGACGACTGTAAAAGGAGGTCTCCACGAAGTGGAGGAAATAGGTCGCACGAGGGGAGCGTTCAGTGACTGAGAAGGATGGAATAGGAAATAGTTACACTTTCAGATTTTGAGGGTAATTCTAAAGTCTTCTTTCTGCTCAACATTTCGGAATTGCTCTTCAAATCTCTAAATTATTTCTATTCTTTTTTAATTCGAAAGAATGTTGTTATATATTGATAGAGAACTGAATTTTGTAGTTGGTTATTTGTTACTTTCACACCAAAATAGTCACTAAGTGTTTTGTGTAAGTCAGTCTTTTTTTCAGCCGGTTGTTTAATAAGTAGATACCTTCTTCTTATTGCTAAGTTTTTTACTAGATTCAACAATTTCTCATTTGGTTGCAAATCTAATCGTGCCATAGCTTTTCGAGAACGAAAATACTCTAATTTATTTTCAACTAGAAACTGCATTAATTGTTCAGAGGTATTTAGTAATTTTGGTAAGAGTTTTACTAGAAGAGGAAGGGGAAAACTATTACGTCTTTCATAAGCTGCTAAATGTCCTTTAGGTATAGTTAGAAAGTCTGCGAGCTCTTGTTGAGTCCACGACCAAATCTTCCGGACTGTTCTCATGAATTCTGTACAATTATTAACATTTAGATTAGGGATGAGTGCAAAATTAAAATAAGATTCACCATTTAGCGTAATGATGGTTTCAAGATTGATATTATCAATTCGGTACTTGTTTGGATCTTCAATTAAATGAAGCCTTTTTTTAGAAAGATATCGATGATATTCCTTTCGTTTTAGGGGGTGTCTTGGGTGCAAAAACTTGCTTAGAAGATCTTTAGAAGTTGCTTTAATATCTAATGAATAACTAGTGCCAAATTCAGTATTGATAGTTCGAGTGGAATATTTTATGTTATAGTTAGTGAGGACTTTTACAAATTCCTTAACAAAAAACTTAGAAGAAGAGCAGAAATTAACGTTGTTCTTATAACTGCCATCTGCATCTAAAACACCACTCCAAAACTCCCATCGCAGTTTTTCATCTGAAACAAAAATGAGAGGTTCTCGTAATGCATGGTATTTTTTACCGGTAATAGGTTGATCAGTTAAGAAATTGACCAATCGTACAAGCCATTTATTGTTTAAGTGAAGCAACCAGACATTTTTCTCTCCAGTAATTGATCCCTCAAGACTAAAAAGAGACATTGCTAGTGCTTGTAGCATGAGTATATGTTCTTGTGAGAAATCAACCAATTCAATATTATGATAATTGAGATGACCATCACCAATAACAATTCCGAGGAAATAAGCTAAATCATCTATCAGTTTTGTAGGCATGCGAAATTGTTCTCCACGAGCAGATTGGAAAGGAACATGATCTTGGCTGAGGAAATCTTGCCAGAAATCACACAACCGGAAAAGAGGAAAAGGTAATCGTTGTTGATTCTCTGTATAATCAATGATTTTTTGCTGCCATTTCTTGATAGAGTAATCAATAGCTGTATCTTGGAAATAATAATGGCATCTCTCAGCTACCTTCAGTGACTGTTTGCGTAAATTGAGCGCTAAATTAGATGGAAGAGAAATATAAGGCAACCGCTGAAGCTGTCGCTTTCCTGCAAGAAAGTCGTGCTTGCGAACCATAATGGTATAAAGGTTAAGGATGTTTGGTTTAAGGAATATCTTTGATTGTTTGTGCTGTTCTATTAGTTTGTTTGCTGTCAGCCAATCATTTTCCTTTGTTGGATTTGAATCTATAAGCAATGGATCCTTTGACCAGTGGAGATGAGTGGTAATTTTCATGTCCTCCTAGGAATTAGTTAGGGATTTCAATTCTTAAATACCTCTTTGTACAACCATTGAAATAGCTAATTGTTTAACTATTTTTTTAAATTAAAAATTATTTTTTCTAGTATATAATTAATACTTTCGGTATACTCCTTAGAAAATAGCTATATATCTAGCTGTATATATATTTTGTTGAAGAAAAATGCCCCGAAAAGAGAACCTACTCATCAAAAGCTACCAATTCAAGTTGCCAAAAGACGAACGTTTGGTTGGTTTCCAAGAACTCACAATAACAGCAGCGAAAAAACTACTCGAAAAACTCTGGTCAAAAGAATGGCTCTTGAAACTTGGAACGGGTGACCTCAAAGCCTACAAGATCATCAACGAAGTACAAGTAGAACTAGAAGGCATTTACTTCCCATCTAGAGTTTGAAGGGGAATAGCAGAATGGGCAGGACGAATAATTAGAGGGCAATACAAACGTTTCTGTTGCTTTAAAGACTGCCTTGAAATAATCAATTGGTTGGGTGAAACATCGAGTAAAGCAAAATTAGTAGCTGCAGTAATGAAACATTGCCGAGAGACAATAAAAACAAAGAAAGGCAAAAGGACCTATGCACGATACAAGAAAATCATGGTGGAGCAAACAATAACGATGATTACTAAATGGCTGAAGCAATTGCCTAATATCTTTGAGCTGTTCGCTTACACTGATTTCGTGAAACCAAAAATAAAACGATTCGCTTTTCCTTTTGGACCAGATGAGGGGAACGCAATACAATACTTCTCTAACAAGGAAAAAGTCCACATTAAAATGAAGCTACCAACTTGTACAAAGCCAAGAAGCAGAAAAGACTGGGAGTGGATAGAGCAAGAACTAACTACCCCAACAAAAATACGAGCAAAAATAGAGCTAGCTTTATCACTGCAACCTAAAAATCCGACCCTGAGAAATCAAAAGCTCAAAGGAGGACTAACCCATTTCTTCCTCCAGTTTCCATGGGAATACCCAAAAACAAGAAAAAAAGAAGAGAATGGTCAAGTATTAGCAGTTGACCTTGGCCTGAAAAAAGTCGCGACAATAGTTATATTCGAGAACGGCAAACAAATCTCACATCCGATCACAATCAAGCTCAAAGGCTCGCAGTATCGCCACGTCGAACGGATTTATAATCAAATCGTTGGTATTCAAAAGCAGCTTGCAAAAGAAAAGAAAGGTAAGCAAACAAAGAGGAGTAAGAATAAAAGAAGAGGAAAGAAGAAGGCTCTACCAAAAGAGAAATCGTCTGGGAGAGGAATTAGCACATAATTCGACAAGTATCTTGATACTGTTAGCTCTCGAGTGGTCTTGCTCGAAAATAGTCATAGAAGATCTTCGCTCGTTCAAACCACCAAGAGGTAGGAGAAGCTGGTCAAGAAGACTCTCACAATGGCTGAGAGGAAGAATAGCATTCCTTCTAGAATACAAGTGCAAAGAAGCAGGACTAACGCTTTTAAAAGTCTGCCCATGGAATACTTCAAGTCATTGCCCACGCTGCACAGCAAAGGGAGTGAAAGTTAAGGGACCAAACAATTTGGTCGCTGATAAGAAAGGTCGCTGGTTCCACTGCCCAGAATGCGGTTTTACAGCAGATCGCGACTATATCGCAGCTGTGAATATTTACCGAGCAAGCTTTATCGATTATAAAAAAATTAAATGTCTCAAAGACACCAGTCCCGTGCCCTATATGGACCCGGGAACCCTCTGCTCAACTGTTCCTAGCGGGGGACTAGAGATGAACCATAACGGACTCGTTATGGTAACTGGGAATAGATAAATATTTCAATGATTTTGTCCATAAAAGAAGGAACGGTTCGCTCTAACCTTAAGCTTTACAGAGATAATGGATTCTCCATTCTATGATGTAAAATGAGTCAAGGGCGAACCTACAATTTACACAAGTTCTTTTGCTTTTGAGATATTCATATCTATGATATCTTTTGCATTTGGATTGATCTCAAATCCAACATATTTTCTATTTAATTTAATGCATGCAACAGCGGTTGTGCCATTCCCCATAAAGGGATCGAGAACTAAATCATTTTCTTTACTTGAGTACTTTAGAAGTTTTTCAACTAATTCGTTTGGTAATTTAGTGGAGTTTTTCTTTTCACCTGGAAGGTATTCACGCTTGATTTCCCAAACATCTTCCGGATAATGATCAACCTTATTGAAGAAATATTTCTTTGGATTTTTCACTAAAAACAAGATATGATAGTGACTCGTAACAAATTTCCTTTTTGTAAAAACACCAAATTGGTACTTCCATATGATATGATTTTGTGTTGTAAAACCAGCTTCATCTATAGCAATCAAAATATCCTTCAAATTTGTCCAACCTGAGATAATGTAAGCACTACCTGTTTCTTTCAGTACAGGATAAATTGCTTTTATCCATCCTTTAGAGAATTCAAAGTAATCCTCTCGAGTTATTTCACTATAGCCCTTTACAACAAACTCACTTTTTCTGTTGTACTGGCTACCTTTACCATCAAAACTTATACCAAAAGGAGGATCAGCAATAATGAGGTCTATGGAATTCTCATCTATTCTTTTGGAGATATTTTCTATACAGTCCTCATAATAGATAACATCGAATACCATAAGCTTCAAACCTAGTAAGATTGGATAGTTTTTCTTAAAATGGTTAATATTAAGGTGAGTACATAATACTTTCGATTATCTCTCTACTTGTAACTATTATTTTTGTTTAGAGAAGTTCTTCTCTTAATTGTCAGGTAAATATCAAATTAAAGATAAGACTTTAGTTAAGTCTATCAACAAACAGCTTAACTTCATGATAAATTTGATTTATATAACATAACCTAAAATCATGAATTAAGTGTCATGATTTAAATCACCTTGTTTAGAACCAAAAAACTTGTCGAGGATTATATGGTTTTGACAACTGAGGAAATACAAGAACATATCATTATCAAGGGTGCTAGACAACATAATCTTAAGAATGTCAACCTAGATATACCAAGGAATAAACTTGTGGTCTTAACAGGTGTATCTGGTTCTGGAAAATCTTCACTAGCGTTTGATACTATTTTTGCAGAAGGACAAAGAAGGTATATTGAATCTTTATCAGCATATGCTAGACAATTTATGGCTCAAATGAGTAAACCAGATATTGATTCTATTGAAGGTTTATCACCAGCAGTTTCTATAAGTCAGAAAACAACCAGCTATAATCCGAGAAGTACAGTCGGAACTGTAACAGAAATTTATGATTTTATGAGAGTGTTATTTGCCAGAATAGGTATTCCTCATTGTCCTAAATGTAACATTGAGATTAAGGCTCAAACTGTAACTAATATAGTTCAACAAGTTTTGAAAGATTATTCAGGTATGGAAATCATGGTTTTATCACCCATTGTAAGAGATCGAAAAGGTGAATACCGTAAAGAGCTCAAAGGGTTGCTTGAATCGGGTTACTCTCGAGCAAGAATCGATTTTGAAATAAAACGCTTAGATGAGATGAAAAGTGAAGAAATGGTTCTTTCACGATATTTCCGCCATACAATAGAGGCTGTTATTGATAGAATTAGTGTTGATGTAGAAGAAGAAGATCGAATCGCTGAATCAATTGAAACCGCAGTGACTCTTTCAGATGGATTAGTTATAATAACAACCTTAGAAGCTTCTCAGATAAAGAGACGTCTTACACAAGAGAAGAAGAAAACTGATGATAAAAATGAAGAGGAGTTAGAGGGAAAAATACTTGAAGAACAAATTGGTGAAATGTTATTCTCTATTCATTTAGCATGTCCTAAATGTGGACTAAGTTTTCCAAAATTAGAACCAAGAAACTTCTCGTTTAACTCAATACATGGTGCTTGTCCTGATTGTAAAGGACTTGGAACAACTATTGAAGTTGATCCAGAAATTCTAGTTGTAAGCAAGGAATTATCATTAGCTAATGGAGCGTTAGCAGATTATGATCCTAATACGAAACGATTTAGACTAGCAAATATGAGAATCAATAGGATTAAAGCTATAGCTGAGAAACTAGAATTTTCAATTGATACTCCTCTTAAAGAACTAACAGATCAACAATGGAATGATTTCTTTTATGGTCCGAAGAAACCAATAATGGTTAATTATGAGTTCTCATGGTCGGATAAACGAGGGGGGAGAGGGAAAGGAACTGCAAAGCTAAAATTCTCAGGTTTAGGACCAATAATAATGAATCGTTTTAGGCGTACAAGCTCGCAATATATTCGAGATTTTATTCAGGAATTTAGCTCCCCTGTGAAATGTTCCAAATGTAATGGTTCAGGTTTAAAGGTTGAAAGTCGATCAGTAGTTTTCAAAGGAAAAACTATTGCAGATTTAGCTGGTATGTCAATTACTGATTGCATAGATTTTGTAAATTCAATAAAGCTGTTTAAGAATGAGAAAAAGATTGCTGAAAATTTACTCAAAGAAATAACAATGAGACTAGAATTTCTCATCAATGTAGGATTACCTTATTTAACTTTAAGCAGAAGAGCAAACTCCTTATCAGGTGGCGAAAGTCAAAGAATAAGATTAGGGACACAAATTGGATCCAGTCTTGAAAACGTACTATATATTTTAGATGAACCAAGTATTGGATTACACAACCGAGATAACTTGAAGCTCATAAAAACCCTTGAGAGCTTGAGAGATAAGGGAAATACTGTACTTGTTTCAGAGCATGATATTGATACAATGCTAGCTGCAGATTGGTTAATTGATATAGGACCAAAAGCAGGTAACTTTGGTGGAGAAATATTAACTGAAGGACCTCCAGAAATAATCGCTAAGCATAAGAAATCCATTACAGGGAAATATCTTTCAGGTAAAGCTAAAATTAAAACTCCAAGGAAAAGGAGAATTGGTAATGGCAAGATACTGAAAGTTTTAGGTGCTGCTGAAAACAACTTGAAAGCTATTGATGTGGAGTTTCCATTAGGACTTTTCATATGTGTTACAGGAGTAAGTGGTTCCGGTAAAAGCTCACTTGTTAGCGATGTAATGTGGAAGACCCTTGCCAGAACCCTAAATAGAGCAAAAACTAAGCCTGGAAAACATGTGGGGATGGAAGGCACAGAGCATCTTGATAAGGTAATTGAAATAGATCAATCACCAATAGGTTACACTCCAAGATCAGTTCCTGCGACATACACTAAAGTGTTAGATCATATAAGAGATTTTTATTCTGCATTACCCATATCCAAGGCAAGAGGGTTCAAGAAAGGTAGATTCTCTTTCAATACAAAATTAGGCAGATGTTCTGCTTGTAATGGTTTAGGATATAATAGAATAGAGATGCAATTTTTACCTAATATCGAAGTTGAGTGTGAAATTTGTTTAGGGAAAAGATATAGTGCGGAAACTCTTGAGATTAAATATCACGATAAGAGCATTCACCAAGTATTGGATATGACTGTTAATAATGCACTCGAATTCTTTAAGGATCATCCAAAAATCTCTACCATCCTAAAAACTATGCAAGAAGTTGGTCTAGGATATATTAAATTGGGGCAGTCCTCAACTACTTTATCAGGTGGTGAGGCACAACGAATTAAGATTTCTCGAGAGTTAAGTAAGAAAGCCACAGGAAAGACACTTTACATTCTTGAAGAACCAACCGTAGGTTTACATTCATATGATGTGAATAATTTATTGGCTGTTCTGAATCGATTAGTAGATGCAGGAAATACAGTTGTTGTTGTTGAGCATAATTTAGATGTAATAAAGTGTGCAGATTGGATCATTGATCTTGGACCTGAGGGAGGAGAAGCAGGAGGGCAAGTAATAGCAACTGGCACACCAGAGAATTTAGTAAAGAATGATAACTCATACACGGGTATTGCTTTAAGAAAAGCCCTTACAGACAAATTAATTGTTGACCCAAGCACCATATCTTCGCGTGAAAAATCATTTGATAGTGTAAAGTCAAGAAACTCTATTAGTATAACTGGGGCAAGAAAGAACAACCTGAAAAATATCAATCTAAGTATACCTAAAAATAAGCTAATAGTTATAACAGGAATAAGTGGATCTGGTAAATCCTCACTAGCTCTTGATACCCTCTTTGCTGAAGGACAAAGAAGATTTATTGAATCATTATCAACTTATGCTAGACAATTTCTAGGTACAATGGATACTACAAGTGTTGACAAGATTGAAGGATTGTCTCCAGCAATTGCTATAGGCCAGAAATCTGCAGGTAGAAACCCAAGATCAACTGTAGGTACAGTTACTGAAATTAATGATTATTTGAGATTATTATTTGCAACTGTTGGAATCGCTTATTGTCCAATTTGCAACAAGGACATAAGTCCTTTGACTTTACAAGAAATGGTAAAAAGAACTCTAAGCCTAGGTGAAGGAACTCGAATTAAGATTATTGCTCCATTGGTAAAGGAATCCCAAGGAAATTTCAAACCACTAATTAAGGAACTGATTAAGGAAGGTTTTACCCGAGTAATAATTGACAATAAGGATGAAGTTCTATTAGAAGAAATAACATTTACAGGTAAAGGAAAAGCTGTTCTAGTTAAAGATAAACTAAATACAATAGAACTTGTTGTAGATCGTTTAGTGGTTGATAAAGATGATATTGGTCAATTATATGATTCAATTGAGATTGCTTTGCATAAAGGTGAGGGAGTAGTTAGAATAAGTGCAAATGGAGATACTTTGTCCTTCAGTACAAGAAGAAAGTGTTTTGACTGTGGAGTAGAATTACCTGAAAAATTCACTCCAAAGATGTTTTCATTTAACACTCATGTAGGAGCATGTGACAAATGTTCAGGGTTAGGAGTGATCAAGTCAATAGATCCAAAATTATTCATAGCAGATACTAGCAAATCCATCAGGCAAGGAGCTATTGGACCAATTACTAAGAACAAAGTTGAAAGCAATTGGATGGTATCATTGATTAAAAGTTTGGGAGATGCTTTTGGATTTACACTAGATACACCAATAAAGGACTTAACTGAGGAACAATATCAAATTCTATTTTACGGTTCAGATAAGAAATTCAAGCAAGTAAGAGATGTTAAGAGAAGAAATTATGCTTATACCTATGAGAGAGAAAGAGAGTTTCGAGGATTAATACCCATTTATGAAGGATGGTTATCTAAAACAACATCCTATTGGTGGCTTAATTGGATGGAAAAATTCGTCCGAGTTCAAGAATGTTCTAGTTGCCATGGTACAAGGTTAAAGCCAGAGTTACTAGCAATTCGTGTAGGTGGCTTAAACATTGATGAAATGACAAAGTGCTCTATCGCTGAAGCTTACAATTTCTTCGGTAATCTATCTTTTGGAGGAGCGGATCAGATTATAGCTGAAGGATTAATTGAGGAAGTACTAGATAGACTCAAGTTTCTTATTGATGTTGGACTTGATTATCTCACATTGAATAGGGAAGCTCGTACTCTCGCTGGTGGAGAAGCCCAAAGAATTAGATTAGCAAATCAGATTGGGAATAAACTCGTTGGTGTGTTATATGTTTTGGATGAACCAAGTATAGGATTACATCCAAGAGATAATCAAAGATTGATTAATACTCTAACTGAGTTGCGAGATTTAGGAAACTCTGTTATTGTAATTGAACATGACGAAGCAACAATTAGAAGTGCAGACCATATAATAGATTTAGGACCAGGTGCTGGAGTAAATGGAGGAAACATTGTTGCTCAAGGTACAATAGAAGAAATTATGGGAAGTACAAATTCAATAACTGGAAAATATCTTAGTGGAAAGGAAAACATACCAATTCCTAAGAAAAGAAGAAAAGGTCAAGAATTTTTAACTATAAAAGGAGTTAGACAAAATAACCTTAGAAGTATAACAGCAAAATTCCCACTTGGTGTCTTTAATTGTGTTACTGGTGTAAGTGGTTCTGGTAAAAGTTCACTGGTAATAGAAACATTGTATCGTGCTTTAGCAAAAACCTATCATAGATCAAAAGCAGAAGTAGGAAAATATGATTCAATAGATGGTTTGGAAAGTCTTGACAAAGTTATTATGATTAATCAGAATCCAATTGGTCGAACACCAAGATCTAATCCAGCGACCTATACTGGTTTGTTTGATCATATAAGAGACCTATTTGCTAAACTACCTGAAGCAAAGATGAGGGGGTTCACAAATTCACGCTTTTCATATAATAGCTCTCGAGGGAGATGCCAAATTTGTCATGGCCGTGGAACAAAAGAGATAGAGATGCTGTTCTTAAGCAATGTTGAGATTATTTGTGAAGAATGTTATGGAAGAAGATACAATCGAGAAACACTTCGAGTGAAATTTAAAGGGAAAAGCATTGCAGATGTTCTAGAGATGACAATTGAGGATGCAATGCCATTCTTTGAAAACCAACCAAAGATTCTCAAGATTTTAGAAGTGATGGATGAAGTAGGACTTGGATATTTACAACTCGGACAATCAGCAACGACATTATCAGGAGGAGAGGCTCAAAGAGTTAAGTTAGCCTCTGAGTTATGCCGACCTCAAACAAAGAAAACTTTGTATATTTTAGATGAACCAACTGTAGGTTTATCAGCATATGATGTCCACAAATTATTGAACATTTTGAATAAATTAGTCAATGTTGGTAACACAGTAATAATTATTGAACACAACCTTGATGTAGTGAAAAGTGCAGATTGGATCATTGATCTTGGACCTGAGGGAGGAGACAAGGGTGGACAAGTTGTTGCTACTGGAACACCTGAACAGATAAAAAGTAATGCAAAATCAATAACAGGGCAATATCTAAATGATTATTTGCAACTAAAATAGAACCTAATTTTGGATTAGTTTCAATTATCTCTCGAGTTTAGTTATTTATATAGAAAATCCCAAAGTGTAAGTACAGATGAAATACCTTCGCGGTTTATTGCTGAGGGATTAAAATAAATCAAATTGAATCTAAAAAAGAAAAGAAACAAATTAAGGTAATCAATACGGAAGAAGAATACTCCTTTATATCAGATTCAGAGGAAGTTAGGTGCCCTCAATGCGGAAGCGATAAAGTTTTTGGTATGAGTCGCGTCGTCGGTTATTTTAGTGTTATTGAAAATTGGAATAGTTCTAAAAAAGCCGAGTTAAAAAGAAGACAAAAAGGTAATTACTGGCACAACGAGGATTAAACTCGTCGCAATATTTTACCAGGTAAAATACCTTTGTGCTTACCTTGTTCTATAACAAGCTCACCATTTACTATGACATATTCTATACCTTCTGGTAATTGAACTGGATCAGTAAACGTTCCTTTATCGATTACTCTATTTGGATCGAAAATGACAATATCTGCACACATACCCGTTTTGAGAAGGCCTCGGTCAGTTAAACCTAATCTTTGAGCTGGGAACGAGGTCATTTTACGTATTGCTGTTTCTAATGGCATTATTTTTTTCTCTCTTACATATCGACCTAGAATACGCGGAAATGTACCAAAATAACGTGGATGAGGTTTACCATAACTTAATGGCCCAGTAAGAGGGATTGCTGCACCATCACACCCAAATATTGTATATCTACCGTTCATTATTCTTTCAATATCTTCTTCGTCCATACTTTCAACTGTCATCCCACCTTTTGCTTCCTCATCTATCAGTATTTCACAAAGAACTTCAAACGCATCATCTTCACCTTTATCTTGAGCAATTTCTGCTATTGATTTACCCATATATTTAGACCATTTTTCGGTTTCTAACGAAGAGATGTAAACACATTCCCATCCAATGTTCTTTACAAAACTCTCAAAATTAATTCCTTCATAGAGATCTTTCTTGATTTTTTCCTTAATCTTTGGATCTTTTAGTCGTTCAATTAATTTCTCCGGACCGCCTTCATGAGTCCAAGGAGGGAGAAGAGTGATTAACGAAGTGGCACCTCGATTATAGGGATATTGATCACAAGTTATACTTATTCCCCGTTCATTTGTTTCTTCTATAAGCTGAAGCGTTTCTTTGCTTAATCCCCAGCTCGCTTTCCCGGAAACCTTGTGATGGGCAATTTGTCCTCCTTTGCAACCCGATTTTTCAACGATATCAATTACCTCTTGAATAGCTTCTAGAACTAATTCTCCTTCATTCCTTATGTGACTGAAATATAATCCATCATATTTAGCAACTTCTTTTGTTATCTCGAGAACTTCATTAGTTTCAGCATAAGCTTGTGGTGTGTATATCAAACCAGTAGAAATTCCAAAAGCTCCTGCTTCCATAGCATTACGAATATAGCTTTTCATTTGCTGTAATTCTTCTTTTGTAGGAGGACGGTTTTCATAACCCATTGCTGCCAACCTTACCATTCCAAAACCTATGAAATGTGCTACATTAGAAGAACAGCTCATTTTTTCCACTTCATCAAGATATTCACTAAATGAGGACCAAGTAACATTAAACTCTAATCCAGGAGGAGATGCCATCGAAAATTCCTTGTCAAATAACTCTTTCTTCTTAGGATTAACGGGTGCTAATGATGCTCCACACATTCCAACAACCAATGTTGTAATGCCTTGATGAATTGTAGATACAACATTAGAGTCAAAAGGAATAGTGTAATCTGCATGCGAATGGATATCAATAAACCCGGGACTAACAACCAAACCTTTTGAATCAATAATCTTAGAGGTTTCTGTTTTCTTAGCATCAATAAATCCTATAAAAAAAATCTTACCTTTTGATATCCCAATATCAGCATTAAACCAAGGATTACCTGTACCATCAATTACTTTTCCATTTTTTATTACTAAATCAAATTCCATTGTTTTTTCCTCTCATTAACAATTATTTTAATCCATAGTAAGTGAACATATTTACATTAGCTTTTGCAACCCTCAAATATGACCATAGAATACCCTTATGCAAGGCAATATGTGCCACAAGTTTCGGTAAAAAGTGAGTCCAAGAACGCGATTCTGAATCGGGTTCATAAAATGGTTTTAATGATTTCTTTTGTAGTTCTTCATCAGCCATTTTGGCAAAGTAATTTCTTAAGTAAGCGCAACTTTCATCGAAAACTTTCAAAGCATCATCTATTGTTGGTTGGTTCAATTCAACTTCAAGTTTGTGAGTATCTTCACCAGAAGCGAATTTACCTGAATAAATATCCACATCTATTCTTGGAATTTGTGCTATATGGTTAACTAAATCAAGAATAGGTCTGCTGTCTTTGGTCAAACAAAAATCTGAAGGGATTTCTTTTGTTTTTTCAATAACAACTTTTACTTCTCTAATTTCATCTTCGAAGAAATCTAATAATACATTCTTTATAGGAGTCATAATGAAAAATTGTTTTTTGAGAATAAAATTATTTCGAGTATTGTTCAATATTACAAATATTTTAAAAGTTTAAAGAATTAACTGTATGTTAAGCGAGTGCGTATGATTATGTCAAATTGGGATACGTCAATTAGAAGATATACCGAAAAGGAAAAGGAAGATTATATTGAGATTTGTAATTGCTACAATCCGGAAAGAATTCTTAGATTTGATATTAACTCAAAGAAATATGTTGGTGTAAGCGGTTGCAAGAAAGAATTTCCATGTGCTAAATTACAAATCAACAAACACAAAGTTGTTGTGCATATGCGTAAAAGAAGGTTGCTAGATCCATATTTTGCTTATAAGAAGAAAAATCCTAAGATTGAAAAAGATCCCAATGATCAAACCTTAGATAAGTTCTTTGCTAAATAGTTGATTCTTAACTCTTTTCTACAATTAACGGTAAACAAAAATCAATGATGTATTCATGGTTGCAGTTATTGCAATTATAAATAGCTTTTGCTTTTTCACATTTTAATCCTGATTCTTTCTTAAGAGTTATAATATAATTACCATCGCAATTTTGACATTTTTCAGGTATTACTAGTGCAACCTTTTCATTGGATCCTATTTCAAACAGCTTGAAATTAAAACTGCTAATATCATAAAATTTCAATTCATTTAGTAGGTCTTCGAAATATTGCATGCCTTTTTTACTTCTAGTCTCAGCTAATTCTCTGCCGCTTTTTGTCATCATGCTTTTTGGTGCAGTTAATGTATAGGTCAATTCTCTGCTTAAGCTTCTTATTATTGCACTAATTAGATTTACTCCTCTCAAAGTTAGTTTTCTAAAGAAACTTGCAATCCCTAAAGGACCTAGTTTGTCAAGTCGATCAGCATCATGAACGATTTTACAATTTATATTACATTCCAATTTATCATTGTATAATGCAGTAATTGTTGATTTAACAGCTTCAATTTCCTCACGAGAAAAATTTTCTCTTAGAAGAATTTTTTCAGCTTCTGTAGCAGAATGTTCTTCTTCAGCTATTTCATCTTGATGATATTTGCCAAAAACAAATTTACCAGCATCATGCATTATCGCTGCAATTGTAGGTATAAGCGGATCTATGCCTTCCTGTATAGCTAATTTGTAAGCAATTTTTCCTACTCGTTGGGAATGATCCCATAAGAAATTTGATGTAAATTGAGGTGAAGATTCATTGAATTCCTCCTCAGTTTTTTGTATTAATTTTTTAGCTTTTTCTAGAAATCTGGGAGCTCGTTGATCAATAAGTAAATCAAAATTATGTTTTGTATAAACCTTCTTCTCTAATTTCATACTTTGCTTTAAAGCTGATATTTTATTTGAAAATTCCTTTTGGGTTGTATGATTAACATACTTTGAAATTAGATAAGCATCTGAGAAAGAATGAAGCTCTAAAAAATTAATTCCTTTGGTATTCCAATATTTTGCTTCTTTTACAAAGACATCGATGCAATTGTTTACCAATTGAGAATGTAGTTTTTTCATTACACTATCATTTATGAGTGCTGTTGATGGAAATGATTCAATAATACCATACAGTAAAATTCCTGAATGAAAATACATGCAGGATTTTGATAATTCATCAAACAATCTCATTATTGTTTTCAAGTTTTTGGAAGATGGTGCTAAAAACAAGTTTTGTCGTACATGTTCAATTAATTTTACTAGTTCAGTTTCATTTTGTTTGCTTTCAAGAGTAAATGATTTTGAAGAATCAAAATAACCATTAGTTAGATTTGAGTTGTTGGAATTTACTGCAGCTAAAGCTTTTCTATCATTAATGCTTGTAAACAAACTACTTGTGATTTTCTCATTTTTCTTTGAAATTACTGCAAACTTTATCTTTGAAACAGCTCTATGAAAGTCATCAGCTCTACTTCTTTTTGTATGGATTAATAATTGAGAATGAATAAGCAAATCGTGCTTATTAAAAGCAAATACAAGAGGTTCTATTTTACCTGAGGAGAAATATGGTACAACAATAGAGTTTTCCTCTAAAAATCCAAGTAGCTCCTCTAATAATTTTGCATTTAGTAAAGGCATGTCAACAGGTGTTACTATTACCTTATTGTTTGATATATGGTCTAATGCAGAAGCGATCCCAAGAGTGGGACCTGAACAGAAGTATCTATGATTGTCTTTTCTAATCTTGATTTTTCGTTTTACTTCATCAGATAAGGTATCTATCATTTTAGTATAAAGATGGAATCTACTACTATCATTTACCATTATAATTATTTCATCACAAATTTCTTTCAATGTATTAATTGTCTTAAGAAGAAAAGGTTTACCTGTGTTATCATTAACGAGTGCCTTATCTTGCCAAGGTTCATTCTTAACTTGGAAGCGATTACTATATCCACCAGAAAGAATTAAGCCAGTAACAGCATTTGGAGATGGTTTTTGGTGGATCATTTTGTTCATCATTCAATATTGAGGTACAATTACTACAAATTTTTTTTGTTAAAAATGAAGAAAAAAGAATTAAAGAAAGTATGATTTTTACCTTCTTCTTCTCCTCTCACTTCTTGAACGTGTTTTTGGAGGTTTCTTCTTGAGCTCATCTGAAATGCTTTTCATGTCGACTTCTTTTTCTTCTACCGCTTCTTCTTCCTCGACATCTTCTTCATATACTTCGTCTTCAGCATAGTAAGCTTCTTCTATTTCTTTATCCACTTTCCTTCTGCTATCATCACGATCACGCATTTTAATAATTGTTTCAGAGACTTCTACTCTTTTGGCTTCACGACCAACAGTATAGAAGATAGATCCAACAACCAATAGAATGAAGAATACTGCAAATATTGAAATTGCAAATAAACCGAAGTTTGCTATAGGATTGTCTGCTTGGACTTCAGGTGTTTCAAGAAGTAGCCAAGCGATTATATTTTTCCATAATAAAGCATTATCATAGACTTCAAACCAAGCGAGTGCGCCATCTTCTGTGATGTTCATATCACTAAACATAATTGCTGAGCCACAAGATATCCCACGACCATTGTATTTCTCGTCAGCTAGTAGAATCGAGTGTTCAAAAACAGAGCCTTGATTTATTTCTCCATCTACATTAAGTTCATAGGTTGTTAGTGAAGTGTTTATTACTGCTTTAGCATGAATAGTACTTCCATAGGTAGCATAAGTTAATAATTCCTTGACTGGTTCTGCACCATTATAACCTTCAATTATTTCATGATCATTTGCTAAAGTGTTATTATCAATGTAGATATAACGTTCATCGTCATATCTGTAGCTAAAATCGTTAAAGAGAACAGTATTGGAACGGAATAATTCCAAGCTACCATAGGTACCTTCAGCTGGTTCATATTGATCTCCCATCATATTGTTGAGCTGAACAATATTGCTTGAATAATTTCTCATTTCATCTTCAAAGAAGAAAGGATTTGCTAAGTATAATACTGAGCCACCATCTTGGTAAAACTCAACCATTGCTCTTCGTTCTGTACTGGTAAATGAGAGTTCTGTGTAGTAAAATGGAGCCATTAAAATAACAAGATCAGCTCCTCTTAAACTAGTTAAAGTAATAGGATCATAGTTAATGTGAACTGTTGCATTAAACTCATTTTCGATTAATTCAATTGCTGATTGCATATGAGTGTGATTAAACCTTTGCTCGTGTGCAACATCAAAAATTATCAGTGGCTTACTTCCTTTAAAGCCATTGCTTTCTATAATATTGTTTGTACTTAGATTGAATTGGAACAATATTGAGAAACTCATTATAAGTATCAATAATGTGACATATTTCTTTGATTTCATAGCGATCAACCATAATTAATCATTAGAGTTTTACTGATGACATTTCGACATTTATTAATTATATAACTTTTTTTACTCATTGCAAATAATGTCATTACTAAAGTATAGTTCCTTTTTTCTATAATTCTTAAAACTTTCTTGGTATCGGAAATAATAGATTTAAGAAAAATCCTTACATAAATAGGTTGTTTATTCAATATTTGAGAGGAACATAAAAATTAAATGTTGTAATAAAATGATTTAGAGAAAAAAGTGATGATAATGGCAACAGTTATTTTTGCAGTAACAGGAACTCAAGGTTCTGGTAAAACAGTTTTTACAGAAATAGCAAAGAAACAATATAAAATCCCTACATTCCGATTAGGAGATGTTATAGTTGAAGAATGTAAAAATAGAGAGTTAGAAGTTAATGGTAGAAACATGGCAAAAATGGCTATTGTACTACGATATGAAGGCGGAGACCAAGCAATCGCAAGAAAAGCTTTACCTGCGATAAAAGATCTACTAAAAGACAAACCCAAGATGATCCTAATTGATGGAATCAGATCTTATACTGAATTATCTTTTTTCCGTGCAGAATTGGGAGATGTAAAGCTAGTAGCAATAATATCCTCACTAAATGTCCGCAAGGAACGAGTAGAAGCAAGAAAAAGAATTGATCATGAGTCCAAGGGTGATTTTGAGGAAAGAGAACAAAGAGAGTTGGGATTTGGATTAGGTGATGTTATTACAAAAGCTGATTACTACATTCTAAATGAGAATATCTCTAAAAGACAATTCATTAGACAAATAGAAAATTTACTTGCAAAAATAAAATGATTGATTCAGATACTATTGAGCTTATGATTAATGGAAATTAAAAGAAGTGAAATTAGCTGAATAAACCTATGCATAACAAAAAGAGTTTTGCTATCCAGCATAAGTAAATAATGAGAAATTACCAGCTATGTTTTCGTATTTTTGCAGTAGCACCAAAGCCACAGCTAGCACAAATGGATTTCTTCATGTTATATGAATTTTTACCACATCTTCTACAGCGCATGTGAGTTGGTGTTCGGTTTTTCTTTCCTTTGCTGGGAGTACCTTTACCCATAATGTATCACCTTTTAGTGTAAGTTTCCTGTTGGTTTTACTTTTTATTGGCTTTAGGTGGTGGACTAATAATAATGACATTATCGCCACGTAAGATGATTGTTCCTAAAGAATTATTATCTCCATCGTCAATAATCTCTTCAGCATCGTCTAATGTTAAATTGAGGTGTGCGTCATAATTCTTTAGCTTTCCTCTTAATTGCCTACCACCTTTCAATTTCACTAATACGATATCGTTGAGAGACATTGAAAGTAAATCCATTGGTCGATCTTTGTTCAATCGTTTCTCTTGTTTGCTCATTTTGATTAATCTCCAAGCATATAAATATGAAACAATCTATATTCTTTTTGCGATTCATAGCTTTTTAAATTCTTTCTTTATTATTATTGTCTGTACAAACTTAGATTGCCTTTAAAGCTTTGGGATAATTGATAGTGAGCGAAAAAATAAAAAGTTGCTGATAGTGATTAACTAATAATGTACAAGGAGCAGTTTATTTAATGGAAATTATACGTAGACATACTTTAAGAAAGAGTGATTTCAGAGAACTTAAAGAAAAACTTGGAAGAACAGTTGGTAATTCAGCTGATACTTTGTTTGTTAAAGGTGCAGAATTAATTATTACCGATCAAGGAGAACTTTATGCTGAGAACAGAATTATTTTAGCATTTAAGTTAGATAATGAAGTTTTTCCAAGTTTACGAGCTTTAAACAATGATTTAGCTAAATTACCTACAATTACAGTTGATATGGGAGCAGTTCCATATGTAACAAATGGTGCAGATGTAATGGCTCCTGGAATAACTAAAGTAACAAATGGATTACCTAAAGGAACTATTGTAACAATTATCGATGAAAATTATGGGAAGGCATTAGCTATTGGAAGATTGTTATTTGATAGTGAGGAAATTGCTGAATCTAAAAAGGGCAAAGTAATCAAAAACTTACATTATGTTAATGACTTCATCTGGTCTTTGAAGTTGTAAATGAATTTTTCTAAAAAAGCTGGCTGATTAAATTGGGAAATTCAAGCTACAAAATATACAATTCAAATGAAAAGCAAGGATGGTTTATCAGTAAAAATCATGATGATTACTTCTATTCAAAGTATCTTGATGCAAGGAAAGACAATTATATTGAACCATGGAAGGATGATAAAATACATTATCACACTATTTCCCAAGAAATATTCTTAGTGCTTGAGGGAGAAGTAACTCTTTTAATCGGTAAAAAATTATTCACATTGCAAAGAAGAAATCTCTTGATTGTGAATCCAAAGGTTTCACATGCTGTATTAGATGGTAAGGGAAAAATTCAATATTATAATATGAAAATACCACAAGATGATGATAAAAGGATAGTACTTCAAGAAGGAATTCAAAGTGATAAAATCATCAATAATACTAAATATGGGAAATTAGACAGTAACGAAGGATTCTTCGCTGATTTAACATTACCTGAAAATCAAAATTGTTGGCTAATAGGTTATGGAGTAGCTAAGTATTACTCAATAGAGTTTAGTATGGCTTATATAAATTTCAAATCAGAATCTGATTTCAAAGAAGTTAAACATCCAAATAATTTACACTATCATTCTAGCAATGAAGAATGGTATTTTACTTTTAATGGTTCACAGGAACTAATGATTGGAAAGGAAAAGGTTGAGGTTCCAGAAGATTTCTTACTAAAAGTAGAGATGAATACTTCTCATAAAATAATAAAAAGAAAATATCCCTTCGAAGGCATCACTTTACGAACTCCTAATATTAGAGGTGATAAAGTAAGTCTTGAAGGATAATCTATCTAAACTAGTCTAATCGTCTCGAGAACATCCGGTGCTTTTGTTTCTATTTTTAGCATTTTATGTAAAGTGGATGCTAATGAAATACACTTTGATTTCTCTCCATGTATTAAGAAAAGCTTCTCTGGTCTAGGTGTGGCCTTTCTAGCATAATTTAACAATTCTTTACGATCACTGTGTCCTGAAAAACCAATGACGGTATGGACTTCCATTTCAATTTTTAGCATTCGTGCATGTCCTTTTTCCATTAAACTAATTTCATTAACGTTTTTCTGAACTTTTCTACCTAGTGAACCTTCACCTTGGTATGAAACAAAAACAATAGAGGTTTTGGGGTCGTCTGATAATTTTTCAAAATACTCAACAGATGGACCACCAGTCAACATACCACTAGTAGCCATAATTATACAAGGATCACCAAGTATTATCTGTGCTCGTTCATCTCTACTTTCAACCTTATGGAAACATTCTGCAAGGAATGGATTTTGTCCTATATGGAAGATCTTTTCTCTTAATCTTCTGCTGAGATACTCTGGATGACAAGTTGTGACAGCAGTTGCTTCAGAAATCATACCATCAAGATAAATTGGCACTTTTGGAATAAGATCCTTAGACATTAGTGATTCTAAAACGATCTGTAGTTCTTGTGCACGACCAACTGCTAATACTGGAATCAAAACCTTTCCACCACGATTCAGGGTTTCAACGACAATATTTCTCAATTGATTTTCTGCGTCTTTATTTGTAGGCATGACGTCTTGAGGATTACCATAAGTCGATTCCATAAAGAGTGCTTCTAATCTTGGAAACCTAGACATAGCAGAATCCAATAGGTTAGTTTGTCTATATTTGAAATCTTGTGCTATTGCTAAGTTATAGAGACCATTACCGATATGCAAATGTACAATTCCAGATCCAAGAATGTGACCTGCATTGTGCAGTGTTAGTCTGACATCTGGTGAAATATCTGTTACTTCACCATAGCTTAAAGGTATCGTATGTAAGACCAAGGCTCTAACATCTTTAGAGCTATATGGTAGCATCTTACCTTCTTTTTTCGCTACATCTAAATAATCAATTTGTAAAAGGGTCATCAAATTACTAGTAGCTTTTGTTGTATAAACAGGACCCTCGTAACCATATTTGTATAAATAAGGCAAAAAGCCACAATGATCTAAATGAGCATGAGTAATTATTACTGCATCTAATTTCTCTATTGAAAATTCCATCACATCGAGTCGTGGAAACATATCTTTTGTTGTATTTCTGCCAACATTTACTCCACAATCGACTAATATATTACTTTCAGGTGTTCGAATAAGAGTGGAACTTCGACCGACCTCCCTATATCCACCAAGTGCAGTGAATCTAACCCAATCAGTTGGGAACATTTGTTTTCTATGAATTCTTCGACCAACCTTTCTTAGAATTTTCTTGCGTTCTTCACTATTTTTGAATAATATATTCCTAACTGTTTTAATGATTCGTGACTCCAAAGGTGGAGTCCTTGAAACATTTGGTCTCCAGAAAGTTTCTGAGGTAATCTTCCTTAAAGTGGCACCATTCTTTCCGATAACCAAACCAGGTTTTACTGCTTCAATGAGTATTTCACCTATATTTGGATCAAATTGTATTTTTGAAATTTCAGCTTCATTTGGAACCAATTCTCGTACAGTAGCTTCAGCTTTTGTTTCAGGATTTCTCACACTTGGATCGGAGCGAATAACTATTCTTTTTCGTAAATCTTTTGCTAATGTTTTAACTAAATCTCCGTTATCAACTAAAATTTGGGGATTACGTGAATAAACTGCTACTTCAGGTCCTTCAAATTCTATTTCTGTAATATCTGCAGAAGGAGGTGTTTTTGCTAAAATCGCTGTTTTTATTTCGTTTAGTGTTTCTTGACTAATTAACATTATATCAAACTCTCTCAAAATTTCTGAGTTTTTTTTATTTTATTATACAAATATGATTGGTTGATTTTTTCCTAAAATTCAAGTTTTCTTGGCAATCTTAGTTTCGAATTTGAATTTTATTACTCGATAAGGAATAAGGAAATTCCATACAAAATCTTGGTTCCTTACCAGTCGTTGTGATGATGGCACTAATGCCAAAGAACTCCTTGTCTTATGTTGAAATTTTTTAATATTTAAAACTATTCGTAAGGAATATTTTTTTGAAACATAAAAACCCCTTTGTTTTAATGTATCATACTTAATTTTGTAGAATTCTGTTTTTTCTAGATTGAATTTTGGCAAGTTAATACTAAATAATGAAAAAGCTATTAAAAGAAGAAAAAATTGGAGGAACAACCGAATTACACTTTTGGTGAGCTTTTGATGTCAAATAAAAGAAAAATTGTAGAGTCAGTTCCTAATTATAGTGAAGGAACTGATGGGAAAGTTGTAGAAGCTATTGTTGATGAAATACGACAAACTCCAAAAACTAGAATTGTAGATATACAATATGATTCTGATTATAACCGAGCAGTGATAACTTTCGTTGGAGAACCAGAAGCTGTTCTACAAGCCAATATTGTTGCTTCTAAAAAAGCACTTGAATTAATTGATATAACGAAGCATAAAGGACAACATCCTCGAATTGGTGCAACTGATGTCGTACCATTCATTCCAGCACAAAATGTGACAATGGAAGAATGTGATGCATTAGCGAAAAGATATGCTAAAGCAATGGCAGATCTTGGTGTTCCTATTTACCTTTATGAGGAATCAGCTACAAAACTTGAAAGAAAAAATATTGATAATATACGTGTTGGCGATTACGAGGGATTGAGAAAGACCATAGAAACAAATCCAGATCATAAACCAGATTTTGGACCAGCAAAATTTCATCCTAAAGGAGGAGCAACTGTTACAGGAGCAAGAATGCCATTAGTTTGTTTGAATATTAATCTTGGAACAACTAATGTTAAAATTGCTAAAAGAGTTGCTAGAAGAGTTCATCTAACCTCGGGCGGGCTGGTAAACATTAAAGCAATGGGAACTGCTATAGAAGGAAAAGATTACGTGCAAATTGGCATTAGTAATGTCAACTATAAGAAAACACCAATGTATAGGCAACTTGAACTTGTTAGAATTGAAGCAGCAAGATATGGTGTTCCAGTTGTAGGAACAGAACTAGTTGGCCCCATTCCTTTAGAATCTGCTTTGAATTCTTTGGAATATTACTTGCAACTAGTAAATCCAAAGCATTTGAAAGAAGAAAATCTAATAGAACACTATTTTGATTTCTAAATTTTTAAATTGTGAGTGATGAATATACACTCGCAAAAAGCTTTATTTTTCTCAGCTATTTTCAATAACAATTTTACCATTCTTAACTACTTTTGATACCAGATTAATTCCAAATTGATAGGATAGGAAATAGTAATTTGGTACATCAAATATTACAATATCTGCTTTTTTACCAACTTCTATACTCCCTACTTCATTTTCACGTTGTATTGCGCAAGCTGCATTAATAGTTGCTGCAGTAAGTGCTTCAGCGGGTGACATTTTCATATTGTAGCATGATAATACTATGACCATCAACATTGATTCAGTCCAACAGTTTGGATTTAAGTCAGTCGCAATTGCAATTGGTATCCCATATTCTATCATTTTTCTTGCAGGAGCATAATCCTTTAACATTAAGCAGAAAGGTGTTCCAGGTAAGAGTGTTGCAATTACACCTGCTTTTGCCATTAATTGCAAACCAGAGTCATTAGATTGTAAAAGATGTCCAGTTTGAACAGCTTTTAATTCAGCAGCTAAAGCAGCACCATTGGTATCAACAATTTCGTCAATGTGTATTATTTTTTCAAGACCGTGATTTTCAGCAGCTAACAAAATTCTTCTTGTTTGTTCAATTGAAAATATTCCCTTTTCACAAAATACATCACAAAATTCAGCAAGTCCTTTTTCAGAAATTTTGGGAATCATATCGGAAATAACCAAATCAACATATTCATCTGTTTTTCCTTTGAATTCTGGAGGGATTGCATGCGCTCCGAGGAATGTTGAAACAACATCAATGGGATGAGTATCATTTAGGGTTTTTGCTGCTTCTAATGATTTAATTTCATCTTTGGTTGATAAGCCATAACCAGATTTGGCTTCTACTGTAGTTGTTCCATGGCGAAGCATTTTATCAAGGATGATTTTGCCATTGAAAACCAAATCATCTATTGATGCTTTCCTTGTCTCCCTAACAGTTTTGAGAATGCCACCACCTGCATCTAGTATTTCTAAGTATGTTTTTCCAGCTAATTTCATTGCAAGCTCATTTTCTCTTGAACCTGCAAAAATAAGGTGAACATGCGAATCAATAAATCCTGGTGTAACCAACTTATCGCTTGCATCAATTTTCGTTGTACTAGATGTTATTTGTACTTTCTCGAGTAAATCTTTAGTTGATCCAACAAAAGTAATTTTGCCATCTTTAACTGCTACAGCACCATCATTAATTATTGCTAACTCTTCCATTTTCTTCCCAATTCTTGGAGCACCAAATTTTCTATCCATGGTGACCAATTCATGAGCATTCAGGATGACCAAATCAGCTGGTATTTTTTCATTATCCTTATTGGACATTGTACTCATTCCACATATTCTCGGTTTTCAATTGATGTAATCAACACTTAAGAAGATTGCTTTAATCAGAGAAAAAAGATTTAACAAATATTATAAAAAACTAAAATAAGCGAAAAATTGAAAGATAACCATATATCGCTTTAAGGCAGATGTTATTTGGAGATATTTGTTTTGACAGACCTAAAGAAGGAAATTAAAATTTATGGGCGTCCAATGTATATGGATTTGAAACCAAAGAAATCCTTAGCAGCTGATGAAAGTACAGAAATCTTACAATGTAAAAATTGGGATGCTGAAGCAGCATTAAGAATGTTATTAAATAATCTACATCCAGAGGTTGCTCGTAATTGGGAAGAGCTAATTGTATATGGTGGTTCGGGTAGGGCAGCTAGAAACTGGAAGGAATATCACAAGATAATTAGAGCATTAAAAGAGCTTGAAGCTGATGAAACACTTTGTATTCAATCAGGAAAGCCAGTTTACATTGCTCCAACACATGAGCAAGCTCCTAGAGTTATTATTGCAAACTCAAACCTAGTTGGTAATTGGGCTACACAAGATCATTTTGATGAGTTAGATCGTTTCGGTCTTATGATGTATGGACAAATGACCGCAGGAAGTTGGATCTATATTGGAACTCAAGGCATCTTGCAAGGTACCTATGAAAGCTTTGCTGCAGCTGGAAAAATAGATTTTGGGTCTGATTCATTAGCTGGTAAAATAATACTAACTGCTGGGATGGGAGCTATGTCTGGTGCTCAACCAATGGCAGCTACTTTGAATGATGCAGTTATTATTAATGTAGAAATAAAAGAATCTGAAATTGCTCGAAAAGTTAAGGAGAACTACTGCGACAAAATAACATCTGATCTTGATGAAGCTGTAAAATGGGCTTTTGAAGCAAAAGAAAAGAAAGAACCATTATCAATAGGTCTTGTTGGAAATGCTGCAGATACACATCCCGAACTGGTACGCCGCGGTATAATTCCAGATATAGTAACAGATCAAACATCGGCTCATGAAGTAAAGAAATATGTTCCAAGCGGTTATGAAAAGAATTTTGTTGAATTACTTGAAAGCGGGGTTGAAATTAGCGAAGCTGAATATGTTCGTGAATCATTTAAATCAATGGCATTACATGTCAAAGCAATGATAGATATGCAAGAAAAGGGCGCAATTGTCTTCGATTATGGTAATGCTATCAGGAATCAAGTGGAATTGGCTTTAAACATCATAAATGGAAAAGCACCTGCAGCAGCTGGCATGACTAAAGAAGACATTAATGATATGAAACAACACTTTACAAAAATAGGTCTTGCAACTGTTAGAAATGACAAAGGTGGATATGCTTTCCCAGGTTTTGTATTAAAATATGTAAGACCGCTCTTCTGTGAAGGGAAAGGACCATTTAGATGGGCAATTTTATCAGGTAATCCAAAAGATTTGGCAGCGATAGATGATGCATTAATTTCTACATTTCCAGATGATAAACCACTAGTAAGATGGATTGATCGTGTTCGTGAAAAAGTGCCAATTTTAGGTCTACCCACAAGAATATGTTGGTTAGGTTATGGCGATCGTGCAAAATTCGGTTTGATTATTAATGATTTGATTAAGGAAGGAACTGTTACTGCACCAGTTGTCATTGGACGGGATCATTTAGACTGTGGGTCAGTAGCTTCTCCTAGCAGGGAAACTGAAGGTATGAAGGATGGAAGTGATGCTATTGCAGATTGGCCTTTAATCAACTTTGCATTGAATACAGTTAATGGAGCAAGCTGGGTTTCCTTCCATAATGGTGGTGGTGTAGGAATAGGCAATTCATTACATGCTGGAATGGTCATTGTTGCAGATGGAACTAAAGAACGAGCAAAAAGATTGCAAAGAGTATTAACTGTTGATCCGGGAACAGGAATTGCACGTCATGTTGATGCTGGATATGATCTTGCATTAAAAGTTGCTAAAGATAGAAAAGTTAAGATTCCCAAATAAAAAATATCAGGTGTAAAATATGCTTTTAGATAAATCATCATTCGATATTGATTGTGAGAAAATTTGCAAAAGCGTTGAAAACTTTATCCAAGATATGGTGAAGAATTCGAAAACTAAGGGGGTTGTGGTTGGTCTAAGTGGCGGTATTGATTCTGCTGTAGTAATGGTTTTAGCAGTTAGGGCTTTAGGAAAAGAAAAAGTACTTGGATTGATTTTACCAAATGCAAGATTAGATGAGGCTTTTGAAGATGATGCCACAAAACATGCTAAGCAGCTGGGAATCGAAGTCAAAAAAATTTCTCTAGCAGATTTTGAAGATGCTTTCATAAAAAACATTGACAAAGAAGTTGCTGAAAATCGACTCGCACTAGGAAATGCTATAGCTCGATTTAGAATGATCTTGCTATATGCATACTCGAATTATTTAAACTACTTAGTAATTGGAACTAGTAATAAAACTGAGATTAAGGTGGGTTATATCACCAAATATGGGGATGGTGGCATTGATTTTGAACCATGTGGAGATTTATACAAAACTCAGATTCGTGTTCTTGCAAAGTATTTAGATATTCCAGAAGAAATTATAACGAAAGCACCTACAGCTGGTTTATGGGAAGGACAAACAGATGAAGGTGAAATGGGAATTTCGTATGATAATTTAGATCTCATTTTACTTGCAATAGAGAAAGGATATACCAAAGATCAGATAGTCGAAGAATTACAATTAGAGAAAGCATTAATAGAGAAAGTTGAAAAGATGATCAAGAACTCTGAACACAAAAGAAAAATGCCACCAATTCTAGATCATTAATCTAGTTAATTATCAAACTTTCTGATATTATTTAAAAACATAGAATAAATGACTTTTTAGAGGAAAGTTGTACAGTTCCATGTAGATAGAAGGAAGATTAACATTGGTAAAAGGAATTATCAAACCAATTGCACTTGAAGAGCTTATCTTTGGACAGATAGTAAATTTTCAGCAACCACCAACAGATCTTATACATATTTTTGGTGAAGCAGGCTCTGGTAAAACAACATTAGCATTACAATTAGCTATTGGTTTCTGTGATAATGGAAAGAAAGTTGTCTTTATTGATACAGAAGGTAAAGTAACTGGTTCTAAAATAAAAGATCTAGCTCCCAATAAAGATTTCTTAAGAATTAATAGTCTGCTAAAACTACATATTCTTTCTAATTTTGATGAGCAAAATTCATTGATTTGTTCTCTTGAACACTTCCTGAAGAATCAAGAACTTGGATTACTTATTATCGACACGATAACTAACTTATATCGACAGGAAGTAAATTATGGGAAAAACAAGAAAAGTAATTATGAAAAATTAGCTTTTCAAGTAGCACTTTTAAGGAAAATATCAAGTGACTGTAAATTTCCAGTAATTCTATTCAATCAAGCAACTATGTATAAGGCTGATGAAACAGATATAATAGCTAATCTTCGTCGAGAAAAAGTAAATCCTGTAGCAAGAGCCATAATGACTTATTGGACTGATCGAGAGATTATTTTAGTTTCACATGGATGGGGTAATTATGAAGCAAGAGTCCCAAGTGAATTTAAGGGAAGAGTTAAATTTAGAATTGATACAAAAGGAATTGTTCCAGTAGAATAGTAAGTAAATAGTAGTGAATTAGCATGTCTAATGAAATCGAACAATCTGAAGATTTTACCGACGATCCAGAAGTTCTCGAATTACAGAAAAAACTCACAGGTATGAGTAAGGATGTAATGAAGAAAACAACTGATGGTTTACGTACTGAAATATCACAGATCTCCTCGAAAATAAGTCAGCTAAAGAAGAAGAGAGAGGAGCACAATTCACAAGCAAGACACTACCGAAGTATGAGAGATAATGTTTCTGATGAAAAGTTTACTCAAATTGAGCATTTAAGAGAAGAAGCAGATAAAGAAAAGAATCAAAGAGATGAATGTAATGAGAAAATCAGAACAAATAAACAACGAAGAGAGGATCTGAAAGAGAATATTAGAGCTGCTTGGGATAAAGTAAAGGAATTAAAAGCTAAATACTATAAAATGAAAGATGAAGTTGGAGTGTTGCCTGAAGATATTACTAACGAAATTAGGGATCTTGAATGGAAACAACAAACAACTACTATGAGTCCCGATGATGATGCAGAATTAACAAAGCGAATTACTGAATTATATGTAAAGGCATACACAGCTCATATGATAGGATTTTCATCTGAAGAGTTAGAACAAGCTATTGAGACAGCAAAACAATTATCAGAAGAACATGATACTGCTCATCAAAATGTAGTTCATTTTGCTGAAGAAGGACAAAAACATCACCAAAGAATGTTGAATCTCTACAAAGAGCTTGATGAAGTCCGTTCTAGTGGTGGTGGATTACATGGTAAATATCTCGAGGCTAGACAAGCAGCAGATATTGCTCATCAGAGAATAGTAGAATTATATGAGAAAATAAAGCTAAATCAACATATGATGGATATGATTGATGAGGAGCAAATAAGAAGAAGACAGGAAAAATCCTTAAAACTAAAACAGGAAAAAATTGTAGAAACTAAAAAGAAACAAGCCTCGAGTAAAAGAATGACTTTAGATGAACTTAAGCTTTTGATGGGTGAGGATGAGGAAGAAGAAGAAATGGAATAGAATTCTTATTCCAACGCAAAATTATTGAATAAAGTAATTTGGTTATGCAAAAGAATACTAGATTGTGGTAAGTGATATGACTAGAATAGCTATCGTTGAAAGGGCAAAATGCAATAAGAAAAAATGTGCTCTTGAGTGTATAAAATTCTGTCCAGTAAATCGAACATCTGATGAACCATGTGTAGATATAGATGAGAAAACAGGAAAAGCAAAAATCATTGAAATCTTGTGTACTGGTTGTGGTATTTGTATAAAGAAATGTCCTAGAACAGCTATTCAAATAATTAACTTGCCAGATGAACTTGAATCAGATCTTGTTCACCGTTATGGACGAAATGGGTTCAAGCTTTATCGATTGCCTAAGCCAAAACCGGGACAAGTATTAGGATTAATTGGTCAAAATGGTGCTGGTAAATCCACTTCTTTGAAAATCTTATCTGGACAATTGAAACCAAACCTAGGAAAATGGGATGATCCACCAGATTGGTCAGAAATTATAGATTATTTTAAGGGATCTGAACTTCAGAACTACTTTGATGCTATGCAAAATGATGAACTTCTTACTGCTGCAAAACCACAGGAAATAAGTGGATTACCTCAAGTTACGAAAGGTATTGTTAAAGACCTAATAACAAAAGTCGATGATAAAGGAATGATAGATGAAGTAAAGCCGTTACTGAATCTCGACAAGTTCTGGGAAAGAGAGCTAAAAGTTCTTAGTGGTGGGGAATTGCAAAGGGTTGCTATAGCAGCAACAATAGTTAAAGATGCAGATGTTTACTTGTTTGACGAACCTTCAAGTTTTCTAGATGTAAAAGAAAGAATGAATGCAGCGAAAGCAATTCGAACACTAATAGCAGATGACAAATATGTACTAAACGTAGAACATGATTTAGCTGTTTGTGATGCAATTAGTGATCAGATTAGTATGTATTACGGGTCACCTGGAGGGTATGGAATTGTTACTCATCCAAAAGGTGTTAGAGATGGAATCAACGTCTTCTTAGAAGGTTTTATCCCTGATGAAAATATGAGATTTAGAGATTATGCTATAACTTTTAGTCGAACACCAGCTCCTACAGAAGCAAGTACAAGTCATAAGATTGCGCTAAGATATGGTAATTTTAGTAAGGATTTTAACGGTTTCAAATTCAGTGCAAAAGCAAGTAATATACATAGTGCTGAAGTTATAGGAATTATTGGACCAAATGGAATTGGGAAAACTACTTTTGCTAAAATTCTTGCAGGAGATGAAACTCCAACTACAGGCGAAGTTATACTAGACAAGGAAATGAAGAAGAAACCTCTAAAAGAGAAGGAAGAGAAAGAGGGAATTAAAATTGGTCACAAACCTCAATATATAACGATTGATTTTAAAGGAACAGTTGAGGAATTCTTCTATTTAATAAATAATACATTACTGAGAGATCCATGGACAAGAGCTGAAATCATACGACCATTGCAAATTGAAACCTTACTTCAAAGAAATGTAAGTGATCTAAGTGGTGGTGAACTTCAAAAAATCGCTATTGCTGGAACTCTAGCACAAGATTGTGACATGTACCTTTTAGACGAACCAAGCGCTTTTCTTGACTCTGAAACAAGAATGGTTGTTGCTAAAGTTATACAAAAGATTGTTCGGTCAAAAACCAAGGCAGCATTTATAATCGACCATGATTTGATGTTTATTGATTATTTAAGTGATAGTCTAATGGTTTTTGAAGGTGAACCCGGAACTAAAGGAAAGGCTAAATCTCCAGGTAGTTTAAGACGAGGTATGAATCGTTTTCTAAAAACTGTAGATATTACTTTTAGAAGAGATAAAGTAAGCGGTAGACCTAGAGTCAATAAAAAAGATTCTAGACTAGATAGAGCACAAAGAGATATTGGTGAATTTTATTACGTGCCTACAACATTAGAAAAGGAATAAGGTATGCTTCATTTCTTAGTTTACTTTATTTATTGAAAAATGAAATATTATACAAAACAGAACAATAAGCTCAAAAAGAATTCTAAGCAATACTTATGTGGTGATATCATGTTAAAATGTCTTGTAGTTGGTGGAGCAGGATTTATTGGTTCAAATCTTGTAGAAAAATTGGTTGAAAACAAACATGATGTTGTCGTTATTGATAATTTATTCTTTGGAACAAAAGACAATCTAAAAGCTGTAGAAGATAAAATACAATTTTACCAAACCGATCTCACTAAAGCTCATAAGAATTCATTATTCCAAGATAAGAAGTTTGATTTTGTTTTTCTTATGGGAAACTACTCTTCAGCACCAATGTTTTATACGGACACTCGAGATCGAATCGATGAAACACTAAAGGATTTTCTTTACGCATTAGAATTAGCAAAGGACAATAAAGCTAAATTCATTTACGCATCATCTTCCAGCATCCAAGGACCAAGAACATATTATTCAGGCATTAGAGAAACCTATGAAATTTTAGCTTCAATGTACTATGTAGAGACCGGATTAAATAGCATTGGATTTAGATTTTTCAGTATTTATGGTGGAGACAAGTACCATGAAACACACAAGACAAAATATGCCAATGTGATAAGTCAGTTTTATTGGAAATTCAAAGAAGGGAAGAATTTTGAGATCTTTGGCGATGGGTCACAATCAAGAGATTTCATTCATGTACTAGATGTTGTTGAAGCAACGGTCAAAGCTATGGAATATGATAAACCAGGTGCCTTTGTGTTTGAAGTTGGTACTGAAATTGATCATTCTTTTAATGATATATTTCAAATGCTTACAAAGGTAATGAAACTTGATTTTAAACAGATTTATATTGAAAATCCTATCAAGAATTACGTACAAAAAACATTATCAACTGAAAGCAAAGAAACAATGAAAGAGCTAAACTGGAAACCAAAGATAAGTCTCAAAGATGGGATTTCAATGATGGTAGACTAAGTTTTTAATGAGCTCTTTTTTAGCATCTCAATATTTATTTTGCCAGCTGTAAGTAATTTACCCGTTCTGAGATTATTTACTGTAAGTTTTGCAGGTGCAAAAAGAGCGGGATCTATTTTATAGAAATCACCTTTTACCTCTTTAACAACATCATAAAATAATGAACCATAACTGGAGGAAGAAGAGGAGGCTGCTTGATTTATGAATTCGGTTAGTTCATCTTCATTCTTGTAGTCTACTTGTAGATATACATCAGCACCGTAAATTAGCATATCATTAGTTCGACCCAACATGAGATCTGATTTTCTTGTTGAAACTGGAGCTATTGGAGCTGTTCCGCAAGCAGAAACAATAGAAGTAACGTCCATACCCAAGTCAAATAATTTGTGAATTGCAGTTTCAACAGATCTGCCAGAAACCTGTGTTGATCCTGCGACACTGGTAGTTGGTGTAATAATTATGCATAACCCATCGAGTTTAATTTTACATTTTTCAGCAATATAGTTCATAATTGATTCAGGTGGATATTGATTTGTTTCCAAAACTATTACTGTTTCATCATGAGTTTCATGAATTTGAATTTTTTCAAAAATATGCTTAGGTTTCTTTGCTAGAATTCTTGCAGGACCACTTGCCATTGCATGGTAGTTATCCTTATTTATTGACCAGCCAGCAAATTGAGAAGCCATTGTTGATTCTATTGGAAAATCAGTTACTACGGTAATTGTTGGGAAAACTAAATTTTCATCATAGTTTTTTAGACCGAGTGAAACCTCTGATAAACCACCCATGCATACTTGAGTGATATACTCACCAGCTAGAAATCCACCAACAGCATTTAGTCCAAGATCGAAGATGGTTGGCCCAAGATCGAGTTCATTCATAACACCTCTAAGTAATTCTTCCATCTCCAACATTTCATCGAAAAGATCTACTACAGCTTTGTTTATGTTGGTTTCTTTCTGCTTTTTATTAGACATAAGTATCACCCATTTAGTATAACCAATTAGTTTTTGATAAGATCTTTAAGGTTAATTTTTACACTACCCAATTCACCATTGAAATTTGAGCTGGTAATTTGGAGCATATGTTTGTTATCTTTTAGTGTAGTAATTGCTTCACTCATAGCTTTTCTTAATTCATTCTCAGAAACAGCATTTATTACAATTTCATAAACACACTTTGCATTTTTTGGTAATAAACTATCATCTACAATACCAACAAGTGAAGGACAGAATTGATGATTTGATGATTCATTTAAGAATGAATATTTTGAGCCAATTTTTGATCCTGATCTACAAATACCCGATGGAAAGGAAGTAATCGCTTTTGCAGATGATTCATGAATTGCTTTTACTGCAGCTCTTGCAGCAGCTAAAGTATCCTTTTCAGATGTTCCAATAATAACAATTAAACCTCCAGCAACTCCCTTCGCAAAATTAAAGGTTTCTTCAATATGAAAAAGTCCATCCATTACAGGAATTTCCCACAAATCTCGATTGTATTTCTTAATCTTCTTTTGATGACCATCACCAAAATATGAAATCAGTTTTCCAATTAGTTCACTTTTTGGACCTTCTTCCAGCATGTTAAATACTCGAGTAGTAGGTGCAGTCATGGCACATTGTGAAATTCGTGCAAGTATTTCATCTTTCATCTTTTTACTTCTTCGAGTCCAGATTTGTATAAGAACACCAGGTCTCCCATCAGGCGTTTGATCAGCAAGCATTATTTTCTCTATCCCAGCTTCAGCAGAACACAATATTATACTTGTAGCAAAACCAACTGTGCTTCTTGCAGCAGCTAAAGCAAGCTCCTCATCAATAGCAGTTATAAGTATCCTTGAATACCACATTTCAAAACATTCTGAAAATGTATCCTTTACCTCGACCATTTCAACCATCTCGTTTTTTTCTTCTTTTTCTTTTTGCGTGTTTCTTATGGGCCAATATGTGATCATTAAATGCCTTTTGCCATCGATGTTCATGAATTATAGGTAGAACTCCCAATGTACAAATACCAAAGACCAGAAAAACAACAACAGCCTCGTATGCAACAGTACAATTTTCTTTACCACGAATATTGGATGTAGCTATATGTTCATGCAATAATTGATATTTAACGTAAATCGGATAAATAGGAAACAGGATCAAAAAAATAATCATAGTTGGAGGATTAATCTTAGTAGGATAAGATTCTGCTTCTACTTCAAAAGCTCTTTTGAAATGCTCATCTAAATCTCTGAACAACCAAAAAAGATAGAAGAAATAGTAAATGCCAAATGTCAGTAGAGAAAAGAAAACCACTCTACCATATTTCCTTATTGAACCATAACTTTGGATATTAATCATAATATCTACCAACATTTATCGTTAACATATATAATTAAAGAAAAAAGTATGTGAATCTTTTTCCTTGATTTACTATTTTTTTAATTCTATTTTAGCATTTCAGTTGTTTTAAGACTCTTCCAAGCTAATGCTTCACCATTTTTAATTCGATTGAATTCAGGGATATGTCTTAGAACTAATACTAGCATGCCTAGAAATGCATAAAGTAAGATAAATTGCCAACCCATTCCATCCATGAAATATGCATGTGGCCAGAAAGCTCCAGGTAAATTAAATCTGAAAGAGGTACTCTCTGTAAATAGATCTATCAGATACCAGAATGGTGTTACAAATGCTGATGCCCAACATGCTCCGATACCTGAAAATCCACTTAAACAGATTAGAATGAACATCATAATTATCCAGAAGAAGGCAGTTGGCCAATAGAAGAAAAACAGTAAACCTACGTATGTCCCCAATCCCTTTCCTCCTTGGAATTTCAAGTAAGGCATCCAACAATGACCAGCTACTGCAGCTATAGCAGTTAAAATGACGTAATACTCACCAAAAATATCTGGATCTCCAGACAAAGGTACAATGAGATACTCTACAATAGATGCTGCAAACATTCCTTTTACAATATCAACTGAGAATGTAATGGCACCCCAAGGCCATAGACCAGCAGCTCGGATGGTGTTTCTGGTGCTAACAGAACCAGATCCAAAATTTCGTGGATCAATTCCAGCAACAGTCTTAGACACAATATATGCAGTGGGAAAGCCTCCAATAAGCAATCCAATAATAGGTGAAATAATAAATGGCCAAATATTCGCGAATGACAATGTGAATCACTAAAACGATTCTATAATATTATTACTTAAAAAAAATTCGCTCTTGGAGATATTAATTATAATAAAAAGTATGAAAAGACTTAGTTTAGACCAAAATTATTTGGTCCTTCTCTAACTGAATTAAGCCACTTCTTTCAAGCACAAGTATTCGTTCTTTCAATGTATTTTCAGATAAATTAAGAACTAATGCCAGATCATTGATGGTTAAATCTCCACCTCGAGATGTTAGTGATTGAATGATTCGTTGATCTATTCGTTGAGGAAGAAGCTCATATGAAATCGTTCTTATTTTACGTCTAATATTGGAATATGTTGCTTCAGCAATGGATTTAGCAATATTGACCTTATTCAACTCCTTTCCGATTTTTTTCAGCAAGTCACTATATAAAGAGATTTTTTCTTTGGAGTTTGGTGATTTTGATAGTTTATTGCATTCAGAAACTATTTTTCCTAGTTCCGGGAATTCTTTTGGTGTTTGAATCTCAATTCTCGGAACATCGAATAAACCAACATCAAACATCTCAGGAGATATTTGTACCTCCACTCGTACTGCTCGAGCAATTTGATAGTAACGTCTGGGTGCACCTTGTCCTGCATCTTTAAAATCAGATTCCAATAATCCTGACTCTTCCAAAAGCTGTAGATGACGAAAAATCGCTTGTTGACCCAATTCAAGATTATAAGCTAACTGTGTAAGATACATAGGTTCTGATGCTAACATAGAAAGAATTTTGCGTCTAGTTTCGCTTTTCAAAGCGAGAAAAATCTTATTAGTGTCTGACATAAATTATCACACATGTTTACATTCATATTTTAGGTTTTGGAGGAATTTTAAATGTAAGAAATTCCTCCTTCTTTGAACCTATCTGAGATTCCACGATATTTCTTCATGTCTTCTGAAGAGCTTTTGTGGATTTTGTTTAGAGCTTCTTCAAACAAACGATGAGTTATTTTGAATTCTTTTGATTTTAATTTCTCTAATGCGCCTTCGCTTGTTTTTGCTTTACCAATGAATTCTCTTATAGCAAGCATGCCTGCTTCCTTTGTAATTGCAGCTATATCAGCTCCTGTTAAACCATCAGTCATTTTAGCTAATTCACCCAGGTTAACATTTGTAGCAAGGGGCATACTTCGTGTGTGGATATTGAATATTACCTTGCGTGCTTTTAAGTTAGGTAAATCAATGGAAATGTATCTATCAGTTCTTCCTGGACGTAATATTGCTGGGTCGATTATATCTGGACGATTTGAAGCCATGATGACAACAACATTCTTGAGTTTGGAAAGACCATCAATTTCTGTTAGTATTTGACTAACGACACGTTCTGTAACATTACTGTCATTAGCTCCACCTCTCGTAGGTGTGATACTTTCAACTTCATCCATAAATATGATACAAGGTGATGCTTGGCGTGCCTTTCTAAACAATTCACGAATGGCTTTCTCAGATTCTCCAACCCATTTACTCATAACTTCTGGTCCTTTAATACTAATGAAATTAGCTTCACTTTCAGATGCAACTGCTTTTGCCAGTAATGTTTTACCAGTTCCTGGTGGACCGTAAATTAAAATTCCTTTAGGTGGGTCAATACCTGCTTCTTCAAAAACTTCAGGATATTTTAAAGGCCACTCTATTGCTTCTCTTAATTCCTGGATAGCAGAATCTAATCCGCCAATTTCATCCCATTTAACATCTGGACTTTCTATGAAAACCTCTCGCATAGCAGAGGGTTCTACCATTGCTAAAGCATTTTCAAAATCAGATTGATTGACTTCAATTTCTTGGAGTATTTCTGGTGGTACAGTTTCTTCTTGCCAATCAATTTTCGGTAAAATTCTTCTCAAAGAACTCATTGCTGCTTCTTTAACTAAAGTAGCAAGATCTGCACCAACGAAGCCATGAGTCACTTTTGCCATATTTGGAAGTTCAACATCTTCTACTAGAGGCATACCTCGAGTATGAATATGTAAGATATCTAATCTTCCCTGTGAATCAGGAACTCCAATCTCAATTTCACGGTCAAATCGACCTCCTCGTCTGAGAGCTGGATCAAGTGAATTTGGTCTATTAGTAGCAGCAATAACAACTACCTGACCTCTGCTTTCGAGTCCGTCCATAAGTGCTAATAATTGAGCTACGACTCTTCGTTCAACTTCACCTGTTACTTCAGATCTTTTGGGTGCGATGGCATCAATTTCATCAATGAAAACAATTGATGGAGCATTATCTTCAGCTTCCTTGAAAACTCCTCGTATGTTTGCTTCACTTTCGCCATAAAACTTGGACATAATTTCGGGACCACTTAAGTGAATGAAATGAGCATCAGTTTCATTGGCGACTGCTTTTGCAAGCATTGTTTTACCGGTTCCAGGTGGTCCATAAATAAGCAACCCTTTTGGAGCTTCAACTCCAAGCTTTTCAAAAATTTCAGGATATCGTAAAGGTAATTCAATCATTTCACGAAGCTTCTGAATAACATCCTCTAAACCACCAATATCCTCATAGCTAATTTGAGCTATTTTTCCATCTTCAACAGCAACTGGAGTTGAACGTAAATCAATTTTGGTATTTGCAGATACAACTACGGTATTAAGCTGCTTAGGACTTACTCGAGCAACTTTGAAGACAATCTGATTTCCACCAAGAATTTGAATTCTTATTTGATCGCCAACAGAAACTGGTCGACCATTTAAAATTTGTAAAAGAAACTTACTATCTAGCTCTCCTCGAATAGCTTGAGTTGGAGCAACAATAACTTTAGTGCCCATAGGAGGTTTTATCTTTTTAATTATTACAAATTCGTCTAAACGCACACCAGAATTTAATCTAATAGTGCCATCTATCCTGATTATTCCTTTTTTCTCATCTTCTGGATAACCAGGCCAAACTTTTGCAGCAGTTCTTGTTTTACCGATAATTTCAATAATATCTCCTGCAGTTAAATCAAACTGTTTCATAACAGCATGACCAATTCTAGCTAATCCTTTCCCTACATCACGATATTGTGAGTCGGATACACGTAAACGTATAGTATTATCAACACTACTGCCTTTACTGTCAATTGTAGACATTATTCTAGTTCTCCTAAATTTTAATTAAATATTTTAGAAAGGATTTTACTCAATTTTCACTTCAAATCCTTCTTCTATTTTAGCGGGTTCTTTTCGTTGAATGGTTAATTCTAAAATACCATTTTTGTATTTGGCAGAGGCAGTTTTAGGGTTGACTTTTACAGATAGATCCCTATCACATGAATATAGTCTACCACCACTTTTAGCATCGATAATTATCTTTGATTCAGTAGTTTTTACATTAATATCATTCTTATCAACACCAGGGAGTTCAGCCACTACCCTAACAACTTTATCTTCTATGAAGACATCAACCAATGGTTCTCTATCCTTGGATGTTACTGGAGCACCTTTTATTGAAGGTTTTACATTTCCAAATTCCTTAAAAACAGGTTTGCCATCAGGGCCAACACTAAGATTCCAACCCCAAACCATAGGACCAAATTTCTTCCGAATTGCTTCAGGATCATTTACATCCATATGTTGCATCATACGTTCAATTTCATTCATTAATTGATCCATAAATTCATTGTTAAAGAAACCACTTTCTTCAAATAAATCGAAAGGTAACCATGGAAACATTTCTTTCCATCGTTTGTACTCATCATCTTTTTTCTTTCGCCATGACATTTTTTATCCTCACAAACTTTTATTTTAGTGTTTTTCTCACAATTTAGTGAATTACTCACTAAAAAGTTAATATTAAAATGTTTATTTAAGTAATATTTAAACCTTATCATATAATAAAAAAATCAAGTCTTATTGAGAAGTTAAAAAAGATAGAAAAAAAACAAGGAAAAAGAAAAGGAAATTTAGTTATTAGAAGACATCTAACAACTAATCAATATCAACTTTTAGTCGAGCTAAAATCTCATTCATGGTTCTTTCCTTTTTATCAATACCAATTACATTTTTCAAAATAATTGAGCGAGTAGATCGGGGGGGTGTTAGGATAAGTGTACCAGAGCGGAAAACCAAGAATTCAATTATGTCAGGATATTCTTTTACTATAGACATATTGGTTGCTGGGTAGCGTTCTACACCACCGCCAATACCTCGATGATGTAAGAGTTCATTTCCTTCAACTACGTAATAATTGAATAAAGATCCAAGTAAGGTAAGGGCAATTATGAATAGTAACAAAGCTGCTAGACCAAAATAAACTTGTGTCGAGAAGTATATTCTCATTGGTCTTTGTTCAGCTCCGGGGTCACCGCCAGATAAGAAACCAGTGTAAGCATTAACTAAGAGTAGAATAGCAATAATTGCTATGATAAGTACAATAATGATAATTGTACGAGCACGACTGAAATCGAATGCTATTAAGATCAAGTTTAAGGAAAAGATTACTAAGAAGATAATTCCAATTACATCCATGTAACCAGAACCACGGACAGCTTCTTCTAAAGGCACATCTCTATATCTATTCAACAACATTTGAGTTAGACCACATACCAAAGCAGCTATGAATGAAGGGATAAACAAAATCATAGAAGAATAGGATCTAATGACCATTCTATCTTTGTATTCCTTTTCTTCGCTATCTTCTTGTGGCGTTGCTTTTTCTATATATATAGTTTCTACTTTCTTTACTACTTGAGTAGGTTCGTCATGACGAGCTTCAACAATTTCTCGTTGAACTTCTTCATATTCTTCTACATGTTGTTCTGTTTCTTCGTACAAAGAAAATCACCACTGAGAAAGAAAGAACTTTCTAGTAAAAAAAGCTTCTTTAAGAGGTAATTTTGTGAGTTACGACCAAATGGATAACCATTTCTCATTCTACTGATTTTTTTTTTTCACTTTTTTCAGTATTCTGAAAAGAAATTTGCCATGCGAAATATTTAATAAGGAATAAGAGTATAGTCTCATAATTATAAGAATGGGTTCTTATAAAGTATAGGTCACTTATCCTCAAGAAGTGAGAAAGAAGGCGAAAAAAATGTTTGTAGAATTAATGACAAGTACCATAAAAGATCGAGAAATGCGAATATGGGAATCACTTGAGAGAAAGAAAGGAACAAGAGGAAGGAAAAAGAGCAAGAAAACAGTCAGAGTTCAAGAGTTAATAATGGACCTGTTATATCTAAGCAGGCGATTAATGCGATCCTCAGAAATACGTATAGCTGTTGGTAGAAGGGTAAAAGGACTAAGTAATTATTTATTTTTCTCAGCTTTAACGGATTTACAAAAACAAGGTACGATTATCAAGAAGAAGAATTTGTTAAACATGAAATATACTTTCTATGCACTATCTGAAGATGAGAGAAGTCTTAGACACAGAGATAGTATGCCACGAGAACAAATAAGTGGTATAGAGCTTAAATACATCACATCACTTTATCAATTAGAAAGAGATCTTGTTTTAACAACAAGATTTTTCTTCTGACACTTTTTCTTTTATTTTTTAACTGTTTTTTAATTGACAGTAGGCTATAAAATCAACGTAAATTGATGTTTTAAAGGAAAGGAGAAGCTAGATTAATTACTTAGTATGTTCTATACTTTATTGGTAATTGATATTTTGTACATTACCAAGGAGATTATAGATGGCACCCGATTACAAAAAGCTTTACGAAATTATTTGCGACCTTTATTCGAATACAAACCATTTTTATTATGGACAATGGGATGAGACTTTCTATACATTGCGTGTTTTTGAGACTTGCAAGCAATTGATAAAGAAAACCTGGACGAAGATTGATGAAGAGATAGTTTTGACAGCAGCTCTCTTTCATGATGTAGGAAAAACAAAACTTGATACTGAAAAGAAAATCAAAGAGGAATGGGATGATCACCCAACCTATGGTGCAGAAATAGCTCGTAAAATTCTTCGTGATCAAGGATTTGTTAATGATTTTGTAGAAAAGGTTGTTTATCTAGTGAAACATCATGGTGATAGACCAAATAAGTTACAAATGGTTCGTACAGAAGAGCTTAAGATACTACAAGATGCAGATTTACTTGCAGATATGGGTATTGCTAGTTTTATCAGGCCATTCCTTTATAGTGGCAAAAATAAGAGGAAAACGATAAATAGTGTCAACTATATAAAATCTGCAAGAGGAAAAGATGGAAGTATATCAAAAGAAAACCTTTACCGATTAAATCTGAAAGCATCAAAACGATTAGCTGCTAAAATGATTAAAGAATCAGACAAACTAAATAATAAAATCTTTAAACTAACGGAATCAGACCTGCTCGATTGATTTGAAATTAATCAATCATTCTATCACCAAAATCCTTTAAACTGCTTGACGTGTACGATTGTTTTAGGTGGTATTATTGAAAGCGTTCATTTCTGTTGATTTGGAAGGGTTACCATATTTGGTAATACCAGGTCATTTAGGGTTGAAAGGGTCACTTTATAATGAAGCTCGCGAAATAGCTACAAAAATTACTATGATTATAGCTGAAGAATTGCATAGCAATGGTTTTGAGGAAATCATAATTGCAGATAGTCATGGACCAATGGTGAATTTACTAGTAGATGACCTACCTGAATATGTCGAAATAATAAGAGGGAATCCAAGACCTATAAGCATGGTTAATGGAGTAGAGGGTTGTGATGTAGCACTTTTTCTTGGCTATCATGCAAAATTTGGTACCGCAAGATCAACATTTGATCACACCTATAGTGGGAGAACAATACATTGTGTTGAGGTTAATGGAGACCCAGCAAGTGAATTTCTCCTCAATACGTATGTAGCTGGTGATCATAATGTTCCGGTTATACTTGTCGCGGGTGATGCACAATTATTGAAAGATGATGTTGCAAAATTCACTCCATGGGCGGAAGGAATTATACTTAAACAATCATTAAGTAGGCTTTCTGCAAGAAGTAAAAGTATGATTAAGATAGAAAAAGAACTTAGGGAAGGAACAAAGAGAGCGATTAAAAATTATAAAGATAAACAAGTTAAGCCTTTAGTTGCAAAGAAGGAAGTGAAAATGGAAATAGCATTCCAAACCAGTCTTAGTGCTGATATCATTGAATTATTACCTTTTATAAAACGAATAGATGGTTTGAAAGTTGAATACCTAGCGAAAGATATGATTGAAGCCTATAACATCTTTCAAGTTCTTGTTACTGCTGCTAGCGGATTAAATGCCCTTATGCAATATTTACAATGAAAATAAGAATAACTAATTCCTTTTTTCTCTTCGAAAGATTCAACTACTTAAAGTTGCAAAGGTACCAGAGTTATTTCTTGGTGGTGGAAAAATATGGTTGAACCTAAGTGTCCAGAATGTGAGAAAAGTGAATTTGAGTTTAGATATATTCTTCAAGAAGGAATGACCCAAGAATGGAAAGAACGGTTAATTCAGTATAGAGCAGACGGTAGAAATGAAAAATGGATTGAAGATGTAAAGAAACAATTTAATGAAGATAATCCTTGTGCTATTGCATTTTGTACAAGTTGTGGTTATATTGTTGGAGTGGCAAAGTAATTTTGTATAACTTACTTTGCTTCAGTAAGTTTTTCACTCAATTCCCAAAGTTCTTCTTGTAGCTGTTTATTACTTGCAATCCTAGTGGGTTCTTTTATTTTATATCGGTAGAAGTACTTCCCGGTAACTCCATCTATTTCAGGGGAAGTTGCTAAATATATCGCATGTTTAGCAGCCTTTTCGGAGCTATCAGCAATGAATGACGATAATTTTGCTGTGATTTTCATCATCAAACTAGTACTACCAAGATTTGTTCTTGTATAACCTGGTGAGAAAGAGGTTACTGTAACATTTGCTTTCTTTAAACGTTCAGCTAAAGTATATGTAAACATATTAATGTACAGCTTAGATTCGGAGTATGCTTTAAAGAGAGAATATCTCCTTTTGTCAAAATTATAGTCATCTAAATGGATTTTTCGTACTGCTGCAAATGAACCCGAACTCACATTAACAATTCGGGATGGTGAGCTTGATTTTATTATCTCTAGTAATAAATTCGTCAGAAGAAAATATCCTAAGTAATTAATTGCAAATGTGCTCTCTAAACCATTTTCAGTGAGTTGTTTCTTTGGTAACATAACTCCATGATTGTTAACTAAAACATCAAGTCGTTTGTATTTTTTCATGAATTCAGATACAAAATTCCTGATGGATTTTTGAGAAGCAAAATCACATATCATCAAATCCAAAGAATCTTTCTTGGTTTCTTCCTTAGTCTCTATCAAAGCTTTTTGCCCTTTTTCTTCATTTCTTACAACCATAACTACATGAGCATCAAGCTCTGCTAATTGTTTAGCTGTTTCTTTACCAATACCTGAATTTGCACCTGTGACAATACAAATTTTGCCTTTCATTGATTCTGAAGTCAAATTAGTCAATTTCCAATGTATTCGTACCTAACTTTGTTACTGAAGGATTTATTTTCGCAGAATTTATCTTTTCAGTATCCACTGAAATGTTTTCATCCTCTATGACGTTCGACTTTCGTTTAGGTATTTTAATAGCTATGATTACTGCGATAATGACAATCATATATACAGTATAAGCAATTAACTCAAGCCATGTAGGTTTATCTTGATAACCTATAAGTGCACGCAGAAATTGTCCAAGCTGAATCGTTTTATCATTTAGAATGGAGCTTGTATCCCAAACAACATTCTGAAGAAAGAAATCTTCAGATCCAAACCAACCAAGTTCTTGAAGTTCATGTAATCCATGTGTAAACAGGCCAGCAGCAAAAATGATTAGCACTATGCTAGTAATATTAAAGAAGTGTTTCAGGCTTATTTTTTGACCAGACCAGAAAATAGCTATAGCAAGTACAACTGAAACAGCAATACCAGTTATGCCACCCAAGATTATAGCTCCAATATTGGTTTCAGTAGCAAAAACACCCACCATAAACAACGAGGTTTCAATACCTTCTCTTAGAACAGAAATAAATGCTAATATGATTAAACCAAAGCGATGCTCATTGCTAATTGCTAGCTCAATTTTTTCTTCTAATTCTCCTTTAATATTCTTACTAGTTTTCATCATCCAAATAATAACCCAAGTAAGAATAATCGCAGCTATTATCATTGAAAATCCTTCAATGATTTTTTCATATTGTTCAAAGCTCCCCAAAATAAAGTAAAAAATTAACCCTAAGCTAATAGATACAATAATTGCTGATATAGTACCAATCCAAATGTCCTTTCTTAGCTCCCTTCTTTCAACTTTCTTAACGTAACCTAATAAAATTCCAATAATCAGAGCTGCTTCAATACTTTCCCTCAGAGTTATTAAGAAAGTTGCTAGACTAAACAAAACTAAACACCTTATATAGTATAAGGAAGTTATATCTTAAATTAACCAGCATTTCAAAAATGTAGTTTCTTTTATTAAAAAATAAATAAACTAAAGTTAGTTGTTTTCTGAACGGACATTATTTGGCAATTTCTTCAGATAGTTGCACATAGCTAAAACAACATGGGATGTCTGCAATCATCAGAGGACTAACAAGAAATACAATCAAAGCAGTTCTAACAAGTATAAAAATAACTCCAGAATCTAAGCTTCAATATTTATCTCTCCGAGTTTACAAGCAGGATATAAGATATAGCTCTGAAAAATATATTCATAATTTTTTAATTAATTTCAAGAACAGAAAATGAGGTTTAGTCGTTAAATTTTCATAAGATTCTGGAGAAATTTTCTTCGCTCAGGAACTGGCAATGGTTCAAGCAAGATGTCTACAAAAAAACCCGCTCTTCGAAAAATAGCTAACATATTGGCTAGGGCTCGATGATAGTATTTAAAAGTATAAGGTTTCCCATTAATGGTCCATGTTTCCTCATAAAGTTCTTTTTTAAAGTAATTTGGTCTATTATGCCACTTCCAATCTGCATGAGGATGATGGGTAGAGATAATTATTGAACCATTGTTTCTAAGAACTCGATGAAATTCATCAAACACAGGCAACCAATTACTAATATAATGCAAGACAAGTGAAGCAATGATAACATCAATGGAATCTGTTTCTACAAAATCTAGAGGTTTTGATACATCAGCAACAAAAACCTTAGCTTTAGAACCTAGACGTTTTTTCGTATATTCAATCATTTTTTCACTAATATCAATAGCTATGATCTTTGCTCTTTGGTCAACTAGCCATTCAGTTAATGCTCCACCAGCACATCCAACTTCTAAAATCGTTTTGTCTTTAACTTCAAATGTCAATGATTTAATTGCTGGACGATCGTAATATACATAGTGAACTTGTTTTTCACTTTTGAGAATATAGGCTTCACTCATGTTGTTATATTCTTTAGCAGGATCATTTTTCATAAGTTATTACTATTGTAGGTTCTAAAAAGTTCTTCTGCTGTTAAGTAAAAAGAAATTCATCAACTCATTCCTTATTTTGATTAATAAGTTTATTATGTGTGAAGATAAATGAAATAATATGTGTGAGAAAAATGAGTTATGTTGAGAAGTCTGTTTATAGGTATTTACGAAGAATTGTTACTTCAGGTATTAAAGCACTTTTTACTCGAAAATTCCTAATTTACACAATATTCTTTCTAGTAGTTATACTAACATCTACAATCACAGCATTAATGAGCAATCCAGATATTAATCTAACAATTTTTGGCATTCCCCCTGAAGATATGATTAATTATATCTTTTATTTCGAATTAGCATTCGCTTTAGCATATATTCTAGTTGGTCTATTTTTGGCAAAAACACCCACCTATTTGCATATTCTTTTTGTATTAATAATAGCTGGAGGTTTAACTACTGGATTCTATTATATTGATAATATTGTAGTGATTGCCATTGTTGGGTTTGTAATGTTTGTTTTATGGATGCTAATAACTATAGTTTCAACATATTCATTTAGCAAGAATCTATTTGGTAGCAGAATAACTGGAAGCATTTTATTCATGGGAAAAAAGGAAGGAGAAAGTGCTCTATTCTCAGGTATTTTAACGCCACTAATCCTTGGTTGTATCGGATTAGATGGTTACATTCTATATCAAGGAATTGTAATGCCTTCTTGGCTATACATTTCAACAGGATCTGTTGGAATAATAATGGGAGCATTTATTATCTTAGTGATTTGGCGATTGGCAAGAAAAAATGATGTTTACTATACCATTCTTTCCTTTTTCTACATTTTAACGAACACTCATGCAATTCAATTAGTTATTAGATTAGTAAAAGGAGATACTAATTACATAGCATGGTTAAATATTATAATTTCAGCCTTTTTCCTTTTGAACAGCATTTCAAAGTATTATCGGAAAGTAGAGAAGCTAGATGCTGACTTTCTTCCAAGACAAAATCTGGATGAAATAGTAGAAGAGCCAACTAAAAAGAAGAAATGGAGAAGAAAGGAAAGTGAACTAATTAAAGAGGAATTCTTCATTAGTGATGTTTTTAAATTTATTTCAGATCGAGGGGTAATAATGGGAATTCTAGGTTTTGCGTTGGCTTATCATAGCATGATACTTCAAATAGGCTTTAACAGAGAGAATATCTCAGCAATCTTTGATATGATACCTGGTGGAATAGTACAAACTGCACATAGCATATCATTACTGTTTGCAGTAATAGTAGTAATTTTCAGCATTATCCTATATTACTCCAGCAATCGATTTAGAAATTATACCTCTCCAAAGATTTTCCGGTTGAATTTTCTCCCTCCATATGAAGATGTAGAGAGATTCGTCGTAGATGCAAGATCAGGCAATATCAATTGGACAATGTTTGCACGAGATGCAACTATAAATCTAGCAAAGAAAGGATTAAGTGCTACAACAAGAATTAGTGTTTCAGCCAAAGAGCAATCAATAGATCTAGCTAAGAAGGGTATTGATATAGTAAAGACCAAGGCTTCTACAACTATTGAGAAAGCAAAGAAATGGGGTCAAAAATTTATAAGTAGCTCAGATGAAACACATAAGGAAGAACATGAAGAAGATGACTTTTAATTAAAATCTTTTAGGAATCGAAAAAAATGAAAGTTTTAGTTATCCGATCAAGATTAGCTGAATTGTTAGAGAAACAAGAAAATTTGCTCCCAGATAGCATTGAATTTGTTGTACCTGAAATTGGAGATGAGAAGGAATTAGTACAGCTAGCTAAGGATGTAGAGATAATAGTTTGTACTCGAATCTCTGAAGATGTTGTTAAAGCAGCAAAGAAGCTAAAATTCATTCAAAAAACTGGAGCAGGTGTAGATGCCATACCTTTCAATGTTATTCCTGAAGATGTTTATGTAGCAAATACATCAGGGGCTAATCCTAGACCAATGGCTGAGGGAGCAATTGGTATGATTTTTGCACTAGCAAAGAAAATAGTTTATCGTCATAATCTCTTTCCAGAAAGAAGTGCTGAAAGAGGAGTTGAACTATATGGTAAAAAAGTAGGAATAATTGGATTAGGAGCAATTGGAGTGGAGGTTGCTAAAAAATTACAAGCCTTTGGTATGAACATTCTTGCAATTAAAAGACAACCAGAAAAGGAGTTAAAGGAAGAATTAAAGTTAGAATACTTAGGTAGTCCTGATGATCTAAACCACGTTTTAAGAGAATCTGATTTTGTAGTTGTAACTACACCACTTACACCAGCTACTCGAGGTATGATTGGAGCGCAAGAGCTTGGCTTGATGAAACCCACTGCTTATATTGTGAATATTGCTCGTGCAGCGATCATTCAAGAAGAACCGCTATACAATGCTTTGAAAGAAAATCAAATTGCAGGAGCAGCACTAGATGTCTGGTGGATACCACATTGGTGGGATCCAAAATGGAAACCAGAAATTGATAAACCTTCAAGATATCCCATTTGGGAATTACCGAATGTTATAGTAACTCCTCATAATATTGGTTTCACAAAAGACTCAGCAAAATCTGGAGTATCAGTACGAATAATGGCAGAAAATATCGGTCGTATTGCTGAAGGAAAGGTACCTATTAAACTTGTAGATAAGGAACATGAGTATTGATGACTTTATTGGAAAGTGTTTATTTTTTTTCCCCTTTATTCAAAACAAAATGGGAAATACTTGGTTCTTCTACACAGAACTGACAATAGATTGACCAAGAGTAATTGCTTCATCCTTAAAATCTTCAAGTTTAGTTAAAGCACCAATCTCCAATACACCACTAGCAATTATTTTTCCCTTGTAAATCATTTTTCTATCATTGACTAGTTTCATTAATATATTTAGCATACAATTCAAAGTTTGATCGGTTTTTGATTCTGTTATTATAGCAAAAACAACTCCTGTGTTTTCAAAAACCCCTTTTTCAGTAAGAACAACTCTGTCAAGAATTAATTTTAGAAAGGATGAAGTAAACCAATTACTGATAGGTGTTCCAAAAACAATATTTTTAGCTTTTAAACCAGCATCTAATACAATGTTAATATCATCATTTAATATACAATTATCAGATTTCGTGCATCTAAGACAATTAATGCATGGCCTAATGTTTAAATTGCTCAAAAGAATGTTTTCAACTTCCCCACCCATGTTTAGTACACCTTTCTCAATATAAGACAATAATGTGGTAGTGTTACCATCTATTCTAGGGCTGCCATTTAAAATTAGAACCTTAGACATTTATTACCCTCCATTATAATATAGGTAAAACAACTATGAAAACATTCTTCAAAAAAGATAAGAAAGGAGAATTATCTTTCTCTATTCCTCTGATTTTTCAACGATCTTTTTTCTTGTTAGTTTTTCTTTTAATTCATCCCTTTTTGAGATTATTCCAGCCTTTATTTCATCTGATTTATCATAAAGCGAATCTTTCAGAGCTTTTGAGGTTTCGCTAATGTTTACTTTTATTCGCTCTTTTGCTTTTAATCCTTCTTCAGGAACTACTGCTTCTAGGAAATTAATTGCACTAGAATGAACGTCACAAGGGTGAGAATATTTCTCAGAATTTGGTTTAAACCCATCAGTCCTTAACCAATCTTTTGCTTTTTTATAAGCTTCATTAATTAAATAATTCGATTTCGAAAAATCATGTGGACGAACATCAATACATTCTGGTGGAGGTACTATCACCAACTCAACTTTATTTTTGTAGATCTGGATATCAGTTGCGAGCTGTCGATTAAGGAGATAAATGAAGCTTCGAATAAGTATTTCCATAACATTTTTTGGGTCTTGATCAGCAGAAGGAACACCAATTGGAAAAATTACCACACATTCAGCACCTAATTTTACAGCTGTTGAGATTGGTGTATTATTAACTAATGCTCCATCAACCATTGCACGATCTTCCATATGTTGTGGTGGGAATACTCCGGGTATTCCAACACTTGCCATCAAAGCTTCTATCAAAAGTCCCTTATCAAAAACGACTTCTTCGCTACATTTGATGTCAGTACTAATAATATATAATGGAAGTTTTGTTTCTTCTATTCGCTCAAATGGAATCTTCTCGGTAATTAGCTTGCGTAAATTCTTAGGCGACACTAAATAATGACCAAAAGTAGAAAGACTTACAACAGGAGTGATTGGAGATGGTGTAAAAACGTTCCATACTTTGATATTACGCCAAATCTAATCGATGACTTCTACACCTTCAAAAGTTGGATTGTAAGCATACATTGCACTAATTAAACTACCTACTAATGTTCCTAAAACTAAATCTGTTTGTATTTTTTGTTCTACTAAAGCCTTTAAAGCACCTAATTCCACTGCACCTAAACTAGCTCCTCCTGAAAAAACAAAAGCAGTCTTTGGGTTATTCGAACGTTCTTTCATAAAAATTAATTTGGATTGATTATTTAATAAGATTCTTTCAAATTTTTCATTTAGTGAGATAAATTAAGAGCAGTTATATTCATATAAACAACTCCTTTATCAAGGAAGGAATCATTTCATTACATCTTTAGATGAAAATTGAGACCAAACTTTGGCTTTACCAGCTTTTATCTTTTTGAACTCAGGTAAATATCTAAGCAGAATGATAACTAAGATTCCAAATCCATAAAGAATTGTAAAGGGTATACCAAAACCAGAATTATCCAAAAGATATGGATGAGGTATGGGCTGTATAATCTGAGAGCTAGGACCAATCAAATCAATTATGAAGAACAAGGGGGAAATGAATGAAACACCCCAAACTGATCCAAATCCTGCGTAACCGGATAGTAGGCTCAGTAGTGTTATTAGAATTGGGAAGATGAAAGGACCAAAGGGCCAATAGAAAAATAATAAAGTACCACCCATTGTAGCTAATCCTTTTCCACCTTTAAAACCTAAATAAGGCATCCAACAATGACTAGCAACAGCCAGCTAAAGCTGTTTAAACAACTAGATAATCTATGTATGGATGATCATAAAAAAGTGCAAATTCAACTATTACACAAGCAATAGCACCTTTCATAAAATCAATTGCACCATTTAATAATCCCCATGGCCAAAAACCTGCAGCTCGGATAACATTTCTAGTACTAACAGAACCCGATCCAAATTCACGTGGATCAATTTTCTTAACAGCTTTACAGATAATAAATGCAGTTGGAAAGCCACCTAAAACTATACCAATTAATGGTGCTACAAAAAATTGCCAAACGACTGTTGCCATTGATTATTCCTCGCATTACCTTAAAGTTGTTTTTTTGCATCTAGTAACCAATTTTTGTCAAATGATCCAATATATCCGAAAGTTAAGGCTTTTTTACCAACAAAATTAGCAACAATTGCTCCTGTTTCTTGAATTATAATTTTCATTTTTCTAGAATTATTTTCTTCAAGATGCTTTGCTATAATTTCTGCTGCTTCAGGCCAACGACTATGTCCAATGAAAATATGATTAGCATCATCGATTAGATTATCAAGAACGTGACAACCATATTTCTTCATTTGATTAATGATGTGTTGATCATTTGCACGAATTTTGTCTTGAATTGAAACTTGCCCATCAACAAATTAAACAATGGGTTTTATTTTGAAGAAATCCACTAGATATTTCTTTGTTTTTGGTACCCTGCCAGTTCGCACTAAATTTTCGAGTGTAAACATAATCCCTGCGTAGTTAACATGCTCTATCCATTCTTTGATTTTTATATTTAATTCTTCAAATGAACATCCATTTTCTATTAGCAATAAAGATTCTAAAACTAAAGCAGCTAAAGCAACACCGGTTACCTTGGAATCATAAATTCGGATATTCTTATCTGGAAAATTTTGATTAATAACAATTTGTGAGCTAGGAGCAATAGGTGAAAGATGTTTTGAGAGAAATATTCCAATTACAGAATCGGCTTCTTGTAAAGCTGTCTCAAAAATTTATGAATTAAACCAGGTGAAGGTGTTGATGTTGTTGGGAGCTCTGATTCAGCTCGGGTATAATATTCATCTAATGATAATTCACCAGTTACACCGCAAGAAGAAAACACTTTGTCTGGAAAAATAACTTTAGTAGGAATAATAGTAAGGTTAAATTTTTCTATATATTCTTTTGGCAAATCACAAGTATCATCCGTTACGATAGCTATTGTCATGAGAGTAATTCTCCTAATTGTTGGAAATAATTAAAAACAATCTAAGATCGATTAGATTAATTATTTAATAATAAAAAAAGCATATAAAAATTGCTTCTATAATCATTATTTAATCTTGTACTAATAGGAATAAAAATGTGATACTCATAACGAAAATTGATTTCGATTCAACGACCACTGAACAGATTATTATCTTACTTATTCAAAAAATACTTCTCAATTTAATATATACAAAGTTGTCTCATAACCTAATTTTGTTAATCACAATCCAATCTGCAAATTTGGATTTATAGAATTAAATTATGAGTATATTTTCTTTATATTCTACAAATCCAGAGTTAAATAATGATTTATTATGAATGAAAATTATTGACTCATATTTGAATGAATTTAGATTTGAAAAAATACAATCTGAAACGAGGATGAGTTGCTTGAGGATTCACTTAATAAGATGCATTAAAACAGCAATTGTATTAGTATTAACAACTGTTTTTGTCACAGCTCCATTTGTTAATTGCACAGCTATAGAAAAACGAATGCTATTGAATGAGATAGGTTCTATTGATACTAATGGTGAAGCAATGAATGTTGTCTTAAATGGAGAAGTAGCTTTTGTTTTAGATACTGCAGATAATAATCCTGGTGGGTTGGTTATAATCGATGTATCAGATCCAACAAATCCAGTGAAATTAGCATCTTTCTATGATGGAGGGGAACCCAAGGAATTAGCCATAAAAGATGATTTGGTATTCGTTGCTGATAGTACAGATGGATTAGAGATTCTAAATATATCGGATTTAGAGAATCCCTATGAAATTTATCAATATCCTGTTAATCAATTTTCAAGTGATGTTGAAGTTATTGATAATTTATTATTCGCAGCTAATTGGGATTTAGGATTTGAAATCTTTAATATCACAAATCCTAACAGTCCCGTTAAAATCACACAATATAATGATAATTCGCTTAATTGTGTTCAACTTGACATAAAAGGTGATATTGCTTGTATTAGTGATCATAGAAATGACTATACAAGTCTAAGGATATTAAACATTTCAAACCCAAATTCACCTCAGTTATTATCAACTTTTTCACCAGCAAATGTTGATTTTTGGGATCCGAAAATATATGGGAACCATATCTATGTAGGAAATCATCAATTAAATGCCGGTGAATTGCAAGTACTCGATATAACTGATCCTACTAGCATTATGAAAATAGGAGAATTTGATGATGGCGGTAGTATCTATTCTATCAATTTCAATAATAGCCTAGGTTTCGTTGCTGATTATGATGATGGTGTAGAAGTACTAGATATTAAAAATCCAACAAATCCTATTGAGATAGGTGAATATTATGACGGAGGACATGCAAAGGAGATTGTAGTAAAAGATAATTTATTATTTGTTGCTGATCGAGATGATGGTTTAGAAATATTACAAGCAGAAATCTCTACTGATGCAGTTCCAGGTTTTAAGTTTCAAATAATACTTTTCTCATTTCCTCTCATAGTTTTTCTATATGTTAAGAGAAATCGATCAAAAGAATGAAATTCTAATCAGAAAACACTTCACTTATCTCAGAAATCCATTCAGCAGACTGGTGTTTGAAGTAGGTTTCATAAAGCTCAGAGTAAAGACCACCATTGCTCATTAAATCGTCATGGTTTCCTTCTTCAACAATTTTACCCTTATCAAGAACTATTATCCTGTCAGAATTCTTAATAGTAGTTAATCGGTGAGCAATAACTATTGAGGTTCTATTAGCAAGAAGTTTATCAAGTGCATCTTGGATTTTTGATTCTGTGTAAGCATCCACAGCTGCAGTAGCTTCATCAAGAATCAGGATTTTTGGGTCTGTTAACAATGTTCTAGCAAACGAGATCATCTGTCTTTGTCCCGCTGAAAGACCTTTTCCTCGCTCACCTAATTCTGTTTCCAAACCATCAGGTAAAGCATCAATAAACTCTTGAGCGGAGACAATGCCAATTACTTTTTCAACTTCTTTATTTGAAGCATCTGGTTTTCCAAATCTAATATTATCAAGTACTGTTCCACTGAATAGAAAAACATCTTGACCTACTAAACCAATTTGGGATCTAAGGTCTTGTAAGTCATAGTCTCGAATATCAATATTATCAATTTTGATTGACCCACCATTTATATCGTAAAATCTCATGAGTAATGAAGCAATAGTTGTTTTTCCCGCACCAGTTTCACCTACTATAGCAATTGATTCTCCTGGTTTAATATCAAGGTTAATATTTTTCAAAACAGGTTCATTTGGTTCATACTCATGATAAACTTGATCGAAGGTGATATGTCCTGTTACTTTCTCAAAAACTGGTTTCTCTGGATTTTTCACCACTTTTTCAGCATCTATAATACTGAATATTCTCTCCATTGCAGCAAATCCACTTTGTATTGTTGATATTTGTGAAGCAACTCTTGCAAGAGGATATAGAAACCTGTTCAATAACAGAATGAAGAAGATGATTGTTGAAGTTGAGGTTATACCTTCGAATACTAACCAACTGCCAAATAGATTAATACCAAATATTCCTAGAACACTAATACCATCCATTACTGGCCATATACCTGAAAGTGCAAATGCTCTTTTCTTTGCATAAAGAAATGTAGTATCGTTAATTACTTCGAATTCTTCTTTGGATTTTTCTTCTCTACCGAAAGCTTTAGCTACTGATATCCCTGAAACACTTTCTTGAAATGATGCATTTACTTGACCTATTGCTGCTCTCCATTTACCACTAGTTCTTCTAGTAAATCTCCTAAACAGAAATGCAGCTGCAAAAACAATTGGTCCCATACCTAAAGCTATGAGCGATAGCTGCCAATTAACGTAAAACATAATCCCAAGTACTGAAAATACAATAACAAAATTCGAAATAAACTGAGCAACAACATTGATCATGTCATTTAATTCTTGCGAGTCATTTGTCAAACGTGACATTATTTCCCCAGTAGCTTGTTTATCAAAGAACCCTAAATCATGTTCTTGCAAACTCTCATATGTATCCATCTGGATTCGTTGTATGATTTTTTGCGTGACAATTGTTACTAGAATATTCTGAACTACTTGAAGTACCCATAATATTATTGATAGTCCAACATAAGCAATAGCATATGATGCTACAGCTATCCATTCCCCACTCTCCTCTAAAAGATTAAAAGCTCTTTCTACCATTAATGGAGGAACAATACTTATTCCAGATATCGCTAGAACAAGTAAAATGATGAACACTAATTGTAATTTGTATGCAGTCAAATATCTCCAGAAACGACCAATTAGCTCTCTATCGGAATATATCATGGTATATTCATCTTTTAGAGTCCTTGTTTCTGTCATGTTAATTGCCCTCCATTTCTATCATCGGTGGTAGTTCTGAAAATCTCTCAAATAAACGTCTATAATCGATGTTTCTAAGAATGAGTTCAGAATGGGTACCGTTATCCATAAGTACACCATTTCGTAAAACGATAATTAGGTCAGCATTTTTGATGGTTGCTAATCTATGGGTTATGATAAAAGTGGTTCTATTTCGCAAAACATTTGCAATAGCTGTTTGAATTTTCCTTTCTGTTTCAGCATCGATAGCACTACTTGCATCATCTAAAACCAAAATAGCTGGGTTAACTAATAATGCTCTAGCAATAGCTATTCTCTGTTTTTGTCCACCCGAAAGCGTAACGCCTCTTTCACCTACTATTGTATCATAACCATATTCAAAAAATAGGATAAAATCATGAGCTTGGGCTAACTTTGCTGCAGTCTCAATCTCTTCTTGTCTTGCATCTGGTTTACCATAAGCTATGTTATCTCGTATCGTTTTACTAAACAGAAAAAGCTCTTGTTCGATTACTCCAATATTATCCCTTAGATTTGACAAATTCATTTCTTTAATATTTATACCATCAATATGTATTGTTCCATCGGTAGGATCATATAACCTCATTAGTAATTTAATTAACGTTGATTTTCCGGAACCTGGATTGCCAATTATAGCTACATTTGCTCCTTCAGGAACTTCAAAATCTATCCCTTTTAACGCCATTCTTCTGCTGCTTTTTCCGTTAAATGAAAAGGATACATTTTCAAACTTAATATTACCTTTCTTCTCTACCCAATCAATTGGTTTATCAGGATTTGGAACATATTCTTCTCTTTCTTTCATTTCATGAATTCTCTTAGCTGCAGCCATTCCTATTTGGAATTGAGTTATTGTCCAACCAAATTGCCATGTAGGCATATTCAAAGTCATCATTAGCATTACAAAAGTAACTAAATCACCAAGAGACAAGTTTCCTTGTGATACCTCGTATGCACCCCAAAAAAAGCTAATTGCTATCAGGAAAATGGTTATTACAATAGCATAATATCTTGCACTAATTATTCCTCGACGAGTATTTATTTCTCTCAGTTTCTCAGTTTCATTATCGAATTGATTAATTTCCGATTCTTCTTTTACAAATGCTCTTACAACTCGTATTCCAGTAATACTTTCTTGCAAACGAACATTTAAGAGACTATTTTGTTCCATTTGTGCTTTTGAGATTGGCCTTAATCTTCTATTGTAATCCCAAATTGTAATAATGTAGAAGGGAAGAGCCCCAGCTATAAGGAGGGTTAATTTAGGGCTGATCCAGATCATTAACGAAACTGAAAAGATTACAGTAAAGAAGGCTTCAAATAGAAATTTCAGTCCAGGAGCGATAAAGATATTCATCTGTCGTGTATCATATGTGGCTCTTGCCATCATATCACCAATTTTAACACGGTCATGGAATTCTTGGCTCTTTTTTAACATATCATCATAAAATTCTTCTGTGACGTTTTTTGTCACTTTATGGGCTATTACTTCATTAGTATAACTTTGGATATAATCACCTAATGTTCTACCGATACCAGCTATGGCAATGAACAATGATGTCATAATAATAATAGTAAATGATCTATCTGGTTTAGCTAATTCATCGAATATATTACCAATTAATAATGGTGTAAATGAAACTGTACCAATGAATAACATGAGAAATATTAACATTCGTAGAAATAGCCACTTTTCTCTAAGAATGTGCTTAGCAAACCATTTTTTGTAACCCATTTTTACAACCTTAAACTTAAGCCATCATTATTTGTAGATTTATAAAAATCCTTCAATGTCTTTTGAATGCTCAATTAGGATTGAAAAAGATTATTTATCTTTTTAATACTTTCCGTTTAAATCGATTCTTTAAAAATTTAATAAAGAAAAGCTTAATATTCTTTCAAATAAACAGCAGATATAATTGACCACACAATTCCGATAGTATACTATTTGATTAATTTCTAACTACATTTAGGTTTGAAGAGGTTAAATGGATGTTCAAAAGTCAATTCAAAAATCTTCACGAAGCTGAACAGCTTTTGCTTGAAGGAAAAATTGAATTGGCTTTATCGAAAGTTAAACAGCTCGAAAAAGAAAATAATCTAGCTAAAGAAGAAGAAATTGCATGTAAAATCCTAAGAAGCAATTTGCTTTTTAAACAAGGAGATTTTAGAAATAGTCTTGATTTAGTAGAAGAATCTTTGAAAACATGTCAAGAAAATGAAGATCAACTGTTAATTATTCGTTGTCTTTTAACCAAAGTAAGAAATTACTTACAATTAAAGAAATTTGATGATTGTGATCAACTACTTGAACAAGTCGAGGAATTGCACAAGAAATATGTCCAAACAGAAAAAAACATTGCAATTTCTAATCAACAAGAAGCCATTCTATTGAATTACAAAGGAGAAGTTTCTTAAAATAAAAGAGAGCTTGAACAGGCAATTAAGTATGCTAATAAAAGTTTGAACCTTTTTAAAAAACAGGATGATAAATACGGTAAAGCAGAAGTCTTTACTAATATTGCTAAAATTTACAGCATAAAAGGTGAACTAGATCAAGCACTTAATTACTTCAAGAAGAGTTTAAGGCTCTGGGAACAAATTGGTAACAAGCGTAATTTCGCAAAGAATCTAATGAATATTGGGAATATTTACACAGATAAAGGTGAGTTAGATGTAGCTCTTGACTATTTCAAACGAAGCTTTGAGATATGCAAACAAATAGATGAAAAACAAACTTTAGCAAATAGTCTCGGAAGTATTGGAATTAATCATGCTATAAAAGGGGAGTTGGATATAGCATTAGATTATTTCCAACAAAGTTTAGAATTGTGTGAACAAATTAATGATAAACAAATCCTAGCTAAAAACCTAGGAAGTGTTGGAATAATACATCATTCGAAAGGAGAGCTAAACCAAGCTTTAGATTATTATCAACAAAGTTTGCAAATGAATAGAGAAATTGGTAACATTGATGGAGTTGTAATCTTTTTAGGAAAAATTGGTGACCGGGGTGGAATTGGAATCCGCGACCACATAAAACAACAAATCACTCGACAAGAAATTATTATGGCTAATTTTCCTTTGGATTAATGATAAATAGTGGATTTTTTTAGGTACACTTAATAAAGAGAAAGAAGGAGGAAGAGGGTTCTGTAATGAATACTTTTGGTGCTTCCTCAAGAAAAAAGAACTCTCACTTCATCAACCAATCTTTATCAAATTCGCCAATATAACAGAGACAAACTGATTTAGGACCTGAAATAACACAACAAATATTTCCAGCTTCGTACAAATGAATGTCTCTACTTTGAGTATTAACTTTTTGTATTTCGTCAAAAATTTCTTGTGCTAAGCATTGATTTCTAACATGGTAAAGAAATACTTCATTTATTTCAGTATACTCAAGAATTTTTTTACCATATCTCGTCATCTGAGCAACAACATTCTTTTCCCCTTTAATAACACCAAGTGGAATTACTATGCCATCTTCAAACGAAACAACTGGAGACATGTTAAAAGCTGAAGCCAATATTTTTTTAGCGCGACCAATGCGACCTTGTTTATATAAATAATTAAGATCCTTAAGTACAAAAACATTGTTAACTCTTGGTTGGATGTAAGTTAATCTTTCAAGAATTTCTTTTTTTGTTTTTCCTTCTTTTGCCATTCTTGCTGCTTCTAATACTTGTATTCCTATACCTATCATGGCTTGTTTAGAATCAAAGATAGTAATATCCTTACCAGGGAAATAATTTTGAATAATCTTTTGAGCGCTATCAACGGTAGCAGATAATTTAGCTCCAACAAAAATAGCAATAACTGAATCTGAGATACTTAAAGCATTTTCAAAGGCTTCAACAAAAAGACCCGGTGAAGGGACAGAAGAAGTTGGGAGGTCTTTTTTAGATATTTTTTCAAATTTAACATGGAAATCTTCAGTTGAAATTTCACATTTATCTCTGCCCCAAAGCTTGTAGATTTCACTACCAAAAATAATTCTAAGAGGAACAACAGAGATATCATATTTTTTAATAATTTCATCCGAAAGATCGCTTGATCCATCGGTAACAATAGCTACTTTAGACATCGAGTAATAAACTCCTAATAAATAAAATAGTTAGTAATTAATTAAATAATAGAAAAGGGGTTTTATATTTTATTTGGTTTACTTGTTTTTCAAAAAATCTGGCGACAAAAGTTAACAACAATCTTTCATAAGACAGCAACATTGAACCTTTTCCCAATATTGGTAAGAAAAATAGATTTTGTTAGAAGAAAGGCTTCTGATAGAATTCTCTCAAGATTCACATTTATAATGCTAGTTGAAGATGAAAAGGAATATAGAGAAGAAATAATAGATGAAATAAAGACTTCATTGACTCGGTAGAACCAATAAAAAAATTTTTGGAAAAAAACAAAGAAAGAACAATGGGATATAAAAAACATTAGAGAAGAGGGAAGATGGTGGCCGGAGCGGAATGGGAATCCGCGACCAAACAAATGTTAAAAATTTGTTTAATCCAACAATTGCTCTAGTATTTCTGCAATCTTAAAATCTTTTGAAAGTTGTTTTAAAACTTTCAAATCAAGGTTCTCTTTGTAATTTAACAAAATATTTTTGATATCAGTAATATCCTTTTCACTACGCATACCAGGTAGTAATTTGGCGATAATTTGTAATTCAGGGGTTGTAAGCCAGATATCTAAATCATCCAATATTGTAACCTTAACTTTATTCGTCATTGTCTCTCTATCCAGAGAAGAATAAATCCCTTTAAAATCAACACGATAAAAATATGTTCGAGTATCAAAAGCAGTAATATGACTCTTCTCAAGCAATCCTTGTAGCATGTCGTCTTCAATTAAATCAATATTAGAAGAGCGAAGACAATCTGTTAAATTTCTTATTTGCTCAGTATTCTTAAAGGATAAATTAGTAATTACATCCAAGTCTTCTGTTGAACGAACAGAACCATAATAACTAGCAGCAATAGCACCAACAATACAATAATCAATGTTAGCTTCATTCAAAC
>JAHLVW010000060.1 GCA_019058275.1 Candidatus Heimdallarchaeota archaeon
AATAATGATAGTATAAACATTTTCTTATAAATTTACAAAGATAAAAAGAAAAATAAAGTTCCTGTGAAAGGAACTTTTTATATCTATTATTGGGGAGTTTCTTCTACCTCTTGTAATGCTTCTCCTTCTTTGATTAAGGTACCTTTTGGTTTTACAAAATTAATTATGATTAATCCAATGCCCATAATTATACCAGCAACAAGCATAGCATAAGCATATGCCTTGTGAGGATAAAATCCATCAGATCCGAAAATTCGTTCAGCAATCCAAGTGAAAAGAAAGAATGTTGCGGTCCATAGTAAAGGTCCGAGTGAAGCAGAAACCTTGCCACTAAGCTTGGAGAACCCAAAGTATTCGCCAAATTTCTCTTTCGGAGCAAGTTCAGTGACCATTGCACGCTGAGCAACCCAAGTACCACCTAAAGCGGGTCCAGCTATAACACCCATTACTAGTACCATTATAAAGCTGAAATTAAAACCAACTTCAATAGGAGCAGCATAGAATATCAAAAAGATTCCGATAATAATAGCAATACCCCAAAGACCGCCAACAACAAAGAAAGCGATTTTACCACCATATTTTGTCGCTAGCATACCTACAAAGTAAGTGAAAATAACTGCTGAAACTGTTGCGATAATAATAAAGATATAACTGAAACTTGACTCCATTAGCAAACCATCTCTTACTATAAGAAACATTTTTGCAACAATAATATTGGCAACATCGACAACCAAGAAGTAACCCAAAATAAATTTGAACATCTCTTTATGCTGTCTTATATCCCTAAATGTTTGACCTACTTGTCTAAAGGATTGCTTTATTATTTGACCAACAGGTGGCCTTATACCTTTCTTCTGTCTTTCATTGACAAAAATGAAAGGAATAGCGCAAGCAGCAAATAGGGCCATAGCAATAACAAAGGTCCAAGGATTCTCATAATAACCATAATCTACCTGCTCTAATGGAGTCTCTTAACTAACAGGCGTACCCGAGAATGATTGTAAGGCAAGCATTACACCCATACCTATCAAAGTGCCAAAATAACCAAATGCAACACCAAATCCACCAACTTTACCAACATCCTTCGGATTGGCTATAAAGGCTAACATTGCATCATAGAAAGATAAACTCCACTGATAAGCAATATTTGCTATTACATAGAAAATTAGAACCATAGTAAGACTATGATAGATACCTAATAAGCTAGCAAAAAGCAAAATTATACCTATAAGAACAAGCACAAATGGTTTTCTTTTACCGGTAGTATCACTTAATGCACCCATTATTGGCATACCTATAGCAACAACAACTTGCATAACAGCAAAAACAATGTTATAAACAGCATCAGCTTGATTATAATTCATTTGAAGTTCCTGTTGTCCAATAATCAAAACATACTGGTTAATAATCAATGAGACAATTGACCATCGAGTAAATAGTATTAGCAAGGTCATACATTGACCATTTGAATACATTCCAAAAAGAGGTTTTAGTCTCGATTTCTATGTCATCACTGTTTTTGGATAATTCCAGTTTTATCTCACTATCTCCTGGAATTTTTTCTTCAACAGACATAGTTAAATTGATATTTTAAAAATTTAAAACTATTTCCCAGAATTAATGTTGAATTATCCTAAGAAATAATCAAGCCATCATGCATCTTAATAATTCTATCACAAAGAGAACCAATCAATTCAGAATGTGTGACCAAAACAAAGGTTTGGCCAAGATCTTCATTTAGTCTTCTAAATAATTTCATAATATCTCGAGATATTACACTTGACAAATCCCCAGTTGGTTCATCAGCAAGAATAATTTTTGGATTAGTAATCAAAGACCTTGCAATAGCTACCCTTTGTCTATGTCCACCAGACATTTCATTAGGTCTATTATATAATCGACTACTAAGACCAACTTCCCTTAAAATAACTTTAGCTTTTTCCTCAGCTTCCTTGTTTGGTTCACCCATAAGTAAAAGTGGTAGTGTTACATTTTCAACAGCAGTTAAAACATCAAAAAGATTGAAAAATTGGAAAATGAAGCTTAAATTCTGTTTTCTAAATTCAGTAATCTCGTGATCAGTGTATCCAGTAATTTCCTGATCATTGATCCAAACACATCCTGATGTTGGTTTATCTAATCCACCAATCATATTTAGCAAAGTGGTTTTCCCACAACCAGAGGGTCCCATAATTGCGACAATCTCACCTTTGTTTATTTCTAGATTTATACCTCTTAAAGCATGTACCTCCAACGGAGTATCTTGTGCGAAAATCTTAACCAATTCATCAGTTTTCAAGATAGGTTTTGCCAAGAGATGTCACCGGAGTATTAGTAAATTGAATTAATCAAGTATTTGTTGGTTAACTCGATTATTAGAAGTTTATTATATCAGTAAAAGCAAATGGTGCGGGGGACGCGATTCGAACACACGAACTCCTTTAAAACTAGGACATTAATTATGTTTAGGAGTTATAACAAATCCATCACTTTTTATTTTTCCATCTTCAAGAACTATTGCTCTGTATCCATCTTTAATCAAGTTAATATCATGAGTAGCAATTAAGAATGTAATATTTGTTTTAGAGTGTAAATCATATATCTTTTGGATTACTTCTTCTGCAAGCTCTGAATCCAAATTTGCAGTAGGTTCATCTATTATCATAATTTGGGGTAAATGACTTGAAGATATTGCGAGGGAAGCCCTCTGCAGTTCACCTCCTGAAATTTCTAGAGGATATGAATCCTTCTTATGAATAATATTGAATCTCCCGAGATATTCATTCACATTTGGACTATCAATATCTTTTATTACTTTTCCTGAGAAGAAATCCTTAAGAAAGAAACATTCAGTGATTGTTAGATACGGATGTAGAATGCCTTGTTGGGGAACCAATCCTATTTTTTGTTTACGGAACAATGATTTTTGAGTATTTGAAAAGTTACTAAAAATATTATCTAATATTCGAATCGTGCCTGAAGTTTCATCATTTAGTCCCGATAATAATTTAACTAGAGTAGTTTTGCCAGACCCACTTGGACCTAAAATGAATACTAATTCACCTTTTTTAATTTGAAGATTGATATTGGATAAAGCATTTACAACATTTTTATTGTCATAATATATTTTTGATATATTATCTAATTTAATGATGATATCAGATTGCTCAAAATAAGTAGAAGGCAAATTATCGATTGTAATTTCTTTTCTAATAACTTTAATTCTATCTAATTTAGGTATTTTAGGAGATAAACCATTAGGATGAGTAATAGCTACTTCACCTTTTTTTGTTACCGTTACTTCTGCGTTTCTTGTTAGATTTAGAATATTCATAATGTAATCCGGCAAATGAATACTATTTGTCGAATCAATTTGTAATTTAAACCTTAATGGAAACTGCTTTTTGTGACCATAAGCTAATTGATCAGTTACATCTAATATCGAAGAAACACGACCGTTCTTAATTTCACATGTTTTATCTACACCATCTTGGAATCGAGGGTCATGTGTAACTACTATAATTGTTGTGCCAAATTCAGTAGCAATTTCCTTTAATAGAGTTTTTACTTTAAAAGTATTGATGCTATCTAATTGACCAGTTGGTTCATCACATAATAATAATGGAGCTTCTTTTATTAGAGCACAAGCTATAGCAGCACGAATCAATTCTCCACCAGAAAAACCTCTTACTACACGATTTTTCAAATGAGTTATTCCCAATCTTTCTAATATATATTGATCATTTACTTTTGACTCAGTGCGAGAATTTCTTTTAACATTTGATGCAAATTTTAAATTATCATTAAGATTCCCATCGAGAAATAGAGTTCGTTCTGGAAATTGATCTATTATTCCAATCATTTCCAGTCTATAAGAATTTAATTCTTTTAAAGACATATTTGATAAATTATAATCTCCAACTTTTACTTCTCCACTAGAACATACATCCAATCCAGCAAGAATGTTAATAAGTGTAGTTTTTCCAGACCCAGAAGGGCCAACTATAGACAAAATTTCTCCTTCATTCACACTTAAGTCACATCCTCGCAAAGCAGGAACTCGTAAATTTATTTCTTCATCGAGGTATATTTTAATAATATCTTTACATTCAATCAAAATTTCTCACTCCTGACGCACTGGTTTATATTTGTGGAATTGATTCCACATTTCAAGTAACCAACCACTTATAAAACATACAAGACATAAGAGAATTATTAATACCATAAACCAAATTGGTAACCACGGTACAAATCTTTTGTATACTTGTGGAATATCAAAGAGATAGTCATATAAATTATGTAATAAAATTGCAGATATAAGAATTGAAATGAGTAATGGAATTATTGATATTAAAATTATTTCAATTGAAAAATTTAACCAAATTTGATGTTTTTTAGCACCAATATTATAATCAGATTCAATGATTCGTGTTCTTTGTTTGTAAATATTTCTTGCAGCAAGAAAGCCATAAAAGATAAGTAATAATAAAGAAATAATTGTGATTATTATAAGAAAATTAATTGAAAAATTATTCAATTCTGATTTTAAGGCATTTAATTCATCTTTGTAAATTGAAACACGTAATATATAAGGTAGGTTTTCAATTTCTTCAATAAGTAACGATATGTTATAATGAGGAACTGTTTTTACTAAGATGTAAGTGTTGTTATTAACTGATGTAAGCTCATTAAACTTATACTTCAATTGAGAATAGGTTAAATTACTCATTACTAAATTATATTTTTCTATAAGAAACCTATCAAGGAAGTTAGGTAATTTATATGGCAATAGTGGAAAGCAATCAAAATCATTTATAAATGTCATATTATAAGAAGCATAAGAAGAGGAAGTAATTTCAGAGCTTGAATAGATTTCACCTTTATTATAATTATTTTTCCGAGAATATTTAGAACTCATCATATAAGTCATATTTGTATCAAGTGCAGAAATGTCACTTAATGTATATCCACATGAATCAGGAATTTTAGCTGATATTATACCTATAAATTCTGAAACATTATTTATATTTAATATATTTACTTCGAAAGTTTTATCATTAGATGCTCTTACTGTACCAAGTTCCCTAAGTTCAATTACATCAACTTTCGTAATTTTTTCTACACCACTAAGTGTTGAGATATTTTCCATTAATATTGTGTTATTATCAGCCCAACTTTGAACAAGTATGTCTGAAAATCCTACTTTAAGATTTGATTCCATTTCCAAATGATTATTTAATGATTTCACTAATATTAAACCCGGTGAAACGCAGAGACAAATGAGTGTCATTGCGAAAATAGTTCTTTTATATTCATCACCATAAACAGACATTTGTTTTAATGCTAATGTAATATAACTTTTCCTTTGTTTCCATATATTTTTTCCAATATAACGCCATAATAATAAAAATAATCTTGATAGAAGAAGAAATAGCGAAGCAAGTACTAGCAAAATTCCTGCCACCATAAGAAATACACAGATACTCATAAGTGATAAAATAGCTAAGATAAGATAATAAGAATTGGGGATAAACCTCCAACCTAGAAAACCAATAATAAATAGAATAATTCCAGATAAAATTAGAAGTGATTCAGCAGAAGTAAATAGTTTTCCAATGACTTTTTTACGTTTAGTTTTATATAGTTCGGAAGTAAGTTGTAATGTTCTTCTTGCAAGAAGTGTTTCAGTAATAAAACCCCCAATTAAAATAAATACAAATAATGTAATTATGGTAATATAGAAAGCTGGTTCTAAATGTGCATTAAAATAAGATTCTTTGCTAATAATATCAAGTCCAAATGATGATATTAGAAAACCAATTAGTGTACCAAGGATTATACCAATTACTGCTCCAATAGATGTTGTAATTAGATTTTCAGTGAATACAATTTTCCGTAAAGTACCAAACTCTAAACCATATGTTTTGAAAAGCTTGAACTGGTTGCTTTTTTCGAAATTACCAATATTAAACAACTCTCTTATAAGCAGACTAAACAATAAGAAAATAGGTACTCCTAGAACAAAAATATTGAAAGTTTGAGAAATCCAATTAGCTTGAAAGGAAATTACAAAATAATCAAAATCATAACAAAAAGAAGTAGTTTTAGGTAAATATTCAAAATCTTGATTTGATTGGATTATATCTAATTCATTAGTTAAGGATAGAAGATTATTTAATTCTTTAATATCAAATTCATAATTAAAATCAACATTTAATGTCAATCCACCAGTTGTACTAAAAGGATAGTTTAACATTATGTCAGAAAAATCATGAGAATTAATGAAGAACAAATCTATTTTATATTGATCAAATTCTTGTTGATCTATACGAAAATGTTGAAAGATATCATTTGAAAACCCATTTTGATATAAATTATATGAAAAACTGTCAATAATACCTACAATTGTGAAATTATTAACGTAGGATATTTCATCTCTTGTGATTTGTAAGCCAAGTTTATCACCTAGTTGGTATACTGGAGATGTTAAATCATTAGAATAATAAAGTAACTCCGATTCATTATTAGGTAATCTTCCGTCTATCAAACTATTTGCTAGGACATTATATACTTCCTGCTGTAAAGTTAATAGACTTGCATCATATGTTTGATTTAATGGATAATTTAAAGATTCCATTTCATAATACATCGATGTAGTATAATTATCAAATATTTTAGAAGCGAGAGTGTCTAATGTGGAATGAATTTCATTAATAGCTAAATCGAGAAATGAGTTAGGATTATCTTTTAAATCAAAAATACTACTATAGATAATACTGATTTGATTATCATTATACCATTCATATGTCGATTCATGATTCTGGAATGATTTGTATCGATAATTAAACCAAGTTAAGAGAAAGGTTGACAATAAAGTGAACAATATAACACTGATTATAACAGATGTTATTAATCTCTTCTTACTTGTTTTTAGGAAGACACCTTGTAATGATTTATATTTCTCATTTTCTCTTTTTTTCTCGCTCATAATATCCCATTCAATTCATTAAAAACATATATCAATTAATATTTAAATTTATTAGAAAAAAAAAACACTGATGAAATAATCAGTGTTGTTATTTCCTATGATTTTACAAATAGAATGATGATGAACCATCGCCATCATATTCTTGAGGTGTATCATCGCCACCATAAGGATAGTTAGCTAATGCGTAATCAAAGACTATTTCCATAGAATATGATCTTGAACCGCTATAATGATTAATCCATGCATATTCTAAGAAATAGTATGTCCATAAACCATTGCTATATGTAGAGCTATCATACCCATAACCATCCTCGTTACAGGTTGTTGCTACATATATATAGTCTTCATTTGGCATGTCATCTAATGACGAGATAATTCCACCTGAGTTACATGAGTCGAAGAAGAAGAATATATCTACACCACTATCAAAGTCTTCGAAATCATCCTCTATTTCAGTTTCCTTGTATTTGCTACAATCTTGCATATATAGATATTGTTTTCCCCAGATGTTAGTACCACCATGTCCTGAAAAAATGAAGCACACCGTATCTCCTGAACCTACATCTGTAGCTAATGATTGTATAGCTGACCTAACGTTTGACTCAGTAGCTAATCCATCATATTGAGGATAATTACTTACATGACCATCACCGTAAACTTCACAATCATATCTTAAATCATGAAGTTGATCATACCAATCTGAAGCATCTTCATCACAATAATTTAAATCTGTACCACTTGCATAATCAGATATTCCGACAATAATTGCTTTCAGGGCTTTCATGTTCATGTTATGTCTACCAGTGGTTGAAATTGATTTAGAGTAATCTCTGAAACCAAATTTTTGTGCTTTTACACTTGTTGGATGGTTAGAAATTTGTATATAGTAATAACCACTTGAAGAAGTTGTAGTAGAACCTAGAAGTATCGAATAACGATAAACTTTTACGGTAGCACCTGAGATAGCATCATTTTGTGAATCCTTTACATAACCATCTACATAGCCATATAAGTTAAAATTATTTGTACCTCCACCTGTAACTGTTTTGGTATCTGGCTCATATCCCGTTTTACTTGCAGATAAGTAATAAGGTGAATAACCAGATAAGCTCACAGAAAGTGAGTAGTACCCAGTTGAACTTGTAGAAGTATATCCTAGTATATAACCCAAAGAATCTGAAATTAAAACTGTGGCTCCAGATATTGCATTGTTTGATTTATCTTTTACATAACCTGTAAAAGTCGTATTTCCTTGCACATTAATAATAGTCAATGTTCCAATAAAAAGAGGTAAAAGAACAAAGAAAACAAATTTCTTTTTTTTATTTATCAATTGAGATTTCTCCTATTTTCCCTTCAGTTCAAAAGAACCGTTAGACTAATACACACAAAAAGCCTTAAATACGTTTTGATATTATGTCGGAAAATATTCAACAAAAAATTTTTGTCTCGAAAATAGTTACAAGTGTTTTACTCATGAAAAGTATCATATAAAAGTAGAAACTGGTGCGGGGGGCGCGATTCGAACACGCGAACTCCTACGAGATGAGGTCCTAAACCCCACGCCTTTGACCTAGCTGGGCAACCCCCGCAGAATAATACAATTTTCTTTTCTTTTCTGTTTTATAAATGCTTCCAAGATATAAAAAAATCATTTGTTGTCCAAAACTCTAATTATGATGATCAAATTGCCCCATATAGTAGAGTTAAGTATATTAAAGGAAAAAAAATTATTTTTCTATTGGAAAAATGAATGGATTGAAGAAAGAGATTATTCACATGTTTGTTTATGAAATGTTTTGTTACCTTTATATCCGAAAATCCGGTTAACCTTTGGAAGAATATACAAATATATGACATACAAATTTGAGGAAGAATATAATCTAAAGAAACGTCAAAAAGAATTATTATTGTATTCTGTTCAGAATTATAAACGAGAACTTATTGATAAGAAAATTACTTCAAATATGGAATCAGATGAAAACTGGAAAGAGGATAAGATTTCAGTTATAACAAGACCCTTACCAAGATTTCTTTGGACGATTCGAATTTTTGATGCTACATCTATTGATCCGAGACAATTAATGGCATTACGCTATATTTAAGTTTAAAGAAATAAAATAATAAACCCTGCGCCTTTGACCTAACTGGGCTACCGTTCCTTTTTTTATGGCCAATTATTACACTTTCATGTAGAATAATTTATCCATTCCCAGTCACTGCAACAAGTTTGTTGGTGCAGTTCATCTCTGAGCCCCCACTAGGAACAGTTGAGTGAGGGGTTCCCGAGTCCGTGTAGGGCACGGGGCTGGTGTCTTTCAAACTTTTAATTTGTTTATAATCTATGAAGCTTGCTCGATAAATGTTTACAACTGCGATATAGTCTCGGTCTGCTGTGAAACCACAATGGGAGCATTGGAACCATCGTCCTCGATCATCTTCGACTAGGTTGTTTGGTCCTTTGACTTTTCGTCCTTTGTTTGTGCATCTTGGGCAATGGCTTGAGGTTCCCCATGGGCAAACCTTTTGTAAGATGAGTCCTGCTTCTTCGCATTTGTATTCTAGGAGAAAAGCTATTCTTCCTCGCAACCATTCTGACAAACGATTTGACCAGCTTCTTTTTCCACGAGAAGGTTTGTAGTTTCTGAGGTCTTCTATGACTAACTTTGTGCAGCACCAGTTAAGAGCGATTTGCACTAGGTTGTTGGTTGTTGTGTGTGCGAGTTCTTCTCCTAATCTGTTTCGCTTCTCGTATAGTCTTCTTCTCTCCTCTTCTCTTCTAATTACATTTACTTGCTTTCTCTTTTCTTTTTTTGCTTTGCTATTTGCCGTTGGTTTTCTGCAATGTGTTGATAGATTCTCTCTATATGCTGATACTCTGAACCTTTGAGTTTGATGGTTATCGGTCTTGATATCTGTTTTCCCTTTTCAAAAACAGCTGCTATTGCCACTTTCTTTAAGCCAAGGTCGATAGCAAGTACTCTTTCCTTTCTTTTCTTTCGTGACTTTTTTGGATA